>JBFWMJ010000014.1:0-44240 GCA_050251675.1 Sphingobium sp.
CTTGAGCCAGTGCGCCGGGATCACGATGTCGGTATCGACATTCTTCATCCCGAACGGATAAGCCCGGCCGTCGATTGTGGTCAGCTTCTCCAACAGCCGGCCTGCGCCTACCCGGCATGCGCCCCGCCGGCCGGCGGGGCAGTATCCTCGGCCCGCCCCAGCCCGGCGGCCAGCGCCGCGCTGGCCAGCGCGCCCGCGGTGAGCAGCCAGAACACTTTCTTCATGCGACCATTTCCCCGCTTTTCGCCATTAATTCGCGCACATCCGTCAGATGTCCGGTGATCGCCGCGGCAGCGGCCATGACGGGCGAAAGCAAATGCGTGCGCGCACCTGGCCCCTGCCGTCCCATGAAATTGCGATTGCTGGTGGATGCGCACCGCTCGCCGGCCGGCACCTTGTCCGGGTTCATGCCCAGACAGGCCGAACAGCCCGGTTCGCGCCATTCGAAACCTGCGGCGGTGAAGATCCGGTCCAGCCCTTCCGACTCGGCCTGACGCTTGACCAGTCCCGATCCCGGCACCACCATGGCCTGTTTGATATGGTCGGCGACATGCCGGCCGTTCAGCACGGCGGCCGCGGCGCGCAGATCCTCTATCCGACTGTTGGTGCACGATCCGATGAAGACATGCTGGACGGCGACATCCTCCAGACGCTGGCCCGCGGACAGGCCCATATAGTCCAGCGAGCGCGCCGCCGCGTCGCGTTTCGACGCATCGTCGAAACTGTCGGGGTCCGGCACGACGCCGGTTATCGCCACCACGTCCTCCGGGCTTGTGCCCCAGGTGACGATCGGCGCGATGCTGGCCGCGTCGATGCGCACGCTCTGGTCGAACCGCGCGCCGTCGTCGGTGGCCAGCGTCCGCCACCAGGCGACCGCCGCGTCCCATTGGGCACCGCGCGGCGCCATCGGCCGGTCCTTGAGATAGGCGAACGTCTTTTCATCGGGCGCGAACAGACCCGAACGGGCGCCCGCCTCGATCGACATGTTGGCGACGGTCAGCCGCCCTTCGATCGACATGGCGTCAAAGGTGGAGCCGCGATATTCCATGACATGGCCGGTGCCGCCCGCCGTGCCGACCCGGCCGCAAATCGCCAGCGCCACATCCTTGGCCGTCACGCCAAAGCCCAGCGTACCGTCGACCCGGACCTCCATCGTCTTCGACTGTTTGAGCAGCAGCGTCTGGGTCGCCAGCACATGTTCCACCTCGCTGGTGCCGATGCCGAACGCCAGCGCGCCGAGCGCGCCGTGCGAACTGGTATGGCTGTCCCCGCAGACCAGCGTCGTGCCGGGCAGGGTGAAGCCTTGCTCCGGCCCGACGACATGGACGATGCCCTGTTCAGGGTCGGCATCGCCGATATAGCGGATGCCGAACGCCGGCGCGTTGGCCTCCAGCGCGGCAAGCTGCTCGGCGCTTTGCGGATCGGCGATGGGAATGCGTTGCCCCGCCCCGTCGCGGCGCGCGGTGGTGGGCAGGTTGTGGTCGGGAACCGCCAGCGTCAGGTCGGGCCGGCGGACCTTGCGCCCCGCCAGCCGCAATCCTTCAAAGGCCTGCGGGCTGGTCACCTCATGCACGAGGTGCCGGTCGATATAGATCAGGCAGGTGCCATCGGGCCGCCGCTCCACAATGTGCGCGTCCCAGATTTTCTCATATAAAGTGCGAGGCGTTCCCATGATCCCTTCCCCCTAGACCCACTAAAGGCCGGACGGAAGGGGAAATGGGGCAAATTTTAACCACCCGCGCCCATGTTCCGGGCGACATCCCGACCGACGGCGGCGCTCACCCTTCGAGCAGATCGATATAGGCGACGACGTCGTTTTCCGTCGCCAGGAACAGCCCATCCTGCACCTGTTCCGGCTGTTGCGCGGCGATCCGCATGGCGTCGTCCAACGGTCCGTAGAAAAGCGTGGTCGCCGCGCCGCCATCCCCCGCGTCGGTCAGGTGATAGAGCCGGACGCTGGCGGAACCGTGAGTCGTGCGCATCGCATCGTCATGCCGCCCGGCGGACGCGCGCGCAATGGGTTCAGCGGCGATCGAACGGCTTGATGCCGCTCGCCAGAACATTGGGGCCAATCCGCACAGGATCGTCGGTGAACTTCGCGACGAAGCTGCTGTTGCGCTGCAATCCGGGCACGAAAGCGGCGCGATTGTCGGCGATCACCAGAGCGGAACTGTCATTCTCCCGCCCTTCCGGCGCGACGGTGATAAAGGCGCTCCAATTTTCCTTGTCCTTGCCCTGCACCATCTCGTTACGGCGAACCTCACCGCTGGCGCCGTTCGACAGGTCGATCATATAATTGGTGGCGCGCCCGGCGCTGTCGTCGAAACTGTTGTCGGTGATGGTGACGCGTGGCGCGCGCACTTTGAGATAATGGCCGCCATTGCCCTGGTCGAAACGCGACCGGGTCACCGTGACGCTGCCATAGCGACCGATATAGACGCCGTGCGCGCAGTCCAGCCCCCGGTCGCAGCGCCCCAGATGGCGGAATGTCGACATGTCGATCCGCACGCTGTTGCCCGGTGCGTCGCCGGACAATATGCCCTGCTCGCTATTGCGGAACAGGCTGTTGGTGACCGTCAGATTGCCGCTCTCCAGACGGATGCCGGCCCCGTTGCCGTCCGGCACGCGCAGATTCTGGAACACGATGCCCTCGACGGTCGCGGACCGGCCCCGCAGGACCAGCGCCGCCTTGCCCTCACACGGCATGCCGTCGAAGATCACCTTGCCCGCCGTCTGCGCGCGCAGGACGAGATCCCCGCCATTCTGCGCCGCGCATTCACGGTAGATGCCCGGCGCGACCACCACCGTCCCGCGCCCGTCGCCAACGGCCGCGATGGCGTCACGCAGCGTGTCGAACGCCTGCCCGGTTTCCGCAAGAGTGAAGGGCGCGGGTCCGCGCTGCGCAGCGGCGGCGCTCGCGATGGCCGCCATGAGCAGCACGGATGTGGTGAGGATACGCATGGCCGGCAGGATAGAAGGATAACGCCAAAGGCCAATACACAAAAAGACCTGATACCGGCCATGCCCCATGCCGGGACAGTTATGGCGACGCCTGCCGATCGCAACGATGCGGCGGGGAAGGGCGGCCGACAGGCGCCGCGCTTCCTGCCCCTTATCCCGGAACCCGCCGCGCCGTCAGGATGAGGACGGGCTGTTCCAGCATCTGCCCCTTCATCGCGCCTTCCCCCGCGGTCGGCGATTTGGGCGCGGCCAATATGGCCTTCACCACATCCATCCCCTCGACCACATGGGCGAAGACGGCAAAGCCCTGATTGTCGCCCGGCGCGTCGGGGCGGGCATCCATCGCCGGCATGGCGCCCAGCACGATGAAGAAATCGCCGGTCGCACTGCCGGGCGCATAGCGCGCCATGGACAATGCGCCATCATCATGGGTCAGCCCGGTCTGCGTCGTGGGTTCATGCCGCACGGGCGGCAGGATGCGCCCCGGATCATTCTGCGCGCCGCCCTGCACGAAACCATAATCGCTCGCCCCCACGCCGCGGTAGAAGCGGGTGCCGTCAAATCGCTTCTCATCGACATAGCGCAGGAAATTGGCGGCCGTTTCCGGTGCCTTGCCCCGGTGGACGGCGACAACGATCCGCCCCGCGCCGGTGTCCAGCACGACCGGCACATCGGCTGACCCATCGGCCGGCCCGCCCGGATCGGCCAGCGCCGCCCCCGGCGCTATCAGGGCGAGAAGGATGAGCAGCGGAGCGATCAGGCGGCGAATCATGGGTGCCAGCCTATCCTGCATCCGCGATGATTTCCACGCCGCCAGACAGCCCTGGCCCCTGCAGGGCCGATGACGGTTCAGCCCTGCAATTGCCGTTGCAGCGCGCGGATATCCGCATCGATATCGGCATTGGTCTGCCGCAACCCTTCGATCGTGCGCACGGCATGGATGACCGTGCTGTGGTCGCGCCCACCGAAAATCCGGCCGATTTCCGGCAGCGAGCGCGGCGTCATCTGCTTCGCCAGATACATCGCCACCTGACGCGGTCGGGCGACGGCGCGGGCCCGGCGCCTGGACCGCATTTCGGCGGCATCGATCCGGTAATGCGCGGCGCAGGCCTTCTGGATGTCGTCCACGGTGATCCGGCGCGCGCCGGCACGGACCGCGTCGGCCAGCATGGTCTGGGCGAATTCCAGGTCGATCTCCCGGCCGGTCAGTTGGCCATAGGCGATCAGCTTGTTGAAGGCCCCCTCCAGTTCCCGGACGTTGGACCGGATGGACCGGGCCAGGAAATCGACGACCATGTCGGGCACGAAGGCCGCGCCCGCGGCGTCGCGCTTCGCCTGCAATATCGCCAGGCGCAGGTCGAGCCCGGCCGGCTGGATATCGGCGACCAGCCCGCCGGCCAGACGCGAGAGGATACGCGCATCGATGGCGTCCAGCGCCTGTGGCGCGCGGTCCGCCGTCACGACGATGCGCGCGCCCGTGTCGATGAGGTCGTTGATCGTATGCAGAAACTCCTCCTGCGTCGATCCCTTGCCCGCGATGAACTGGATATCGTCGATCAGCAACAACCGCGCCGCGCGCAGCCGCGCCTTGAACGCCATGGTTTCCTGCGCGCGCATGGCGGTCACGAAATCCATCATGAACCGTTCGGCCGACATGTACAGCACCGGCGCCGACGGCGAATGGGCGCAAAAGGCGGCGGCGATGGCGTGCAGCAAATGGGTCTTGCCCTGGCCGGTGCCGCCATGGATGAACAGCGGGCTGAAGCGCGGCTGGGTCGTGCCCGCCATCGCCTGCGCGGCGGACCATGCCAGTTGGTTGCTGTCGCCCACCACGAAACCGTCGAACGCATGACGCGGCTCGAAATTGGCCGCGACGGCGACCGGATGCGCGTCCCGAGGAGACGATGACGACGGATCGTCGGCGGACTGCGCCGCGTCGCCGCCATGCCGCCCCACGCGCAACAGGCTGGGCCCGGTCGCGTCGGGCGCCCGCACCAGACGCACGTCACGCACCCCCACCCCGGCGGCGCGCCATGCCATGCACAGCCGGTCGCCAAACTGGCCCGACACGAAACTGGCGGAAAAATCGGATGCGAAAAGAATGTCGAGCGTCTGCGAATCAGCGCAATAGGCGCCCAGGCTGGCGGGCTTAAGCCACTGGTCGAACAGGCGCGCGCCGATGTCGCGCCGCAGCCCGGCACGGATCACAGTCCAGGCCGATGCGAGGGCCGATGCGAGGGACGTGTCACCCTGCGCATCGCCTTCCGACCGAACCCCGACCGATGCCGCCGCTCCGTCCTTCATAGTCGCGCCAAACCCCATGCAATGCCGCCCGGAGGCAGGAAATGACCACGCACGAAAACATCCCCGAAAAATGCGTCGGCATTTTCGAGCCATGATGCGTCGAACCTGGCAAAAGCCGCTCGGCGTGATTCGACGGCGGCTGGATTTCCAAGTTAGACAGGGGCGCTTGGCTGGATCAAGAGCGGGGCGGGTCAAAAAAATGAAATAAAGACGTTGACTCGCAAAACCCCCGGGATTTGCTGGGGTAATGATATTATAACCATTTTTCAGTCGGTTATCAGAAAAATTCTTAGGTGCAGCGCGTCGAATCGTAATGAATCCGCCATTCGGGGAACAGGCGACTTTTATGAACGATCCATGAAAAACGGCCCGCCCCGGAGATACCGGGACGGGCCGTTTTCAGACGACAGGTAAAGGGTTCAGGCGAGCGCACCGACCCGCTTCGTCAGCCTGCCGAATTTCCGGGCAGCCGTATTCTTGTGCAGAACGCCGCGCGCGACACCGCGCGCCAGTTCGGGCTGAACGGACTGAAGGGCGCTGGCGGCCGCTGCCTTGTCACCCGCTTCCAGAGCGGCCTCGACCTTTTTCACCAGCGTGCGGATCCGGCTGATGCGCGCGCCGTTGATGGCGGCACGATTCGCGTTGCGACGGATGCGCTTCTTGGCTTGCGGCGTATTGGCCATTTACAGTCCTCGGTCTCAATCAGATATCGGCGAAGAGGACGCGTCGGCGGTGCCGGCCGGTCCCATGAAGGAGCGCCCCTTACAGGGGAACCCGCAGGCCGTCAACCGACGGCGCCCCGCGATTGCGCCCACTCATGCCTGACATGCCGCGCAGTAGAAGGTCGATCGCCCGCCATCGACTCGCCGTCGCACGGGCGCGCCGCAGGCGCAAGGCTCCCCCTCCCGGCCATAGACGCGCCATTGTTTTGAAAAATAGCCAAGCTCGCCATCGGGCCGGGCATAATCGCGCAACGTCGATCCGCCGGCGGCGATCGCCGCTGACAGCACCGCGCGAATCGCTTCGACCAGCAGCACCAGCCTTCGCTTCCCGATCCGTCCCGCTGCCCGGCCGGGCGCTATGCCCGCCATGTGCAGCGCTTCGCACACATAGATATTGCCCAGGCCCGCGACGATCCGCTGGTCGAGCAGCGCCGCCTTTATCGCCATGGTCCGCCCTTCGAGCGCCGCGGCGAGCGCGGCGGCGGTGAAGTCAGGGCCGAGCGGTTCGGGTCCCATCCGGGTGAAAGGTGGATAGGCGGCCCATGCCTCACTGCGCACCAGATCGACGAACCCAAAGCGGCGCGGGTCGTTCAGCGCGAGTCGGCGGCCCTGATCCGTTTCCAGCAGCAGATGGTCATGCGTCCCGATTTCCGCCGGATCGATTCGCCACCGCCCCGACATGCCCAGGTGAAAGATCATCATGTCGCCGCGATCCGTGTCGACCAGCCCGTATTTGGCGCGGCGCGACAGGCCCACGACCCGCGCGCCTGTCAACCTTTGCCGCAGGTCAACGGGAATAGGAAAGCGCAGATCGGGGCGCCGCGCCTCCACCCGCGTCAGCACGCCGCCTTCCAGCACGGCCCGCAAGCCCGCGACGGTGGTTTCTACTTCGGGAAGTTCCGGCATGGCTCCGCCCTAAAGCATCATCCGCCCGGACTGAAGCGGATGATGCTCCAATTGTTCCTGTTAGTTTCCGCATTTCCCCGATCGGCAGGGCATGCCGTCCGGTTCGCAATCGCGCCGGGCACAGGCAGCGACGATTCCCGGCGTCATGACTGGCACGGCGCGCGATTGCCGGTTAGAGGGGCAGGCCATGAACGAAACAGCATCCTTCGGCTATCGTGATGTCGATGCCGCCGAAAAGGCCGGTCTGGTCGGCGCGGTCTTTTCCAACGTGGCCGCCCGCTACGACCTGATGAACGACGCCATGTCGGGCGGCGCGCATCGGTTGTGGAAGGACCGTTTCGTCGCGCGGGTGAAACCGCAGGCGGGCGAGACCATATTGGATATGGCCGGCGGCACGGGCGACATCGCCTTTCGCCTGCACCGGCGCGGCGCGCGGGTCACCGTGTCGGACATCAACCCCGACATGCTCGCCGTGGGCATGGAACGCGCGCGAAAGAAGGGTCTGGAGGGACTGGCCTGGTCGGAACAGAACGCCGAAACGCTGAACTTCGCCGACCGCAGCTTCGACGCCTATACGATCGCCTTCGGCATCCGCAACGTCACCCATATCGACCGGGCGCTGGCGGAGGCGCACCGTGTCCTGAAATATGGCGGCCGCTTCTTCTGTCTGGAATTCTCGACCACGGTGTGGCCCGGTTTCGCGGATGTGTATGACGCCTATTCGCACCGGCTGGTGCCGAAACTGGGCAAGCTGCTGGCGAAGGACGAGGACAGCTATCGCTATCTGATCGAATCGATCCGCCGGTTCCCGCCGATGCCGCGCTTTGAGGAGATGATCCGCACCGCCGGCTTTACCGGCACGAAGGTAGAGCCGATATTGGGCGGGCTGGTCGCCATCCACAGCGGCTGGAAGATCTGACCCGGTCGTGGCGTCCCACCTGACCCATATCGCGCGGCTCCTGAAATGGGGCCGCATCCTGGCGCGGCACGGCGCACTGACGGGGATAGAGCGCGATCCTCTGACGCCCGCCCCCGTACGGCGGCTGGTACGGCTGGCCCGGCTGGGCGCGCGCGTGCCCGCCCAGCCGCGCTATGCCGACGCGTTCCAGGCGATCGGCCCGGCCGCGATCAAGCTTGGCCAGACGCTCGCCACCCGGCCGGATCTGGTCGGCGAAGCGGCGGCGGCGGACCTGCTGCGGTTGCAGGACGCCCTGCCGCCCGTGCCGTTCGACACGATCCGGGCGCAGATCGAACAGACATTCGGACGGCCGCTGGAGAGCATATACAGCCATTTCGACCCGGAGCCGGTGGGCGCCGCGTCGGTGGCGCAGGTCCACCGGGCCACCACGACCGACGGCCGCGACGTCGCCGTCAAGGTCATCCGACCCGGCGTCATCGACCAGTTCAATCGCGACATCCAGACCTATGAGTGGGCCGCTGCCCATGTGGAACGGTTGGGCGGAGAGGTGGCGCGGCTGCGTCCCCGGCTGGTGATCGCGAATCTGAAGCGCTGGACCGCGCGCGAACTGGACCTGCGGCGGGAGGCTGCGTCCGCGTCCGAACTGGCACAGGCGATGCAGGCCATGCCCGGCTATCGCATCCCCGTGATCGACTGGGACCGCACGACCGGCAAGGTCATGACGATGGAATGGGTCGACGGCATCAAGATCGCCGACCGCGCCGCGCTAGTCGCCGCCGGCCACGACCTGCCCGCCATCGCATCCCGCCTGGTCAACGCCTTCCTGCGGCAGGCGATCGCGGAGGGGTTTTTCCACGCCGACATGCACCAGGGCAATCTGTTCGTGACGGCGGCGGGCGACATCGTCGCCATCGATTTCGGCATCATGGGGCGGATCGACCGGCGCGCGCGCATGTGGCTGGCCGAAATCCTCTATGGCCTGATCACCGGCAATTATAAACGCGTCGCGGAAATCCATTTCGAAGCGCAATATGTGCCCGCCCACCACGATGTCGCGGAATTCGCTACGGCCCTGCGCGCGGTGGGCGAACCAATGCGCGGCAAGCCGGTCAGCGAATTGTCGGTCGGCGGCATGCTGGACGGGCTGTTCGCGATCACCCGCGATTTCGACATGCAGACCCAGCCACACCTCCTGCTGCTGCAAAAAACCATGGTCATGGTGGAGGGGGTCGCCACCGCGCTCGACCCCCAGATCAACATGTGGGAAACCAGCGGCCCTTATGTGAAGGAATGGCTGCGCACCGAATTGGGGCCGGAGGCGAAGGCCGCCGATACGCTCATCGAAAACTGGCGCACGCTCCAGCGCCTCCCGGGCCTTGTCCGCCGGATCGAAGAGGCATTCCCCGAAAAGGGCGGCGCCCCCCCACCCCCGCCGCTGACCGAGGTGAAGCTGATCCGCATGGGCGGCGGGTGGCGCTACGCCCTCGTCGCGGTGGTGGCCGCCGGCGCTGGAGCGGGCCTGCTCGCGCTGCTACAGATGATCGCATGACACATGATCGCATGACACCGGCGCGCATCCTCCTCATCGTGTCCGGCGGCATCGCCGCCTACAAGGCGCTGGAACTGGTCCGCCTGCTCAGGAAGCGCGGGATCGCGGTGCGCGCGGTGCTGACGGAAAGCGCGACGCAGTTCGTGACGCCGCTGTCGTTGGGCGTGCTGACCGAAGACCATGTCTATGGCGCGATGTTCGACCTGAAGGAAGAACGGGAGATCGGCCATATCCAGTTGTCGCGGCAGGCCGATCTGGTCGTCGTCGCGCCGGCGACCGCCAACATTCTCGCCCGCATGGCGGCGGGCATCGCCGACGATCTGGCCACCACCCTCCTGCTCGCCACCGACAAGCCGGTCCTTGTGTGCCCGGCGATGAACCTACGCATGTGGCATCACCGGGCGACGCAGCGCAATCTGGACCAGTTGCGCGCCGATGGCGTGCATGTCCTGTCCCCCGACGACGGCGCCATGGCGTGCGGCGAATGGGGCACCGGACGCCTGCCGGAACCCGAAGCGATCGCGGCGGAGATCGAAAGGCTGCTTGCGGTGCGCAACCGGGGGGAGTTGACGGGCCGCCACGTCCTGATCACCGCCGGGCCGACCCATGAACCCATCGACCCGGTCCGCTATATCGCCAACCGCTCGTCAGGCAAGCAGGGCTTCGCCATCGCCGCCGCCGCCGCGCGCGCCGGCGCGCGCGTGACGCTGGTGGCCGGGCCGGTGCACCTGCCGACGCCCCCCGGTGTCGACCGTATCGATGTGGAAACCGCGCGCGATATGCTGGCTGCCGTCGAACGCGCCCTGCCCGCCGATGTCGCCATCATGGTGGCGGCCGTTGCCGACTGGCGCGCCGCCGATGCGGCCGAACAAAAGATCAAGAAGGACGCATCGGGTGCGCCGGCGCCGCTGGCGCTGGTGGAAAATCCCGACATCCTTGCCACTATCGGCCATTCGGACCGGCGGCCCGCCCTGCTGATCGGCTTTGCCGCCGAAACGCAGAAGATCGCCGACCATGCACGCGCGAAGCTGGCGAAGAAGGGCGCGGACTGGATCGTCGCCAATGATGTATCGGGACCGCCGGGGGAAAGCGTGATGGGCGGCGATGCCAATGCCGTGCAGATCGTGACGGCGACCGGGATCGACATCTGGGAAAACCTGCCCAAGACCGCCGTCGCCGACAAGCTCATCGAAAAGGTCGCCTATGCCCTCTCCGCTCGCCCCGATTGAAATTCGTGTGAAGCGCCTGCCCCATGGGCATGGCCTGCCGCTGCCGGCCTATGCGACGGCCCACGCCGCCGGCATGGACGTGGTGTCGGCGGAAGATGTGACCGTGCCGCCCGGCGGCCGGCATGCGGTTGCCACCGGATTCGCGATCGCCATTCCCGACGGTTATGAGGTGCAGGTGCGCCCGCGGTCAGGGCTGGCGCTCAAACACGGCATCTCCCTGCCCAACACGCCGGGCACGATCGACGCCGATTATCGCGGCGAATTGAAGATCATCCTGATCAACCTGGGGGAGGAGGCGTTCGCCATCGCGCGCGGCGACCGGATCGCGCAACTGGTCGCCGCCCCGGTGCAAATGGCCCGTTTCGCCGAAGTGTCCGAACTGGACGACACGGTGCGCGGTTCGGGGGGCTTTGGTTCCACCGGCGTGGTGTCCTGATGACACTGACCGACGCCCAGCTTGAGCGTCATGCCCGTCATATCGTGCTGCGCGAAATCGGCGGCGCGGGGGTGGCGCGACTGATGACGGCGGACGTCGCGGTCATCGGCGCGGGCGGCGTCGGCAGCCCCGCGATCCTCTATCTGGCGGCCGCCGGCGTCGGCACGATCCGGGTGATCGACGATGACCGGGTCGCGCTGTCCAATCTGCAACGCCAGATACTGTTCGACACCGCCGACATCGGCGCGCCCAAGGCGGAACGGGCGATGGCGGCGGTCGCACGGCTGAACCCCGACGTGAAACTGGTGCCGATCAACGCCCGGATCGACGTCGGCAATGCCGCGCTGATGCTGCGCGAAGCGGACGTGGTGCTGGACGGGTCGGACAGTTTCACCACGCGCCTCGCCGTCGCGGACGCCGCGCACCGGCTGCGCATGCCGCTCGTATCGGCGGCGGTCGGGGCGTTCGAGGGGCAGTTGTCGACCTATCGCGGCTGGGAAAAGGACAAGCCCTGCTACCGCTGTCTGGTCGGCGCGGTGGAGGACCAGCCCGAACGCACCTGCGCCGAAACCGGCGTGATCGGCGCGCTGACCGGCGTGATGGGCAGCCTCGCCGCGCTGGAGGTGATCCGCGAATTGGTGCCGTTCGGCGCCGACATGGCAGGCCGGCTGCTGATCGCCGACCTGCTGTCGATGCGGTTCCGCACCGTGACGGTCGCCAGGGACCCGGCTTGCCCGGCCTGCGCCGCGCAGCTGTGCGCGAACTGAGGATCGTCATACCGACCGCCGATGCGGAGCGGTTTCGCGGCGCGCTGGCGCTGGCGGCGGCGCAGGCCGCATTGGGCGGGGCGGCGACGATCTTCCTGCATCTCGACGCCGTCGCGCTGCTTCACGCGCCGGTCGCCGCACCCCGCGACGCGGCCCACCAGATGGCGGGCCTGCCCATGCTGGCGACGCTGATCGGGGAGGCTTTGGCGCTGGACGTCGCGCTGGTCGCCTGCCAGAGCGGCCTTGCCCTGTGCGGCATGACCGTCGCCGACCTGCCGCAGGGCGTCACGGTGGGGGGGCCGGTCGCTTTCCTGCGCGATACGGACGACGCCGCGCGGCTGGTCATCGCCTGATCGCGACCGGCAACGCCGCCTGCCCCACCTTCAGCCCTTCTATTGACAGGAAGGGCGGCCCATTTATGGGAAGAGCGCGGAATTTTCGCCGCCCATCCACCAGCCTTGCCATCAAAGGCCCTCAATAAAGGGACGTCCCGTGTCCGCCATGATCAAGATCACCCTGCCCGACGGTTCCGTGCGCGAAGTCGCGCCGGGCACCACGCCGGCGGATATCGCGGCGGCGATCGGTCCCGGGCTGGCCAAGGCGGCGATCGCGGCGCGGGTCGATGGCGAATTGCGCGACATCACCCGCCCACTGGAGCAGGACGCCGCGCTCGCGCTGGTGACGGCGAAGGATGAGGCGGATGCGCTGGAACTGGCGCGCCATGACTATGCGCATGTGCTGGCGGAGGCGGTGCAGGCGCTGTTCCCCGGCACGCAGATCACGTTCGGCCCGTCGACCGACGACGGCTTCTATTATGATTTCGCGCCCCCGGTCATCGATGGCAAGCATCGGCCGTTTACGGACGATGACCTGCCCGCGATCGAGGAGAAGATGCGGGAGATCATCCGCGCGGACAAGCCGCTGGTGCGCGAGGTGATCGACCGCGACACGCTGATCGCCCAATGGCGGGCGGCGGGCGAAACGTTCAAGGCGGAATGGGCGGGCGAACTGCCGGCTGGCGAGGAACTGACCGTCTATCATTCCGGGGCGAAGGGCGGGCCAGATGCCTGGTACGACATGTGCCGCGGCCCGCATCTGGCGTCCACCGGCAAGCTTGCGCCCGACGCATTCAGGCTGACCCGCGTGTCGGGCGCCTATTGGCGCGGCGACCAGAAGAACGCGATGCTCAGCCGCATCTACGGCACGGGCTGGCTGAACAAAAAGCAGCTGGCCGCGCACCTGACCCGGCTGGAGGAGGCGGCCAAGCGCGACCACCGGAAGATCGGGCAGGAAATGGACCTGTTCCACCTCCAGCAGGAAGCACATGGCAGCGTCTTCTGGCATCCCAAGGGCTATATCATCTGGCGCCAGCTCGAAGCCTATATGCGCCGCGCCATCGACGGCGCAGGCTATCGCGAGGTCAAGACGCCGCAGGTCATGGACGCGCGCCAGTGGGAGGCGTCGGGCCATTGGGGCAAATATCGCGAAAATATGTTCGTTATCCCCGACGAGGTGCCCAATATCGAGGATGAGGGGCCGATCGTGTCGAGCGACGCCGACTGGATGGCGCTCAAGCCGATGAATTGTCCGGCCCATGTGCTGATCTTCCGCCAGGGCATCAAAAGCTATCGCGACCTGCCGCTGCGGCTCTATGAAAATGGCTGCTGCCACCGCAACGAACCGCACGGCGCGCTGCACGGGTTGATGCGCGTGCGCCAGTTCACGCAGGACGACGCGCACATCTTCGCCCGGGAGGACCAGATCGTCGCGGAGGTGCAGGCCTTTTGCGAACTGGCCGACCGCATTTATCGCGACTTCGGCTTCACCTATGCCATCAAGCTCGCGCTGCGCCCGGAAAAACGGTTCGGCAGCGACGAGATGTGGGACCAGGCAGAAACGGAATTGCGCGATGCGGTCGCGCGCGCGGGTCTGGCCACGGCGGATTACGGCTGGGAAGAACTGCCCGGCGAAGGCGCCTTCTATGCGCCAAAGCTGGAATGGCACCTGACCGACGCGATCGGCCGCACCTGGCAGGTCGGCACGATCCAGTCAGACCGCGTCCTGCCCGACCGCCTCGACGCCGCCTATATCGGCGAGGATGGGGAGCGCCATCGGCCAGTGATGCTCCACCGCGCGATTTTCGGCAGCTATGAACGGTTCATCGGCATATTGATCGAACATTTTGCCGGCCGCCTGCCACTCTGGCTGGCGCCGGTGCAGGCCGTGGTCGCGACGATCGTGTCGGACGCGGACAGCTATGCGGGCGAAGTGGTGGCCAAGCTGCGCGCGGCCGGCATCCGCGCCGAACTCGACATCCGCAACGAAAAGATCAACTATAAGGTGCGCGAACATTCGCTGGCCAAGGTGCCCAATCTGCTGGTGGTCGGCCGGCGCGAGGCGGAGGAAGGCACGGTGGCGCTGCGCCGGTTAGGCAGCGAGGGACAGAGCGTAATTTCACTCGACGACATCATTTCCGACCTTGCAAAAGAGGCGCTGCCGCCTGATATGCGGTAGAGTCGCACTGCCATAGGGTTCCTGATTCCGCATGGGCGGGACCACGGACCCCTTTCGGCTTTGTGTAAAAGCCGCTAAGAGCCCATTTTCGCAACGACCAGAAGGAGATACTGCTATACGTCCCCCGATGATGCGCCGTCCGCTGGCGCCGCCGCCGAAATCCGGCCCTCGCTACAACGAATTCATCACCGTGCCCAAGGTGCGCGTGATCGACGAGGAAGGCGAAAATCTGGGCGTGATGTTGACGCAGGAAGCGATCGAGCAGGCCGCCGACGTCGGGCTCGACCTGGTGGAAGTGTCGCCTACGGCCGATCCGCCGGTCTGCAAGTTTCTGGACATCGGCAAATATAAATACGAAGCCCAGAAAAAGGCGAATATCGCCCGCAAGACGCAAAAGACGCAGGAACTCAAAGAGATCAAGATGCGTCCCAACATCGACGATCATGATTATGATACGAAGATGAAGAAGGTGCACGATTTCATCGGTGACGGCGACAAGGTGAAGATCACCCTGCGTTTCCGTGGTCGCGAACTGTCGCACCAGCAACTGGGCATGCAGCTTCTTCAGCGCGTCGCCGAAAATGTCGCGGAAATCGCCAAGGTCGAAGCCTATCCCCGCATGGAAGGCCGGCAGATGCTGATGGTGCTGGCGCCGAAATAAGGGCGCGCCCTCTTCAACCGTTGATCCGATCGGGCGGGATATGGCGACATGTCCCGCCCGAGTCCGTTAGGGCCCATGTCACCGGCGCCATGCGTTGTCGGGGCGGATCGACATTCAGCGCTGGCTGCCTGCAAATGGCGGTTTTTCGCGCCGGCGCCACGCACCTGCCGTGAGCAGACCGCGCTCCGGCTTACGAAAAGCTGCCATTTTCTGAATAGCGATCCACCTCAGCATGCGAATCACATCTGACCTTGCCACAGGGCCGAACGGAACAGGGCGGGATGACAGCGATAATCGTTCGCGACGCGCACCGCCGTCATAGCGCGAAGCATTTATATCGTTTTCCGAATATTTACCTCCCCCGGACATAGCAGGCGGATGTCGATTAGCGCGCCGTTGAAGGCTCTGGCCCACAGATACCCGTTCGAGGGAGAGGTCATTGACTATCAAAGCCGCCTCGCCCTCCATCTTCTCCTGGGATTTATGGCGGCCCTTCTATGCGGCATGGTTTTCAAGGGGCTGCGCTACCAATCTGGCCTCACCCCCTTATTTTTCAGCACAATATTGCTGTGGCTGGCGGGCCTGTCGTTTCAATGCCTGAAACTGCATCGCCTTGGCCAGTTCCTGAAGGCCAGCGCCATCTGGCTGGCCACGGGGCTGACCGTCGCGCTTGCCAGCGCGGTTCTGGCCATACAGGACCGGCCATATGTCGACGCATTGCTAAACAGTTGGGACAAGATCCTGTTTTTTGATTTCGACTGGATCTCATTTGCCTATTGGGTGAACGAGAAGGGCCTGCTTTCACTTATCCTCAATCATGCCTATTGTACCTTGAACTGGCAGCCATTCCTGTTGTTCCTGGTGTTTTTCCTGACAGGGAAACCCGATATTGCGTGGAAAACGCTGAGCGCGTTATTAATCGGACTTGGCTTTTGCCTGATCATTTTCCCCTTCGCACCGGCGGTCGGTGGCTATGCCCATTTCGGTATCAGGCCGGAAGACGTTTCAAACATCCTCGTCCCCGCGGCCTGGAAAGCCACCGTCCTGCATGAACAGTTGAGGGCGGGAGTCATTCATGCGATCGGGCCCGACACGCTGGACGGCATCATAACCATGCCCAGCTTTCATGCGGTTGCCGCCGTGGTGCTGGCATGGGGATATTATCAGTCACCGCTTCTGCGCTGGCCGTTCCTCGCGATCAACGGCGCCATGCTGATTTCAACCGTACCGATCGGCGGACATTATATCGTCGACGTCCTTGCCGGCGGCCTCATCGCCGCCTGTGCGATCTGGTGGGTGAATCGTCCGGTTCCGGCGTCCCACCCGGCCAGCAGGCCCCGCGCCCTGCCGGAACCCGTTATCGCGGGGTGACGTCGGCGGCGGGCGCGGCGATCGCGCTGGGCGTGATCACCGTCGGTTCCACATGATGAAAGGCGAACATGCCCAGAGCGCCAAGGGCAAATCCGCCAAGGAAACGCAGCAGCAGTTCGGATTTGATAAATGCCTTCATGCCCGTTCCCCCTTCGCCTCCTGTTCGCCCATCCGACATCTCGCCCCTGAAGACATCGCCAGATGCCCGCAAAGGCCCAAACGACGACAGGGGCCTATATCCCGTTTCATTTGAAAACGGGATATAGGCCCCTGTGCGCCCGCTGCAAGACAGCCCGGCGGAAAAAACCGCCTCCACCTGCACGCCTGTCTGAACCTGCGCCTATTTAAGCGCGGCGCACGCTTCCTGAATGCGGGTGCAGGCCTTTTTCAGCGTTTCTTCCGATGTCGCATAGCTGATGCGGAACGCCGGCGAGAGGCCGAAGGCCGCGCCATGAACCGCTGCCACGCGCGCTTCGTCCAGAAAATAGCCGATCAGCGTCTCATCGCTGTCGATGACCTGCCCCTTGGGCGTGGTCTTGCCGATCACGCCGCTGGCATCGGGATAGACGTAGAAGGCCCCTTCCGGCGTCGGACAATCGAGGCCGGGCGCATCGTTCAGCATCGCCACCACCATGTCGCGCCGCTTCCGGAAGGCACCGTTGCGTTCCTCCAGAAACCCCTGATCGCCGGTCAGCGCGGCAACCGCCGCCGCCTGGCTGATCGAACAGGGGTTGGACGTGGACTGCGACTGCAACTTGCCCATCGCCTTGATGATCCATTCCGGGCCACCGGCAAAACCGATGCGCCAGCCGGTCATGGAAAAGGCCTTGGAACAGCCGTTGACGGTCAGCGTGCGCGCGTACAGATCGGGGCACACCTGCGCAATGGTGGCGAAAGGCGTCGCGGCATACCAGACATGTTCATACATGTCGTCGGTCATCACCAGCACATGCGGATGGCGCAGCAGAACGTCACCCAACGCCTTCAGTTCATCAGCCGAATAGGCCGCGCCCGAAGGGTTGGAGGGCGAGTTGAGGATGATCCATTTGGTCCGCGGCGTTATCGCCGCGTCAAGCTGGGCAGCGGTGATCTTGTATCCCTGACTGGCGGGTGCCTCGATGAACACCGGCGTGCCGCCCGCGAAGTTGACGATATCGGGATAGCTGACCCAATAGGGCGCGGGAATGATCACCTCGTCCCCCGCATCGACCGTGGCGATCAGCGCGTTGAACAGCGTATGCTTGCCGCCCGAATTCACGCTGATCTGGTTGCGGGCATAAACGAGGCCGTTGTCACGCTTGAACTTGAACGCGACCGCATCCTTAAGGTCCGCGGTCCCGTCGACATCGGTATAGCGGGTCAGGTTGTTGCGGATCGCGGCAATGCCGGCTTCCTTGACGAAATCGGGGGTGTCGAAGTCCGGCTCGCCGGCGGACAGGCCGATCACGTCCACACCCTCGGCCTTGAGGGCGTTCACGCGCGCGCTCATCGCGAGCGTGGCGGAAGGCTGGATACGGCCCAGGGCGGCGGACGTCTGGCTCATGACAACACTCTTTCTGAAATTTCTCCTCGCCCGCCCGGATCGGCGGACGCGGGGGTCCTTAGAGTATCGCGACAGCGGCTGGAACAGCCGATGGCGCACGGAATGCGGAAAGCATATGATGGCGGGACGGGACAGCGATTCCCGTCGGCCGGGCCGGCTTTAAACCGGGACGCAACGCCGGGCAACCGCAACATGGAGTGCGCCCGCCGCCATAGGACGGATCGACATTCAGATAATGGGGTGACAAAAATGGCGGTTTTTCGTGACCCGGAGCGCAGCCGAGTTACGGTAGAGGAGCACCAGAAGCACGGAAAATCGGCATTTGCAGGCCGTCAGGGCTGAATGTCGATCCGCCTTAGCGGACCAGCGAGGCCGCGACCATGCCGCGCGCGGCATTGCCGATGAAAAACCCGTTCTCCAGGTCCGGCAGCCGCAGATCGGCCTCCACAGCCTCGCCCATGTCGATCAGGCTCTGCCGCAATATGCCGGGCAGGACGCCGCGGTGGCGCGGCGGGGTCAGCAGCTTGTCACCGCGTTCGACAAAGAGCGACGAAAAGCAGCCTTCGGTAAGAAATCCGTCCCGGTCCTTCATCAACACCTCATAGGTGCCCCCCCGCGCCAGCGCGTCGCGATAGACGGACCGGTCCGTGGTCTTGTGGAGCAGGCGCTGGTCGTCGGCGGCAACCTGGCGGGACACCACCGCGACATGCATGATCGCGTCGGGCCAGGTGCGATGCTCGCGGACCTCGATCGCCAGCGATCCCGCGCGCGACACCAGCAGGCGCAGCCGGCTGCGCTCACGCAGATGGAATGTCGCGGCCTGCAGTTCATTGCGCACCATATGCCGGTCGAAGGCGAATCCCAGCGTCCGCGCCGACGTGCCCAGCCGTTCCAGATGCAGGTCCAGCAGGCGGATGCCGTCAACCGGGTCGAACGCCATCGTCTCCATCAGGTCATAGCGTCCGTCAGCCAGCGACATGCACTCTTCCACGTTCCAAAGCCCGATCATCCCATGGGCGCCAGGAACCGCCCCTTGGCCAGGCATTCCGCCCATTCGGACGCGACATCCGAATCCGCAACGATACCCGAACCCAGGCCGATCCGCCCGATATCGCTGCCTTCTTCGACGCAAAGGGTGCGGATGGCAACATTGAATGCGGCATTTCCCTGCGGATCGATCCAGCCCATGGAGCCGGTATAGACGCCGCGCGGGCTGGATTCGACCTGACCGATGATCTCCATCGCCCGCAGCTTGGGCGCGCCGGTGACAGAACCGCAGGGGAACAGCGTGCGCACCACATCGACCGGCGACAGGCCGGGCAGGATGCGCGCGCGCACCGTCGACACCATCTGATGCACGGTCGGATAGGTTTCGACGGTGAACAGATCGGGCACGCGCACCGTTCCCGCGCACGCGACTCGCGACAGATCGTTGCGCAGCAGATCCACGATCATAAGGTTCTCGGCACGCTGCTTCACATCGCGCGTCAGGGCGCCAGCCAGCGCCGCGTCGCGCACCGGATCCTCGTCGCGCGGGGCCGTGCCCTTCATAGGCCGCGCCGTCAACTGGCCGCTCATCAGCGTGAAGAACAATTCGGGGGAGAAGGACAGGATCGCATGCTGGCCGGTGCGGATAATGCCGCCATATCCTGCGCGGGCGCGGGCGCGGGCCACCGCATACAGCGCCAGCGGATCGCCGTCGAAACGTACCGCGCAGGGAAAGGTCAGGTTCACCTGATACACGTCGCCGGCGCGGATCAGGTCCTGCACCCGCGCGAACGCGGCGCGATAGTCTTCCTCCCCGATCAGGGGACGGGGCGCGTCGAAGGACAGGCCTGCGTCGCCGGGGAACAGGCCCGGCACCGCATCCGGCGCGATCAGCCGGCACCCCTCGAACAGCCCGAACCAGAGCAGCGGCATCGCCTGCTCCTCGCATGCCGCGGCGAGCGGGCGCAGCCGGTCCTCAAAGGCGAAGCCAGCTTCATAGGCGATATAGCCCGCAGCGTGCAGCCCGGCGTCGCGCGCGTCGGCGATGCGGTCGAGCGCGGGCTGCACCTCCTCCTGCCGCCAGGCGGCAATGACGCGCACCGGATCACGATACAGGCGCGCGGGCGCCGCCCCGTTCGGGCGGGCATCGTCGAAAAGGACATGGATGTCGCCGGGGCCAGGCAGCTTCATGAGCGCCGTCTTAACAGGCTTTGCCGGGGTTGAAAGAGCGGTCCGGCAGCGCGCGCCGATGCGCGCGATGTTGCGCGGGGCCGCCGCGCGCCCTATGGCATATGGGCATGCCCGATCCCGCCTCCACCGACCCGGTTACCGGCCCGCCCGCCGCCGACCGGCCCGCGCGCCCGCTGGGCCCGGCGCTGGCGCGCGCGTTGCGCGGCCAATGTCCCGCATGCGGCGAGGCGCGGCTGTTCGCGCGCTTCTTAAAGCCGGTGACGCGGTGCCCGCATTGCGGACAATGCTGGGACCTGCATTCGGCCGACGATTTCCCGGCCTATATCGTCATCATCCTGCTCGGCCATATCCTGCTCCCCCTGATGATAGAGGTGAATGCGGCGCTGTCGGTGCCGCTGGCGGTACAGGCCGTGTTATGGCCACTGCTGGCATTGATCCTCGCCATCGCCATGATCCAGCCGGCCAAGGCGGCGGTCATCACCTATCAATGGTCACGGCGCATGCAGGGTTTCCGCTGAAAACGCGGCGCGCGGCTTGCGTCAGGGATTGGGCCGGATCAGGAAATTCCGCGTCATCGCCTGATGCAGCGTTTCATCGATGGCACGGCGCCCCTCCGCGCCATGGGTCACGACCGTCGTGTCGCATGTCGCCACGCACACGCCCTTTTGAAAACCGGCCGAACTGACCGTCCAGCTGGTACGGCCGATATGGCCGATCGCGCAGCGCACCTCGAACGGATAGGGGAAATGCGATTCCTCGATGAAGTTCAGCGACACCGCCGCGACCAGCCAGCGCACTCCCTGTTCCTGCGGATGGCGGCCCAGATGGTGGTGGAACCGGATGCGGGCGGTCTCAAAAATACCGGAAATCGCCACATTGTTGATGTGGCCCATGGTGTCGATATCCTGGAACCGCGTGTCCATGCTCGTGACGAAGCTATAGGCTTCCGGGGAAAGTCGCCAGGATTCGGGTTTGGCCATGTCCTGATATGTCCAGTAGATTAAGGTATAATTATCATATCCTTCGCGGGGAAGGATACAATCACAAGCACAAAATAATCGGCGCTGCGTTGTTTCTGACACAGTATGCGCGTCACCGGCCTGTAACGGGACGGCCGGGACAAGGGAAAGGCGCGCCGTGGCCATCCGCGCCATATCATGGACTTGCTCCAGCGCCGGCCATGGGGACTTCGGCAACAGGCCATCGGCGCCGGAAGTGGGCATCGTCTTCGCCTTCACGGGAAAAGCGCGCCAACCGCGCGGCGATCCACGGCGGAAGCGCGTCCTTTCCATTACACTTTGCGACAAATCCGCCTTCGCCCTGCCAGAATCCTGCGACAACTGCCCGCTATCACCACCTTTGTTACGGTGATCCATCCCGGGGGTTTTTGTGCGCCATTTCCCGTCCTTCCTGCTGTGCTCCCTGATGCTGGGCGTGGCCCCCGGCGCGCTTATGGCGCAGGAGCGTGAGGAACAGGCCGCGTCCCTGCCGGACGAGGAGGGGGACGATATCATCGTCACCGGGCAGAGGCAGCGCGGCGCCGTGATCGGCGACGTCGCGCCGGAACAGCAACTGTCAGGCGCGGACGTACGGGCGCTCGGCGTCACCTCCATCGCCGAACTGATTTCCGAACTGTCGCCGCAGACCAGCGGATCGCCCATCATCCTGCTGAACGGCAAGCGCATTTCGAGCTTTTCCGAGATCAGCGACATTCCCTCGGAAGCGGTGGCACGCGTCGACATCCTGCCCGAACAGGTCGCCCTGTCCTACGGCTACGCCCCGACACAGAAAGTCGTGAACATCGTCCTGCGCCAGCGTTTCCGCGCCGAAAGCGCCGACATGCGCGCCGGCACGACGACGCAGGGCGGCCGCGAAAACGGCCAGGTGGAAGGCGGCATATTGCGCATCCGGGGCACGAACCGCTTCACCCTGAACGTCAAATACAGTCGCGCCACGCAACTGCTGGAAAATGAGCGGGACATTATCCCGTCCGCGCCCAACCGCCCTTATACGCTGGACGGCACCGTCACCGCGATAACGCCCGATGGGCAGATCGACCCGGCGCTTTCGGCCCAGGCGGGCCAGCATGTCACACAGGCGGCCGTCCCGGCCGGCGCGGCCGGCGGCCCGCCTCAACTGGCCGATTTCGTCGCCGGCGCGAACGTTGTCAGCGTCAGCGACCTCGGCCGCTATCGCACGCTCAGCCCGGGGACCGAGAATTTTTCGGCGAACGCGACGCTGGCCCGCGCGCTGGGTGGGGTTTCGGCAACCATCAATGGCCGGCTGGAACTGTCGGACACTGATTCGCTTCAGGGCCTGTCGGCGGCCCGACTGACGCTGCCAGCCGCCAACCCCTTCTCGCCCTTTTCCGACACGGTTTATCTCTATCGCTATCTGGCACAGGCCGGGGCGCTGGGACAGAATATCCGCGGCACCACAGGCCATGTCGGTGTGACACTGAACGGCCTGCTGGGCGGCGGATGGCACTGGTCCTTTACCGGCAACGCCGATTATTCCGACACCCGCACCCGTACCGATCGCGGCGTCGATACCGGCCTCCTCCAGACGGCGCTGACCGCCGGCGATCCCGGCATCAATCCCTATGGCTCCGTTGCGGGCGACATGCTCTCTCCCCGCACAATCGACCGGGCCCGCGCGCGGTCGAAGGGGATCACCGGCGACCTGCTGGCCAGCGGCACGCTGTTCGCCCTGCCGGCGGGCGACGTCAGCGCGTCCGTCCGCGTCGGCGGATCAGCCAATGGGTTCACGGGACGGTCCATCCGCTCGGGTGTGGAGAATATCACCGATTACACCCGTGAAATCGCCAGCGGTCAGATCAGCCTGGACCTGCCGATCACCAGCCGGTCGCGCGATGTGCTGGGCGCGGTCGGCGACCTGGGCGTCAACGTGAATGTCGCGGCGCAGCGCCTGTCCGACTTCGGCACGCTGTCGACGCTGGGCTACGGCCTGCGCTGGAAACCGACCGGCGCGATCCAGATCCTGGCGTCCGCCAACCAGGATCGCGCCGCGCCCACCGGCACGCAAATCACCGATCCGCTCATTTCCACCCCCAACATGTCGGTGTTCGACTATGCGCGCGGCGAAACGGTGTTCGTGACGCAATTGTCCGGCGGCAACGCGGCGCTCAAAGCCAGCGTGCGCGACCAGTTCCGCCTCAGCGTCAATTACAAACCGTTCGAGAAGCGGCAGTTGACCCTCGCCGCGACCTATCTCAACAGTCGCACCAACAACCCGATCTCTGCCTTCCCAAGCCCGACACCGGCGATCGAGGCAGCCTTTCCCCAGCGTTTCCTGCGCGATGCGGACGGGGCACTGGTTCAGATCGATTCCCGCCCGATCAATTTCCTGCGCGCGCAGAGCGAACAGTTGCGGTGGGGCTTCGACATCTCCGTCCCGCTGAAGTCGCATATCCAGAAAGTCATGGAAGCATGGCGAGCGGCGGGCGCCAGACCGGAGGACCGGCCGGGAGCGTTGCAGAACCTGCGCGGATTGTTCGGCAATCGCGGCGAAGGCGGCGGCAGGCAGCCCGGCGGGGATCAGGGCAATGCCGACAGAGACCGGGAAGGCGGCGCGGAAACGGGTCGAGGCGACCGCGATCATCGGCCTGACGGCGCCGGCCATCGTGGCGCCGGGCGCGGTCCGGGCGGCGGCTTTGGCGGGCCGGGCGGGTTCGGCGGCGCACGCCCGCCGGGCGGCGGCGGCGGGCGCCTCAGCCTCAGCGTCCATCACAGCTGGCATTTGACGGAGAGCATCTGGATCGCGCCCGGCGTGCCGAAGCTGGACCTGCTGAACGGCGACGCGACCGGATCGGCGGGCGGACAGCCCCGGCATGAGGTTCAGGCGCGCATCGGCTATAGCAATAACGGCATTGGCGGCCGGCTCGGCCTCGACTGGGAAAGCGGAACGCGGGTCGATGGCGCGCTGAACGGAACGTCGACGCTCCGTTTCGGCAGCCTCGCGACCGCGAACCTGCGCCTGTTCGCCAATTTCGGGCAGATGCCTGGCCTGGTGGGGAAGCACCCGTTCCTGCGCGGGGCGCGCGTGTCGATCGGCATCGACAACCTCCTCAACACGCGGCGCGATGTGACCGACGGATCGGGGAACACGCCACTACGCTATCAGCCGGGCTATCTCGATCCGCTTGGCCGCACGATTTCGATCAGTTTCCGCAAACTGTTCTTCTGACCATCCGTACCGGGAACCCGGCCGGCGCACTGCCGGGCACGCTAGAGCACGCTGCGTTAAATCGGACGCAGGACGCATGCTCTGATTCTTTGTTGTCGCATCGTTTTTTGCGCAAAGCCGGTGCCCACTTTTGCGCACGATGCTCTAACGCCTGCCGCGACGATCCTCATGGCCTCTCGCAATCCGGCCAGCTGAACCGCCGATCCGACGCATGGGCCCGGCCCCGAAACACCCTTATGATGCCAGGGCGCGCGGCGGCGTCCGCAGCGCGGCCAGATCGATTTCGCCGGCGAACTCGACCCCCATGCGGTTGTCCTGCGACCAGCGCGACGTGGCGCTGATCGACAGGCTGTCGCTGAACTCGACCGTGAACACCGTCCCGTCGGGCACGTTCCACAACCCTTCGATCATCGCCCCGGTGGAGGAAATGTTGCGGATACGCGCCGTATAGACTTTGCCGTCATGATGGAGGGCGATGGTGCGCAACATCGCCTTGCGCTCGGGCCGGCTGGATTGGTAGCCGACCACCTCCACCGCCATGCCATGGACCCGCTGGCGTTCCAGCACGTCCTCCGCCGGCATCGGGCGCCCATAGATATAGCCCTGGATGTGGCTGCATCCCAGTTGGCGGATCAGGGCAAGTTCATCCTTCGTTTCCGCGCCTTCGGCCGTCGTATCCATGCCCAGCGCGTCGGCCAGGCTGACGATGGCCTTGATGATCGCGCTGTTGCGGCTGCCGCGAATGGCCGCGCCCCGCACGAAACTCTGGTCTATCTTGATCTGGTCGAACGGCGCCTTCTTCAGATAGCCGAGCGAGGAATAGCCCGTGCCGAAATCATCGAGCGCCAGACGGATGCCCAGCGCCTTCAGGCGCGCGAACATCGCATCGGTGTCGGCATCGTCGTTCAGGAACACGCTTTCGGTGATTTCCAGTTCCAGCCGCCCGGGCGCCAGTTGCGCGCTGGCAAGGGCGTTCATGACGGTCGCGGGGAAAGCGGGATTGGCGAACTGGATGGCCGACACGTTGACGGCGACGCGTATCTCGTCCGGCCACTGCGCGGCGTCGTGGCACGCTGTGCGTATCACCCACTCGCCGATCTGCACGATCAGGCCGGTATCCTCCGCGATCGGCACGAAAACCGCCGGAGAGATCGGCCCGCGCACCGGGTGGTTCCAGCGCAGCAACGTTTCATACCCCGTAACCTGCTCGCTGACGGAAGACACCACCGGCTGATAAACCAGATGCAGGCCGTCGTTGGCGAGCGCACGGCGCAAATCCTCTTCCAGTTGCCGCCGGTCTTCCGCATCCGCGTGCATTTCGGGCGAATAGAAGCGGAACACGCCGCGCCCGTCGCCCTTGGCGGCATAAAGCGCCAGATCGGCATTGCGGATCAGCGCATCGGCCGCCGTCCCGTCATGCGGGCAGGAGGAGATGCCGACCGACACGCCGATGACGACTGCCGTCCCTTCGATCGTATAGGGTTGCGACAGGGCGCTGATGATCGATTGCGCCAGATAGCCCAGATGCGCATGGTCATGGCGGCCGGGCACGATCACCTTGAATTCGTCGCCGCCCTGCCGCCCGACCAACCCCTTTTCCCCCACCACGCGCAACAGCCGCTGGCTGACCTGCCGCAACAGCGCGTCACCGGCGGGATGGCCGAGCGTGTCGTTGACGCTTTTGAACCGGTCGAGATCCAGCATCAGCAGCGAGCATTCCCCCGGCCGCCCGCGCGATCCCGCCACCGCCTGTTCCAGCGAACTGAGCATCTGCACCCGGTTAGCGAGGCCCGTCAGCGAATCATATTGCGCAAGCCGCGCCACTTCGGCCTGCGACCGGCGCATTTCGGTGAGGTCCGTGCCGTTTCCGCGAAAACCGTGGAACTGGTCATATTCGTTGAACACCGGCTGCCCCGAAATGGACCACCAGCGTTCGTCACGGGCCATGGCCGCGCGTACGGCGATGTCGGAAAAGGCGGTGCGCGCAGACAGGTGGAAACCCAAAGTGCGTTCGCCCTCCCCCTGCTGACGGTCGCCGGGACGGATGATATCGGTGATCGGTTTACCGACCAGATTGCACGCCGACAGATCCAGCGTGCCGGCGAGCGTGTCGGAAATATAGGTGAGGCATCCCTGCCGGTCGGTTTCCCAGAACCACCCCCGGCCCGACCGTTCATAATCATGGAGCAACCGGTCCGACCGCCGGGCGCGCAGGTCCTGCTGATGCCGGGCGGCGGCCTTGATCAGATCGGCTCCGCCCTGACGCACGGTGGCGATGGCCATCACCACGGCACAGCTGGCCATGAGACCCAGCTGGCCCATGCCCCCCTGCCACAGGGTGATCACCAGCAGCGCGCCGATGAAATAGGCGAGACCCAGCAGGCGCCGGTCCCCGAAAATGCATACCGCCAGCAAGGCCAGCGCCACGCCCGGCACGGTGGCGCCATGGTCAGCCCCCGGCCCCCCGCCCGCGCTGATCAGCCACAGGCTGAACGTCAGGCCGGACAGGAACACCGCAGGCAGCATGATCCACAGCTGGACATGCGGTTTCAGGGACCGGAAAGCGGACCGCCGCGGGCCGATCATGAGCGCGCCGTCGACCACCAGCACCGCCGCCAGCAAAGCAGCCTGAACCAGTCCGGCCGGCGGCAGGACAGGAATGGCGCAGAGCATCGCGACGCAGATCTTTGCCAGCAGCATGAGCGGCCACAGCCGGGCAATCTGGACGAAGCTGCCCGATATCCAGGTCGCGGACACCTCCGTCCCCCCTTCGGCCAGGCCGAGGGAGACCATCAGGCCGGCCTGACTCGACCGAGTATCTAACAGCTTTGCACGCACGACGGACATGGCCCGCCTGTTAGGTACGACTCCTTGAAGGAACATTACCCGAATCCCCCGAAACGGGCATGTTTGACGCGGCTTCGAGCGGCTGTACGACCGCAGGCGGCCGCGTCAGACCCGCATCGGCATCAGCACATAGAGCGCGGGGCTGCGGTCGTTTTCCCGGATCAACGTTGGCGCCGCCGCGTCAGCCAGATGCAGTTCGACGACGTCACCATCGATCTGGCCCAATATGTCGAGCAGGTAGCGCGCATTGAAACCGATATCGAACCCCTCACCCTGGAACGCGCCGGCAACTTCCTCCGCTGCGGAGCCATTTTCCGGGCTGGTGACGGACAGGGTGATCTTGTCCCGGTCCAGCGACATCTTGACCGCCCGCGTCTTTTCGGTGGCGATCGTCGCCACGCGGTCGACGCCGTCCTCGAAACTGCGCGGATCGATCTTCAGCAGCTTGTCGTTCCCGGTCGGGATGACGCGGCTGTAATCGGGGAAGGTGCCGTCGATCAGCTTGCTGGTCAGGATCGCGCTGCCAAGACCAAAGCGGATCTTGCTGGCCGACAGGTCGACCGCGACCGATCCCTCGACCTCATCAAGCAGCTTGCGCAGTTCACCGATACATTTGCGCGGCACGATGATGCCGGGCATGCCGTCCGCCCCGTCGGGCCGGACCACCGTTACCCGCGCCAGGCGATGGCCGTCGGTGGCCGCGGCCTTCAGCACCGGCTGGCCGCCGGAACTGCTGTCTTCCGACACATGCAGATAGATGCCGTTCAGATAATAGCGCGTCTCTTCCGTGGAGATGGCGAAGCGCGTCTTGTCGATGATCTGCTTGAGCGTTTCGGCCGGCAGTTCGAAACTGGTGGGCAATTCGCCCTGCGCGATCACGGGGAAATCGTCGCGCGGCAGGGTCGACAGGTTGAACCGCGCGCGCCCCGCCTGGATCAGCATCTTGCCGTCGGCCGCGTGCAGCGACACCTGGCTGCCTTCCGGCAGCTTGCGGGCGATGTCGAACAGGGTGTGCGCCGACACGGTCGTGGCGCCGGGCTGCTCCACCTGCGCCGAAACGCTTTCCACGATCTGCAGGTCGAGGTCGGTCGCCATCAGCTTGATCGCGCCGTCGCTCGACGCTTCTATCAGCACGTTGGACAGGATGGGGATGGTGTTGCGCCGCTCCACCACCGACTGAACGTGGCTGAGGCTTTTGAGCAGCGTTGCGCGTTCGATTGTGGCCTTCATGTCCCTGTTTTGTCCGCTTCTCGTATATCGTTTGGGTCGAATCGTATGGCGATGGGGTCGAACCCGTCGAATCCGGGTGCAAGGTGGCGATAATCCTTCATAACCGCTGTGACGGCGGCGGCAAGCGCCCGCGCGCGTTTCCCGCCCGCGCGGGCTTGCAAAACATTGTCGGGTGCGCTTTGCGTGGCACGATGCCCCGCCCGTCCTTTCCACCGATCCCGGTGTCCTTGCTGTCGATGCTGGGCCTGTCGATGCTGGGCCTGTCCGCCACGGCCCCGGCGCAGGCGCGCGATTCCCTCGGCATATTCGACAATTGGGGCGCGTTCCGCGATCCCGCCACCCCGCGCTGCTACGCCATCGCCCGTCCCCGGCCGCCGCAAGGGTCGAATACGGTGCCAAAGGGGTTTGCGACGGTGGCCACCTGGCCCCGGCATCAGGTGCGTGGGCAGGTGCATTTCCGCCTCAGCCGCGCTCGCGCGGCGAACGCCCCGGTCACGCTGAACGTGGGCGACCGGCGTTTCCCGCTGGTCGCCGGCAAATCCGACGCCTGGGCCCGCGATCCGCGCGCCGACGCCGCCATCGTCGCGGCCATGCGGGCCGGCATCAGCATGAGCGTCCAGACGACCAGCGCAGCGGGCCGCGGCTTTGCCGACACCTACGCCCTGCGCGGCGCGGCGACGGCCATCGATGCGGCGGCGCTGGGCTGTGCGAAACTGCGGTAGCCCGGCATCCGGCCGGCACGCGCCGGCCGCTTTAAAGATCGACATAAATGCGGTAAGGGCGACGTCATGCAGACAGCCGCCAGCCCCCTGATGCCGATTCCCGGCCTTATCGATCCTGTGCCCGCACCCCGCGCCGTGACGCCACGGGAGGATGGACGGATCGACCTGACCGGCTTGGCGCGCGTCCAGATCCGGGCGGTGCTGGAGGAAGCGGGGCTGGACATGAAGGCCGCCAAACTGCGGTCCAAGCAGTTGTTCCACTGGCTCTATCATCGCGGCGAAACCGATTTCGACCGGATGACCGACCTGGCCAAGCCGATGCGCGGCTGGATGGCGGAACGGTTCGTCGTCGGACGCCCGACGGTGGTGGAGGCGCAACTGTCCAGCGACGGCACCCGCAAATGGCTGCTCCGGTCCGACGACGGGCAGGATTTCGAGATGGTGTTCATCCCCGATGCCGACCGGGGAACGCTCTGCGTGTCCAGTCAGGTCGGTTGCACGCTCAATTGCCGGTTCTGCCATACCGGCACGATGCGGCTGGTGCGCAACCTGACACCGGGAGAGATTGTGGGCCAGGTGATGCTGGCGCGCGATGCGCTGGGCGAATGGCCCAAGGGGAATATGGGCGGCGCCGGCCTGGAAGACGATGAGGATGAGGACGCGCCGCAATACAGCACCGACGGACGGATGCTGACCAACATCGTGATGATGGGCATGGGCGAGCCGCTGTATAATTTCGACCATGTCCGCGATGCGCTCAAGGTCGTGATGGACGGCGACGGCCTGTCGCTGTCCAGACGGCGCATCACCCTGTCCACCAGCGGCGTCGTGCCCATGATGGCGCGCGCGGCCGACGAGATCGGCGTAAACCTGGCGGTGTCGCTGCATGCCGTGACCAAGGAAGTGCGGGACGAGATCGTGCCGCTCAACCGCAAATATGGCATAGAGGAGCTTCTGCAGGCCTGCGCCGATTATCCCAGGGCCAGCAACGCACGGCGCATCACATTCGAATATGTCATGCTCAGGGACAAGAATGACAGCGACGCCGATGCGCGTGAACTGGTCCGCCTGATCCGCAAGTTCAAGCTGCCGGCAAAGGTCAACCTGATCCCGTTCAATCCCTGGCCGGGCAGCGCCTATGAATGCTCGACACCCGAACGCATCCGGCGTTTTTCATCGATCATCTTCGAAGCGGGCATTTCGGCGCCGATCCGCACGCCGCGCGGGCGCGATATCATGGCCGCGTGCGGACAGCTGAAGTCCGCCAGCGAGAAGAAGAGCCGCGCCGAACTTGACCGACTGGCCGCGGAAAAACAGGCCGCGCTCGGCTGACCGGCCGATGCGCGCTGGCCAATATGCTGGACAGCGCCATGGACAGGTGGATCGGTGATGCGTCGGGGTGCGGCGGTGCCGGCCCGCACCTGCTTCAAACGGACAAGACATAAAAAAAGGGGCGGTCTGTAAGGACCGCCCCTTCCTGCTATCCGATCAAGAGGGCGATCAGAAGCGGATGCCCACGCCGCCGACGACCTGGTGGCGCTCGACGTCGAGTTCATAGTTGGAATAGCGATATTCGCCCTTCAGGAAGAGCTGGCCGCCAAGCTTATACTCAAGGCCCGCGCCGACGCGCACGCCGTCGAGATTGTCGCCGCTGAAGCCTTCCTGCTTGATACGGGCGTTGGTGTAGCCCGCCTTCACATAGGCCAGGGCCTGATCGCCGATGACGAAACCGGCGCGGGCGCCGATGTACAGATCGCGCTCGGCGTCGACGTCGTCGCCGAAATAGTTGGCGTTGGCGGTCGAGTCGGTGACTTCGCCTTCGATGCCCAGGATCGCGCCGCCGACGGCAACATCATAGCCCAGGCCAATGCCATAGAGCAGGCCGTCGGGGTTGCCGATGCCGCTGCCGTTGGTGTCCACCTTGTCATAGCCGACGAGCACTTCGGCGCGCGGGCCGGTGAACGGCGCGGCTTCCTGCGCGAAGGCAGGGGCGGATACGGCGGAGACAGCAGCGGCAGCTGCGAAAATCACAGTCTTCATATTACCCTCAATATTATATTATCGCCAAACAGAAAACAGGTTCGGCAACACAGGACAGGTGCTGTAAAAAATTATGATGAACATCAATTTTTAGTACAGTTCATCTTTTTGTACAAACTGTAGTGCGACCCGCATCTTGATCGCACAGGGGCCATCTAGGGTCGATTTTTTCCATTGCAAAGGGCAGATGCCCTTTGGCTACAAGAAATATCACATATGTTGCAAAGCAGCCACAGGCGCCATCGCCTCACCGGGAATGGTTTTCGGGGAAGACCGCACCGGATATGGTTGATATGCTGCCACGCAACACCCCCCGCAGCGATCGCCGCCACAACCAGACAAGGTAACCGCATGAAATTGTTGGACAAGGTTCTAAAGCGTCTGATCAGGCGCGGCCAGTTGACGGTGACCTATGCCAACGGCAGGACCGTGACTGTCGGCACGGCGGACCCCAATTTTGCGCCGATGGGCCTGCGGTTCCTGGATTCCCGCGTGCCCTTCGACATCATACGCGATCCGCGCCTGGGCATGGCCGAAGCCTATATTGACGGCCGCGTCACCATCGAGGGCGGCGGCATATTGGAATTCATCGCCCTGGTCCGCGCCAACAGCATATGGGAACAGGGCAAGTCGATCGACAGCAGCGGCGTCCTGAAACGATCGATCCGGTCGGCGCGGCAGCGTCTGTGGCGGGCGAACCGCCGGGCACGCGCCAAGGCGAACGTCGCCCATCATTACGACCTGTCGGAACAGCTGTATGCGCTGTTTCTGGACCGCGACCGGCAGTATAGCTGCGCCTACTGGCCCGACGCCGACAACGACGCCGGCATCGGGCTGGAACAGGCGCAGGAGGACAAGAAGGCGCATATCGCCGCCAAGCTGCACCTGAAACCGGGCATGAAGGTGCTGGACATCGGCTGCGGCTGGGGCGGCATGGCGCTGTACCTGCACAGGACCTGCGGCGTCGACGTCACAGGCATCACGCTGTCTGAAGAACAGTTGAAGGTGGCGCGTCGGCGCGCGGCGGAAGCCGGCGTCACCGACCATGTGCGCTTCGAACTGATCGACTATCGCGACATAGAGGGCCCGTTCGACCGCATCGTGTCGGTGGGCATGTTCGAGCATGTCGGCACCGCCGACTACCGGACATTCTACAATAAATGCCACAGCCTGCTGACCCCGGACGGGGTCATGCTGATCCACACCATCGGGCGGATGGGCGGGCCGGGCATCACCGACGCCTTCACCCGGAAATATATCTTCCCCGGCGGCTACATCCCCGCCCTGTCCGAAATGGTGCAGGGGAGCGAGGGCACGCGGCTGATGATCACCGATGTCGAGGTGCTGCGCATGCACTACGGCCTTACCATCCGCGAATGGTACAAACGGACCATGGCGCACCGTGCGGAAATCACCGCCCTGTATGATGAACGGTTCTTTCGCCTCTGGACCTTTTATCTGGCCGGCGCAGCAACGGTATTCGACTATGGCGGCATGGTGAATTTCCAGGTGCAATATGCGCGCGACCGCCATGCCCTGCCCATCACGCGCGATTATATGGTGGAAACCGAACGCACCTTGAAGGGCCGGTAGAAGCCGGACATCGATGGAGATGAAGCGGCCATCCGCCGCGAACCGGCCTGTCCTGCGATGAAGCTTGGCCTGCCATGGGCCCCGTCCGGTCATACTTGTCCCGCTACGGGCTCGTCCCGCCGCAGGTGAACGATCCCTGACGGCGCTGTTTCCGGCCGGTTCAGCGCCGCCCATCCACCTTGTCCGACGCTCGATGCCCATAAGGCGGAGCGCGGGGCCGACGAGGAGGAACGAGCATGACCCTGTTTTGGAAAGGCGCCGCCGCGCTGGGACTGGCGATCGCGGCGATCGGCGTGGGCGCGGTCCCGGCTCAGGCGCAATATTATGGCGGCCACGGTTATCGCGACGGATGGCGTGGCGACCGTGGCGCGCATGACCGACGCTGGCACGATCGCCGGCATTGGGACAATCGCCGTCACTGGCGTCACGGCCGGCACCATCATGCCCGTCCGCACTATCGCGGCTATCGCCCGCGTTGCTGGACGGAATGGCGCCGCGGCTATTATGGCGACCGCCGGGTCCGCGTCTGCCGCTGATCCTCCACCCGGCCGGCCCTTCGGTGGGCTCTCCGGTCCGCGCCGGTTGAACGCCGGCGCGGATTGCGGCATGCCGGGGCATGACCGATCCGACCCCTGTCCTTCAAAGCCTGTTGTCCGGCCTGCCCGTATTGCTGCTGCACCTTGCCAGCGCGACGGCCGTCTGGGTCGCGGCCCTTGCCGTCTATATGTGGATCACCCCGCATGACGAATTTGCGCTGATCCGGGCCGGCAATCAGGCGGCGGCCATATCGCTGGGCGGCGCGGCTGTGGGACTGGCGGTGCCGCTGGCCTTTTGCCTCGCCGGGTCCATCAATGTGTGGGACATCGTCCTGTGGGGCAGCGTCACCCTACTGCTGCAACTGATCGCGTTTCGCACGGTGGATTTCCTGCTGGGCTCCCTTTCGTCCCGGATCGAATCGGACGAACGGTCGGCCGCGATCTTCCTGGCCATGATGAAGGCGGCAATCGCCTGCCTGACCGCCGCCGCCGTCGCGGGTTAGCCGCAATATGGCGCGCCGTTCCGGTTGCGGATGCCTGCCCTGGATGCTGGGCGCCGTGCTGGTCCTTGCCTGGATCGGCACGGACCTGCCGCCACCCGGCCTGCCGAGGGTGGAGGTGGAAAGCTTCGACCCGCGCTCGCCGCGCCGGCCCCTGCCACGCGAAGGCGACGAAAGCTTCATCATAGAGGACCGCGCGGAGCAGCCCTCCGACAGCATGGGCACGGCCTTTACCATAGACCGCACGGGCGTGTGGCTGACCGCCGAGCATGTGACGCACGGCTGCGCGCGGATCGGGCTGGAGGATGACGGCGTGGCCCGCGCGATCGGCCGGGTGCTGGAAAGTCGGGAGGCCGACGCCGCGCTGGTCCGCGATGGCCTTGCCGGCCCAACCGCGCTGGCCGTGTCGGACCGTGCGCCGCCACGGGGATCGCCGGGCTATCATATGGGCTTTCCGGCCGGGCGGCCTCGCCTCGTCCTGTCGCAACTGATCGGCGCATCCAGCGCGCGCCGGGGCCGCAGCACGCTGACGCAGCCGGTCCTTGCCTGGGCGGAACGCGCCCGCCTGCCCGACGACGACGGCACACTTTCGGGCATCAGCGGCGGCCCCGTGCTTGGGCAGGACGGATGGGTGGTGGGGATCAACAGTGCCTCCACCGATCGGCGTGGACGGATATTGACCACGGCCCCGGACGCGATGATGCGCCTGGTCGCGGCCAGCGCCGCCGTCCGCGACCGGCCCCCCGCCCGTCCGATCGGCAGCATAAGCGAGGCTGAGCAGCGTTTTCGCGGCTGGATGGACGCGGGGGCCATTCGCCGCATCTTCTGCGCCGTGGAATGACGCCGCCGCCCGCCAAAGCGTGCGGCGCGACCGGCGGCATCCGCCCTTTTTCCGCTTTTCACCCGCCCCCGGCGGTTCCAGACCGCTTCAAAATGGTCTAGGCGACGACGCAGAACAACAGGATATTGCCATCATGAGCGACACGCCACCCGACCGCCTTTCCACCAATCCGCGCAGCCCCCATTTTGACATGGACATATTGGAACGCGGCATCGGTATCCGTTTCAAGGACAGGGTGCGCACCGATGTCGAGGAATATTGCATTTCCGAGGGCTGGGTTCGCGTACAGGCGGGCAAGACCCGCGACCGCCACGGCAATCCGCTGACCATCAAGCTGAACGGTCCGGTCGAAGCATGGTTCGAACGGCCCGACGCGGACACGGCGCAGGACGCCCCTGAAGAGGCGTGATCGCCCGTCTGGCCCGACTCCTTTTTAGCGCAGCACGACCTGCCGCTTCACATCGGCGATAATGTCGGCCAGCGTCCGGTCGCGGGCGTCGGCGGCATCGGCATATTCGACGATGAACGGGTCCCGCTCGGCCCCGCGGCGCGCCGTGGGGCGCGCGGCGGCGGGGGCCATGGCCAGCCGGCGTTGCGGCCGGGGCTGAACGGACGCTTCGCCCTGCATCGACAGGCGATCCCAATAATCGGGATCGATACTGGCGAAACGGGTGCTGCTGCCCAGCGCGGGATCAGGCGTGAAGGCGCGCAGCCGGGCCTTGGCCGGATAGATGAAACCGTAAGTCGGGTTGATACGGGAACCGATCTGGCCGGTCGGACTGTGCCAGACGCGTACCTTGCTCCAGTCGCCCTCCGCCGAAACGTCGATTGCCAGCACATCCTCCTCGATCGACCCGGGGGCCGACCAGTTGGCGTGACGGACGAGCACGCGGCGATCGTCCAATATCCTGCTGACCACCGCGACATGGCCCAGCGCCATGGCGCCTGTCGGCCGGAACGCCAGGACCGCGCCCCGGCGGGGCCGGTCGCCGCGTTTGTAGCGATCCCGCGCCTGTTCCCACCAGCCCAGCGCGTCGCCCCTTATGTCCAACCCGGAAACCGCCCGTGCGTAGGGCACGCATTGCAGCACCGCCCCGACCGCGCCGGGGGTCGCCGCATCGACAGGCGCAGCCAGAACGCCAGACAGCATGCATGCCATCCAGCCCATATATCGAACCATTCCAGCGACCTCACAGCAGGAAGAATCGCCCCACCGGCGACAATCCTATGCGTGACGGTTTAGCAATGGGTTAATATGTCAGAAGTCTTTGCGCGCCGCGCCCAGACCGGCGGAAACGCCTTGCGCCGATGCCAGCAGGACAGGCGCGGCAACCGGGTCCACCCGTTCGGGATAGATGAAGCCATAGGCCGGATTGGACCGCAGGCCGATGTCGCCGATCGGACCATACCAGACGCGCACGTCGCTCCAGTCGTTGCGGGCCGACACGTCGATGGCGCGGACATTGCGTTCGATGCCGCCGCGATAGGACCAGTTGGCATGGGTCAGCAGCACTTCGCGATCGTTGACCACCCTGGACACCATCGCCACATGGCCGACCGGCATGCGACGGCTGGCGGAAAAGGCCAGCACGGCGCCGACGCGCGGTTCCTGCCCACGCTGGTAACGGCCGCTTGCCTGGTCCCACCAGGTATGGGCATTGCCGCGGATATCGATGCCGGAGACCTGACGGGCGAAGGGAACGCACTGGAGCACAGTGGCGCTGGCAGGGATGGCGGCGAAAGTGCCAAACACAATCATCACCGCTGCGAACAGCGCGCGAAAACCACCGATCATCCGTGCGACCCCCGACCTTGTTTACAAGGATATTCCACCCGACGCGGCGGTTAGGACAGACACGCGGTGAGAAGAAAACAGCCGAGCGGCGAACCGTTGCTGCAACGCGTCATGTCGCGGAACGAACGACGCGGCCGGCCGCAACGCCCAGCCGCATGGCGTCCGGCAGCGCGTCGAACAGGCCGGTTTCCGTGCCCGTCATCCAGATCTGGCAACCGGTATCGCGCAAATGGTCGAACAGCGCGGCGCGGCGCGACGGGTCGAGATGCGCCGCCACTTCATCCAGCAGCAGCACCGGCGCGCGACCCCGATCCGCCGCGATCAGCAGGGCGTGGGCCAGCAGGATCGACAGCAGCAACGCCTTCTGCTCCCCCGTCGAACACAGCGCGGCGGATTGTTGCCGGGCGATGTGCGTGACGGCCAGATCCTGCCGCTGCGGCCCGTGCAGGGCGCGCCCCGCCGCCGCGTCACGGCGGCGGGACAGCGCCAGCCGTTCGGCCAGCGGGGCGTCGCCCGCCTCGTCATCCCCTTCGATCGCCAGGAACGGCCGGGCAAAGGGCGCATCGGGTTGTCGACCCAGCCGGTGGTTGAGGCGATCGACCAGATCGCGCCGGGCCGCGTCCAGCGCGGCGCCATGGTCGGCCATCTGCGCCTCCAGCGCGGCGAGCCATGCGGGATCGGCCGCCGGCAGGTCGGCCAGCAGGCGGTTGCGCGCCCGCATCGCCGCCTCATAGCGGGCGCTATGCGCCGCATGGGCGGGATGCAGGGCGAGGGTCAGCCGATCGAGAAAGCGGCGGCGCGCGCCGGGGCTGTCCAGAAACAGGCGGTCCATCGCCGGCGTCAGCCAGACGATGGACAGATGATCCGCCAGCGCCGTGGCGGACGCGCCCGCCCCGCCGATGCGCACCTGCCGCCGGTCGGGCGCATCAGCGCCGGTGCCGGTGCCGATCACGACACCATCAACCTGGGCGGCGATGCCGAATCCGCCACCGCCCCCCTGACGCGCCATGTCACGCAGTGGCGCGCCACGCAGTCCCCGGCCGGGCGCCAGCATCGACACGGCCTCCAATATATTGGTCTTGCCCGCGCCATTGTCGCCGGTCAGCACCACGAAACGGCGGTCGGGTACGATCAGCGCATCCGCATGGTTACGAAAATCGCTGAGTGTCAGGCGGCCGATCATCGCCCCGCTGTAGCGGGGAGATAATGGAGGGGGAAGCGGTTCGGCGCCGCCGCGCCGTCCGGGACCGTATAGCGCGTCGTCAACCGGCCGGGCAGCGTCGGCGGGCCACCGCCGCGCCATCGTTGGTGATGGTCAGCCGTCGCCCGTCCGCCGACGCGCGCAGCAGCAGGCGCCGTGTCCAGCTTTCCCCTTCCCCGGTAAAATCGGCATCCACCCACAGGCCACCGTCATCGGCGGGCGCGACCGCCGTCACCGTGCCGACGCTTTCGTGAAAGATAAGACTGTCCGGCGTTACCCGAAGGTTCAGCGGGTCGGCGCCGTCGCCGCATTGCGCGTCGGCACCGCCCCACCGGCCGCGCAACGCCGCCGGCACTTTCCCCGCCATCGCCCCGTTCACCGTCCCGTCCGCCTGCCCGCCGGCCGGGGGCGTCGTGACGTGCGGCTCCGGTCCGGTCACGTCAGCCGGAAACGGCCCCTGCACACCGTTTGCCGGTTCGTCGCCGGTACGGTTGCCGATATCGTCACCGGATCGCCCGCAGGCCGCCAGCAACAGGACGATCGGGAGCAGGGCGGCCGAAGCCAGAGGGGAGGAGAAAAGGCGATACCGCATGCAGGAACAACCTGCCGGCGACCGGCGCGGTTCCGTCCGGGCTGTTGACATCGTGCCGGATGATAGCAAATCATGGTCAGGCCGGCGCTTTACCGCCCACGCCCGTCCCGCCCGATCCGTGCCGAAACCCAAGCTGTACGAAGGATGCAGATGATGCCGAAGTCGATCCCCCTGCCGATGATCGCCGCCGCCCTGCTGGCCGGTGCGGCGCTGCCCGCCCCGGCGGCGGCCGCGCTGGCCGTGGGCGCGAAGGCACCCGACTTCACGACACGCGGCGCGCTGGCGGGCAAACCCTTCACCCTGACGCTCGCCCATCAGTTGAAGCGCGGGCCCGTAGTCCTGTATTTCTTTCCCAAGGCCTTTACCGAGGGCTGCTCCGCCGAAGCCCGCGCCTTTGCGGAAAATATCGACCGTTTCAGGAAGGCCGGGGCAAGCGTGATCGGCATGTCGGCCGACCCGCTGACCGATCTGGTCGATTTTTCCACCAAGGAATGCGGCGGAAAATTCCCGGTGGCGTCGGCCGGCCCGTCCATCATCGCGGGCTATGACGTCGCATGGGACAAGCGGCCGGGCATGACCGACCGCACATCCTATGTCATTGCCCCGACGGGCCGGATCGTCTTCGTCCACAGTGACCTGAACTATCGCGACCATGTGCAAAGCACGCTGGCCATCGTCGAGTCGATGGCGGGGAAATAACGCAGTCCGGCCATGCCCCCAGGGCCGCTCAGGGCAATTATCCCTTCACATAGCGGGCGAACCAGTCGAGCGTGGCCTGCCACGCGGCCTTCGCCGCCGCGTCATGATAGCTGGGCCGGTAATCGGCCATGAAACCGTGGTCGGCGCCGGCATGGACCGTGATCGCGTCGGGCGGCGCCTTGCCCGCCGTTTCCAGCGCGGCGCGCATCGCCTCGACATCGGCGATCGGGATGCCGCGGTCCTTCTCACCATAATGCCCCAGCACCGGCGCCTGGAGCGCCGCGACGCGGTCGATCGCGCTGGCAGGTTGCAGTTCGCTGGCCTGACCGACCAGCCGGCCGTAAAAGGCGACGCCCGCGTCCAGATCCGCGCTGTGCGCGGCATAAAGCCACACGATCCGCCCGCCCCAGCAGAATCCCGTGATGCCGCGCCGGGCGGCGTCGGCGCCATGCCGTCCAGCCCAGTCATAGGCGGTATCGATGTCGCGCATCACCTGCGCATCGGATACCTTCGACACGATGTCGGCGACCAGTTTCGGGATATGCGGCACGGCCGCCGCGTCGCCATGCCGCGCGAACAGGTCAGGGGCGATGGCGTAATAACCGCTTGCGGCAAACCGCCGGCAAATGTCGCGTATCCATTCATGCACGCCGAAAATTTCATGCACGACCAGGACGACCGGTGCGTCCACCGCCGCCCCGGAGCGCGCGACAAAGGCCGGCATGGCGAAGCCGTCGCTGGCGGGGATGGAAATATTTTCCTCCACCAGCCCCGTCGCCGGCGTCTGCACCGCGCTGCCCGCGATCGGGCGGCAGGCGGCCGCGAAACCGGCGGCGAACGCCCCGCCCACCAGCACATGGCGCCGCGCCAGACCAGCGGTGCGGACCCAGTTGCTGTCTTCGGCCAGACGGGCGGTATCGTCGCTGTTCCCATGATCGGTCGTCATCGGCATCCTCCTGTCATCGCCCCTCGGCGCGCGATGAGACTAGTGCATCGTGCGCAAAGCGGGCACCGGTTTTTGCGCAAAAACGATGCGACAACAAAGGTTAGAGCACGCGTCCTGCGTCCGATTTGACGCAGCGTACTCTAAACCATCGCGACGCCGGCTGGAACATTCCATGGCGGACGACACCCGCGCGCAGATGCACCGAAGAGAAAATCGATAAGCCCCAATAAAAAACGCCGCCCCGGAATATTCTTCCGGGCGGCGTTTTTGAAATCCGCAGGATGCGGATGAAATCGCGCAGATGCGCGTTCAGGCAAACAGTACCGAATAGAAAGTCAGCGCCTGGGCACCGACAGCGACCACCAGAACCGCACCTTGGAAAGCGTGACGCATATATATCTCCATAAGTCCGAAAACTTGCCGTCCCCGGCACTGATGGGGCCTATGGCCTCGTCCTATTATTGTAACAATCGCAAACCACGCCTTCGCAGTTGCAGCAAACGCAATGAGCCGCGTGTTCAGCGCAGGGCCGCGATCAGCGCCTGCGCCGCGGCCGGGGCGCGGATCTTGGCGCCACCGATAAAAAAGACGAAACTGTCGCCGGTCCCGGCCCACCCCCGCGCCATGTCGGCCCAGTGCGCGATGGCGCCGGGCGCATAGCCCGTCGGTTCCTCGGCCTGCGTGGCCATCAGCCGGGCGTAGGAAAAACCGACATCGGCGCCGCGGATGCGGGGATGGTCGGGATGATCGACGAACACCACCGCCGCCCCGGCGTCACGCGCCATCGTCAGGAACGCGACATCGCGGAAACTGTCATGCCGCACCTCCAGCGCGTGCCGCAGCGGCAAGCCGTCGATCCGGTCGGGCAACAGCGCCAGAAACGCCCTGAAATCATCGGGGTCGAACGCCTTGGTCGGCATGAACTGCCACAATATCGGCCCAAGCCGGTCGCCCAGTTCAACAAGGCCCTGACGGAGGAAGCGATCGACCGCCTCGCCCGATTCGGCCAGAAGCCGCCGGTTGGTGCAGGCACGCGACGCCTTGACCGCGAACCGGAACCCGTCGGGCACCGCCCCGGCCCAGCCGGCGAAGGTCGCGGGCTTCTGTCGGCTGTAATAGGTCGCGTTGATCTCGCACGCGCTCAGATGTCGGCCAACATAAGACAACTCGTCCTTCTGCCGCAGGCCTTCGGGGTAAAAGCTGCCCCGCCAGGGCGGGAAAACCCATCCGCCGATCCCGACCCTGATGCGTCCGCCCATGCCATCGTCCCTTCGCCGGTCGGTCCTATTTCGCGTTTGCGCGCTTGACGCCGATCAGCCACGGCTTGACGGTGCCGGTCGGCCGGGGGGTTCCGTCCAACCGCCGCGCCTGAAGGATGGTGATCGGTTTCACGATCATCTGGCCCCGCATGGGCCCGGTGCCGCAGCAGGTCGGTGCGGCCAGTATGCGGCGCACGACATCCATGCCACCGACCACATGGCCGAATGCGGCATAGCCGATATGTTCGCCGCGCGCATCCATGGTCGGCATGGCGCCGATCGTGATGAAAAAATTGCCCATGGCCGAATCCGGCCGGTTGGGCCGTGCCATGGACACTGTCGCGTCCCGGTGCAGGATTCCGGTGCGGCTGGTCGGTTCGTGCGGAATGGGGGGCAAGGCGCGGCGCAGATCGGAATCGATCCCGCCCTGGATCAGGCCCTGTGTCGCCTCCGCCTTGCGCCGCGCAGCGCGGTAGAAGGTCACGCCATCGAACCGGCCGTCATCGACATAGGCCAGGAAATTGGTCGATGTGCGCGGCGCCCGCCGCATGTCGAGCGCGACAGTGATCGTCCCGGCCGTCGTGCGGACCGCGACCCTGACATAGCCGGGCGTCGGCCGATTGCCCGGCGCGGCAAGGGCAAGGCCGGGCAGGACCGCCAGCAGAAGGCAGAAGAATGCACGGGCATGCCGCAGGACCGCAAACGCCATCGCGGAAACGCGGCCTCCCTGCGACGGACGGGACGATTGCACTCGCACCAGATGGTATCCCCTGTGGTTGACGGATGGGAAACAGGCACCCTACCCGCCCGCTATATGACGGTCTGTTTCAAATCCACCATGGCGCGATCATAATAGCTTTTCGTCAGGCGTCGACACCCGGCCCGCCGACCGGCGCCGCAGGGGGCATGATCCATGTCTGGCAGGTGCCGTCCCTCTCAGGGGCAGGACACAGGCGCAGGCCCGATCGCCTTCACGCCCGCCGCCGCACGCCACTGCGCCGCCGTCCCGGCATCGTTTCCTCCAGTCCCTCCGCCCGCGCGTGGAGAGCCGTCACCAGCGCCAGCATGATGCGCCGGGCCGAACAGGTCGCGCCGATCCGGGGATCGCACCAGAAATCGGCATACAGCTCGGCATATCCGCGCAGCGTCGTCGGCACATCCTCCACGCCCTGCAGGCGGCCCTCCAGCACCGCGAGGGCCCGGGCCGCCCGCTCCATCGGCAACGCGCCGCCATTGCCATCCGCCCAGACCGCGCGGCGCTGCGCTTCGATGGCGATGGACAGCGCGGGGATGCGGAAATGGTCGGCCAGCGCCGCGACGCGCGTCGAACCCCGCTCATGCGCAAGGCGCAACGCAACCGCCATCAGCTGATCCTCGACAAAGGGCGAAAGGTGCAGCCGCTCGATCTGGCTGAACCCATCGTCGCAGATAACGCGCAGTTGCACATCATTGCCGGGCCGGGCCAATATCTCCTCCGCTTCGCGCGCGGCCGCATCCAGCAGGCCGGCGAGCAGCGTTTGCCGTTCCGCGGGTCGATCCATCCTCATCTCCTTTCCAGACCGGCGGCCGCGTCACGCGGCGCGAGGCGGTTCCGGCGGGCTGGGCGGCTGGGGCGCGGGTGGTTTGGGCGCGGGGGCCGGACCGGACTTGCCCGGCCTGACGAACGGAAGGACGCGGCCCGATTCTGAACGGGCGGCATCCGCATAAGGGACGCAACTGTGCGGTTTGTGGCTTGACATGCTCTGCTCCTGGGGAACGGCCAGCGGCCGGTCCACGCTGCCGTGTCGGAAGGGAGGATCGCCCCGGCCCCGCACTGGCGGGTCCGGGGCGGCTAGCCTTCGATCAACCGGCCCGCACGGTGCGCAAAGCGCCGCAAGGAAATGGAATCGCACATGACGCAGGGATCATGGCCAGCCCCCCGGGAAAGTCAACTCGCCCGCCCGTCACCGATGGGCATGGACCCGGCCCACCTTCCCGCTCATCCATGCCGGCCCAGGACGGCGCCAGTTGCCGCTCGTTCGTCGTTAACAGCGCGGCAGATCGCTTTTAATGCGGAGGAGGAAAGCGTGAAGGCGCCCGGCGCCTTGCGGCGCCGCCCCTACTCAATTCCGCCGGGGGCTGCGATGTTCCACCTCCCGCCGACAGTCGGCTGCTTGCTCGACACCCTTGCCCGATGACCGTCGAACGACATCGTCATTTATGCCCAGAATCCGGACTTCATCGCATCGTCACCAACCGTCTGGCTGATAAAGCGATCACGTCGCGTATGAGCGGCCGCCCGACCCACTGCTCGCATCCCCAGACCGCCGAAATCGGTTGACGGACCGCGCGCCGGGCAAATACAAACTCTTCCTCAGCGGCGGCTTAATCGCATGATCCGCGAGCATGGGGGAGGACAAAATCCTGCTGGGCGATCCGGGCGCGATCCACTTGAGGGGGTCACGGGATTACCCTTAAGGATATGTGCGCTGAAATTGTCCTGGTCATCCCTCTCCCGTCAGCAAAAATATGGAAATGAAAGACCCTATGACATTCATGTTCTCCAGTTTTACTGGCCTTCCAGACAGGTATTTTAGAGGCTACGCTTTCTCGGAGGCCGATTTCATATCCGGCTCCGGAGGAGAGGAGATGTTCAGGAAGGCAACCGGGCGAGCAATAACCGGCGGCCTTGATGGGTGCTACATTGCGATATGGAAGGAGATGTCCAAGCATAAAGTAGGTACAGATTTCAACGGGTACAAGAAGATATTCTATTACTCCAACGGCAGTATTTGGGGATTCTCCAATTCCCTAGTGCGCCTCGCGGACCATCTGCGCGAGAACGGCGTCCCTCTGAAGGTCGATGCTGTGCAGATGCGTGGACTGGATATCATCGACAGAAGTGCATTGACTGAGCAGATGACCAGCTTTCAGACACTGATCGAAGGCATAGTTCTGCTTCCCCTCGGCTGCGAACTGGAAATAATCGAAAACCGGGTGGAGGTGACTTACCGTGGATTGCCACAGGTGAACAACTACCGGGAAGCTGTAAGGGATTTTCTGGAATGCTGGGTCAGCCGTATGGAAACCCTCATATCGGATCCCCGTGTTCGCGTTTCATGCGATCTGACCGGAGGAAAAGACTCCAGGCTCGTTTTTGGCTTGGTCATGAAAGCACGACAGCGGTTGGGATT
>JBFWMJ010000015.1:0-42911 GCA_050251675.1 Sphingobium sp.
GCCACGCGGGAATAGCCCCGTCCCGCCTCCAGCGGGTCGCTCCCCCGGATGATCTGCGCTCCCAGTGCGAAACGGCGGTCCCCGACCCGCTGGCGCACGCTGTCGAGCAGGGCCTGATAATCCTCGTCCGCCTCCAGCCGTCCGAACTGGGTTGCCAGACCCTCGACCGGCGGCGGCGGGTCGAAGGCCGAGGTGTCGATCAGCCCTTCCAGTAACGCCGCCCGCCGCGCGAGCGCATCGGCCAGCACCGGTGCATGGCTCAATATCTCCGCCAGCAGATCGACCAGCCCCGGACGCGCGGCAAGCAGCTTGAAAAAATTGATCGCGCTCGGCAGCCCGCGGATCATGTCGTCCAGCCGGTTGAGCGCACGGTCGGGGTCGGGCGCCTTCGCCAGCGTGCGCATCAGGACCGGCAGCACATCCTCCAGCGCCGCGCGCGAAGCCGCGCCGCGCAACGCCCGCACATTACCGTTGCGCCACCCGGTCATCCGCGCGAAGGGCGTTTCCACATCGGCAAACCCCATTTCGCTCAGCTGCGCCTTCAACCGCGCTTCGTCATGCGAAAGCGATTCGTCGGTCCGTTCCGGCGTCAGCCGGTCATAATTCCGCCCTACCCAGTCAACCTGCGGCCGCAACAGGTCCAGCAACGCCGTCCCGTCGGCCAGCCCGTGCAGGCGCGCGACGCCGTCCAGCGCCGCCGGCTGGGCGGGCAGTTCATGGGTCTGGTGATCATCCACCATCTGCAACCGATGCTCGATGGTGCGCAGCAGGCAATAGGCCTCGTCCAGCCGGGCCGCGACCGCCGGCTCGAAAATGCCCGCCTGCGCCAGCGCCGCCAGCGCTTCGCGAGTATTGCCCGACCGCAGGCCCGGATTCCGGCCGCCGTGGATTAGCTGATGCACCTGCGCAAAAAATTCGACCTCGCGAATGCCGCCGCGTCCACGTTTCAGGTCGAAACCGGGGCCAAAGGCCTGCCCATGGGCATAATGGTCGCGAATGCGGCGGGAAATATCGTTGATCGCGTCGATCGCGCCGAAATCCAGATTGCGCCGCCAGATAAAGGGCCGGATCGCGCGCAGGAAATACGCGCCCAGCGCGATGTCGCCCGCCGCCGGCCGCGCACGGATGAAGGCAGCCTGTTCCCAGTTGAGCGCGGCGGATTCATAATAGCTGATCGCCGCCTCGACCGGCAGGGCGATCGGCGTCGCTTCGGGCGAAGGGCGCAGGCGAAGGTCGACGCGGAACACATATCCATCGCCATCGGGCGCCATCAGCAGTTCGCTCACCCGGCGGCCGAGGCGCACCGCCGCTTCGGCCGGCTCCTCCCGGCCAAGATGCGGCAGGGTCGCGGGATCATAGAGCAGGATGGGATCGATGTCGGACGAGTAGTTGAGTTCGCGGCTGCCATGCTTGCCCAGCGCCAGCACGGCGAATCCGCGCCGCGGCGCGTCGGGGTAGCGCTGGGCGAAGGCGGCCTCCAGCGCTTCCTCCAGCGCCTGATCGGCAAAGTCGGACAGGGTACGGGTAACGCGGTTGAGATCCCATGCACCGGCCAGGTCCGCCGTGGCGGTAACCAGCGCCAGCGCCCCGCGCCGCCGGCGCAGCGATCGCGCGACGCCATCCTCCGGCGCCCCGGCGGCCTGCGCCGCCAGCAACGCCGCATCATAATCCTGCGTCGCAAGGACAGCCGTGACCGCCGGAAAGCGATCCATCATCCGCGCGAGAAAGGGGGAGTGGGCGCGGATCCGCCCTTCAAGGTCGCTCCACTGCGTCACCGCGCCTGTTCCCTGCCCCCGCCCATCATGGCGCTGCTATCGCCGGGGCCCGCGACGAATGCCAGAAACTTTTATCTTCCGTGATCGTTTGAAAAGCATGGATATGTCCCCGAAACATGCCGGCCGCTGGTCAGGCACCTTTCGCGATCGCCCAGATGGCGGACGCCGCGACCGGTTCCTGACCATCGGCCTGCCCTTGCCTCACGATGGGGTCGGCAAGGCGTTACGCGCCATATTTCCCGCAGCCCGCCAGGACATGCCGCAGGATATGATGGAACTGCTCATGAAGCTCGACTAACGCGATCAGAGCGTCACGCAAGCCGGGGACAGCCCCCGCTCATCCCTGTTGGCCAAAGATGTCGCACTGCGCCGGGTCGCCACTCGACAGGCCCCGCCGCAACCATTGCATGCGCTGTTCGCCGGTCCCGTGGGTGAAGCTTTCAGGCACAGGCCGGCGCCCCGCCGATTTTTGCAGCGTATCGTCGCCGATCGCCTGAGCGGCGGTCATGCCTTCCTCCAGATCGCCCGCTTCCATAAGGCCGGTGCGCTTCGCCCACACGCCCGCATAGCAGTCGGCCTGCAATTCCACCTTCACCTGCATTGCGTTGCCTTCCGCTTCGCTGACGGTGCGCTGCCGCTTGTTCACCGCGCCCAGCGTGCCTTCCAGATCCTGCACATGATGGCCCACCTCATGCGCGATCACATAGGCCTGCGCGAAATCGCCCGGCGCGCCGAAGCGCTGATGAAGCTCGGTGAAGAAATCGGTGTCCAGATAGACTTTCTGGTCATTGGGGCAATAAAACGGCCCCATCGCGCTTTGCGCCGCACCGCACCCCGACATGCCGTTTTGCGTATAGAAGGACAGGATGGTGGGCTTGTATGTCCGCCCGGCTTCCTCGAATATCTTGCCCCATACCCGTTCTGTCGATCCCAGCACCCGCAGCGACCAATGCTGTATCTCGGTCAGTTGCGCGGGATCGCGGCTGGCCGGCGCGCTTTGCTGCGTCGGGGCGACGCCGCCCCCGCCGCTGAGCAGGCTGAGCGGATTGACGCCCATCACCGCCAGGATGATGAGCACGACGACAATGCCGCCACAGCCGAACCGGTTGCCGATCAGCGGCAGCAACAGGCCCAGCCCGCCACCCATGCCGCCGCCGACGCCACCCCTGCGGCCGCTCTGCACCTCGAAATTGCTGCTTTCCCGTTCGTCGTCCAGCCGCATCGCGCCCCTCGCTTTCCGCTTCACGCCTACGCCATTTACGGCGCGGTGAAAACCGACGAGCGATCCGCATGATAATTTCGCAATCTGGCCCATTGCGCACATTCCGTTGGAATGCCGCCGGCAAAGTCTATATTGCACTGCGTCATGGCCGATAGCGACCCAAAGCCGCGCCGCCGCGCGCACACGCCCCTTCCCCTCCCCCAACAGGTCGCGCTGCTGTTGCAGGGCGGCGGCGCGCTGGGGTCGTTCCAGGCCGGCGTTTTCGAAAGGCTGGACGAACTGGCGATCGACGTCACCTGGGTCGCCGGCATTTCGATCGGCGCGGCCAACGCCGCGATCATCGCCGGCAACCCGCCCCATAAACGGCTCAGCCGCCTGAAACGGTTCTGGCGAACGCTTTCGGGGGGCATGCCCAACATCATCCTGCCCGAAATCGACCATGTTCGCGAAATCGCGCATCTGGCGGCCGCGGGCACCGTCGCGACCTTCGGCGTACCCGGCATGTTCCGTCCACGCCTGTGGCCGTCGCTGCTGATGCCCGGCGGCACAGCCGGCGCGATCAGCTTCTACGACAGCGCGCCGCTGCGCGACACGCTGAACGAACTGGTGGACTGGGACCTTCTGAACGACGGGCCGGTGCGGTTGTCCGTCGGCGCGGTCGATGTCGAAAGCGGCAATTTCGCCTATTGGGACACGCGCGGCCCGGGCGGCAACACCCGCATCGACGCGCGCCACATCATGGCGTCGGGCGCATTGCCGCCGGGCCTGCCGCCGGTGGAGATCGACGGACGCTGGTATTGGGACGGGGGGCTGGTGTCCAACACGCCGCTGGCCCATGTGCTCGACCATCAGACCGACGACATGCTGGTATTCCAGGTCGACCTGTTCCCCGCCGAAGGACCGATGCCCACGCAGATGACGGACGTCTATTCCCGGACGAAGGACATCCAGTATTCCAGCCGCACCCGCCAGGTGACCGACCAGTATCTGCGCCTGCGCCGGGAACATGGCGCGATGCGGGCGCTACTCGACAAACTGCCCGCGCATCTGCGCGACGACGCGGAGGCAAAGCGGCTGCGCGCCTATCTGGACCGCGGGTCGGTCAACATCGTCCATCTCATATATCGCAGCCGCAACTGGGAAAGCGGCGCGCGCGACTTTGAATTTTCGCGCGCGACGATGCTGGACCACTGGGCCCAGGGCCGCGACGCGGTCGAAGAGGTGATGCACAAGGGCGACCTGATCGCCAGAAACATATTGGACGGGAAAAGCGCCACCTTCGACCTGGACGCGCCCGACCATGTGAAGGAAAAAAAGGCATGAGCAAGACGCTTTCCGGCAAGACCGCCCTCATCACCGGCTCCACCAGCGGCATAGGCCTTGCCTATGCGAAAATATTGGCGGGGGAAGGCGCCAATATCGTCATCAACGGCTTTGGCGACCCCGACGCGATCGAAAAGGAACGGCTGGCGCTGGAAACCGCCAGCGGAGCGAAGGCCCTGTATTGCGGTAATGACCTCACCGACGTGGCGGAAATCGAGGCGATGATGGCGCAGGCGGCGGATGCGTTCGGCGGAGTCGACATCCTCATCAACAATGCCGGCATGCAGCATGTCGCCCCGGTCGAGGAATTTCCGCTCGACAAATGGAACCTTATCATCGCGCTCAACCTCAACAGCGCGTTCCATACCGCCCGGCTTGCCATCCCCTATATGAAATCGCGCCGCTGGGGCCGCATCATCCAGACCGCATCGGCCCATTCGATGACAGCGTCGCCGTTCAAGAGCGCCTATGTGACGGCAAAGCACGGCCTGTTCGGCCTGACCAAGACGCTGGCGCTGGAACTGGCGACGTCGGGGATCACCGCCAACTGCATCTCGCCCGGCTATGTGTGGACGCCGCTGGTCGAAAATCAGATTCCCGACACGATGAAGGCGCGGGGCATGACACGGGAACAGGTGATGAACGACGTGCTGCTGGCCGGCCAGCCGACCAAGCAGTTCGTCACCGTCGACCAGGTGGCGGCCATGGCCCTGTTCCTGTGCGGCGACGTGGCTGCCAATATCACCGGCGCCAATATGATGGTCGACGGGGGGTGGACCGCGCAATAGGGCGCGGACACCGCAGCGGATCGCGGCGCTGGGGCAGATCGATATTCAGGAGATAGCGCGCCGAAGATAGTCGCTTTTTTAGTGACCCGGAGCAAAGCATAGTAAAGATACGCCAGCACCGGAAGCGCGGCAAACCACCACGTGCAGGCCGGCAAGGCCGAACGCCGATCCATCCTAGGCGGGCCGATGGCCCTTTCGCCATTTGGTGAAGAGATGCCGGGCCAGCATCAGCGGCGGCATGCGCAGCCAGTGCGATCGGACGAAAAAGGCGAAGCGCAGCAATGGCCGGCTTTCCCGGCCCCACCCGTCACGGGCGAGCAGGCGGCGCAGCACCAGCCGATCCCACCAGCCAAGGGCCCCGTCGCCCGCGCCATAGAGCGCGTTCGCCAGGCGCCGCGCCTGCCGCACATGGGGAAGCAGGCCGTGCCGCGCCGCGCGCGCTTCCAGCGCATCGCCTTCCACACCATCGCCCAGCAGACAGTGGATATCCCACAGATTGCGCAATCCGCCCGCCAGATCCCCGTCCGCCAGCATATGAGCGGCGGCGTGGCAGATGCGATCCTCAGGCGACAGGACATATAATCCTGCGCCGACCGGCACGGCATCGGCGATCATCGCCGCCGCATCGGGGGTCGGCCGCGCCGTCAGCGGCAGCACCGTGTGATGCACGTCGATCATCCGGTCCCGCGTCCCATGGATCATCGGCGGCAGTTCGTGCATCCACTGGCGGTAATAGGCGTCGTCATAGGGGTCCGGCTTCACCCATTCCCACCCTTCAGCCATCAGCCGCGCTTCCACGTCCGGCAGGCTGGCGCGCGGGACCAATATGTCGAGATCGCCGATGAAACGTCCCTGCCCCGCGGCCAGTCCGGTGGCGGCATAGGCCGTCCCCTTAAGCAGGATGAGCGGCACGCCGCTTCCCTCCAGCGCGACACGGGCGCGGTCCGCCTCCCACAGCGCCTGCCGCGCCTCCCGCGCCGCGTCCAGCCGCGCGTCGGCCATGACCGCGCGCGCGTTTCCCGGCAACGCGCCATCGTCGACCCGCATCGCCAGCGTACCGATCAGCCGTTCCGCCCGCGCCATGGCTATCAACGCATTCCATCCGTCGGGCGCCAGCCGCCGGGTCGACGCGGGGTCGCGCAGCGCGGCGGTCAGAAGGCGGGCATCCCTCATCCCGCGTCACCCCACAACCGTTCGACCAGCGAAATCGCTTCCTCCCCCGAAAGAAAGTCGATCGCCCGGGCCGGCACCCGCGCGACGAAGCGCCCCAGCGCTGCAAAGCCCGCCTCGCCCAGCGCGACATAGTTGGTGGACGCCTGGGTCAGGCGCATGAACACCTCCCCCTGCCCCACGTCGCGGACGTCCGATGCGTGGCCGAAGCGCGGGAACAGCAGCATCGCCGGCATGGCCCCCTCGTCCATCCGCGCCACCGCGTCGGCGCGCGGCACCAGATGACGGATGTCGCCCTTGGCCGTGCCCGCCAGCATCGGTCCCATGCGCGCGGACTCCACATCCGCCGCGACGACATCGATCGCGCGGTTCTTGAGCGATACCAGCCGGGGAAAGGGCAGGACGACGCCGGTTTCAAGGTCGAGCAGTGCGAATTCGTCGCCCATCAGCCGCCAGCCGCGTTCCCCCAGCAGCGCGGCCAGCGTCGATTTGCCGGACCCCGATTCGCCGGTCATCACCAGCGCTCTTCCATCCTTCTCCACGCTGGATGCGTGCAGCAGCAGATGCCGCCGCCAGCCAAGCGCCATCTGCAGGTTCATGCCCATCTCGGCCGCGAGCAATCCATGCGCCAGGCTCATCGGCGCGGCGTCGGCCAGCCCGTGATCGCCGGTGATGAAGATCGACGGCCGCACCCATCGACGCCAGGGGCGCGTGGGTTGCAACCGCACGGTGAAATCCGCAACCGCATCGTCCACATGGGGATAATCGGCATACAGGCGCGCCAACTGGTCCAGCGGGCCCGCCCATGCCGATCCGATGCGAAAGGTCGCCGGACCGATGCGCAGGAACAGGGACTTCATGGGCGCGTCACCAGCCCCAGCCGCGCCATATCCTCCAGATGCAGGGCGATCGCGGCATCGGCCTCCCCCTCTTCATCCAGGTCGAAATCACGCGCCAGCCGTGCCCGCACCTGCGCCGCCGTCGCGCCCGGAACGGCGTGCAGGGCGTTCAGGATCTCCGGCACCGGGCTGACGACCATATGAGTCTGGCCGGACGGGCGGTGATAGAGCAGCACCAGATCGTCGAGCCTGCGCTCCACCAGCGCCGCATCCGACCCGGCGCGATAACTGTGGTGCGATGTCATGCCGTCCCCGCCCTGTGTCCCTTCCCGCTGCCACGATATGGTAACGCAGCGCGGTTACCCGGCTGCCATAGGCACGTCAGCGCGGCATTTGCAGCGAAGCGTAGCAGGTGAAGCCGCTGGTGCCCGATTGCAGACGGCGGATATAGTTCAGATAGGCCTGATTTTGCTCATAGCTCGTTCCCGGCAACCGCCTGCCACGCAACGCCTGCTTGACCTGCTCCCCCGTGAAGCTGCGCCCGGCGCCCGGCACCGCGCCCTTGGTTCCGGCCGGCACGACATGCCCGTTGGGCGCGATATAATTTCCCGCGCGCGCCGGATCGGGCACGGGTATCGTGCAATTGAGCACCGACGCCGCCGTATTGGCGAGCGCGGGCCGGATCGACACGATCGCGGATGCCGCGGCCGCCCCGCCCATCAGCAGTTGCCGACGCGAAGGCGTCACAAACGCACGCTCATCACCGGCGTCCGGGCCGTCGCCCGGTGTCTGGCTGGTCTGTTCAGGCTGTTGCTCGCTCATGACGTCCTGATCCGCTATGCTCCCTGCCGCACGGAGGCAGGATAATATCCCATGCCCCGGCATTGCAGCTATTACCCGAATAATCCAGTGCGGTAACCATGAATCGATTGAGCGCGGCCCAAATCATAACCTCCCTCGCGGTGCTGCTGCTGGGCACCGGCGGCGCGCTGATGACGGGCGCGCCGCTGCCGGCGATCGTCCTGCCGGTCGTCGCGGGCCTTCTGGTCCTCGCCATATGCGCGCTGGGCGAAGCGGACAATGGCCCGCCCGCCACGGCGCCGGAAACGCCCGATCTCATCGACCATCCCGATCTCGGCGCGCTGCTGGAGGGGGTGTCCGATCCGCTGATGCTGATCGAACGGGGCCGCATCGTGCGCGCCAACCGAACCGCGCAGCGGCTGCTGGGCAGCCATATCGTGGGCGAGGACGCGCGGATCGCCATCCGCCATCCCGCCGCCGCCGAACGCCTGTCCAGCGCCATGCCGCTCGCCGAACCGGACATTGTGGAACTGGTCGGCCTGGGCACGCGCGAACATCGATGGCAGATGCGGATCGCGCCCGTCGCCAGTTCGGGGCAGCAGCGCCGGCTCGTCCACCTGGTCGATCGCAGCGGTGCCTACGCGGCGGAGAGGATGCGCGTGGATTTCGTCGCCAACGCCTCTCACGAACTGCGCACGCCGCTGGCCGGCATATTGGGCTTCATCGAAACGCTTGCCGACCCCGAACTGGGCAAGGACGACGAAACGCGCCAGCGCTTCCTGGCGATCATGGACGGAGAGGCGCGCCGTATGCAGCGGCTGGTCGACGACCTGATGTCCCTGTCGCGGATCGAGGCGGAGAAATATCGTATGCCCGACAGCACGATCGACCTGGCGGAACTGGTGGCGGAAGTCGTCGGCGTGTTCCGGTCCAGCCATGGCGATCGCGGCCGGGACGTGGAGATGGAGATCGCCGCCGTACTGCCGCAGGTTCAGGGCGATCGCGCCCAACTGTCCCAGCTGCTGCACAATCTGATTGGCAATTCCGCCAAATATGGCCGTCCCGGAACCCCGATCCACGTTCGCCTGACCGAAGGACATAGCGGCATGATGCGCCTGACCGTGGCGGACGAAGGCGAAGGGATCGGCCCGGACCATCTGCCGCGCCTGACCGAACGTTTCTACCGCGTCGATTCGGGCCGCAGCCGCGCGATGGGCGGCACGGGCCTTGGCCTGGCGATCGTCAAACATATCGTCGAGCGCCATCGCGGCCGGCTGGACATTGCCAGCATCCTTGGGAAAGGCACCACCATCACCGTATTGATTCCCTGCGCGCAACCGCAGGATTCAGCCGAGATCATGACGGCGACCTGATGCCCATGCACCGTCGCGGCGACAGACGGCAGTCGGGGAAGATCCGATATCCGGCGGGGCGAAGCATGGACGTTGTCATAAAAATGAAATCTATATGTCACAAAGGCGCGACGAACCATGGCTAGGGCTCAGCCCATGGGGGCGATGGCGGCCTTCGACTCGCGCCATGCTTGAGGGAGGTTTCCATGACTAGATTCGCACTGTTGATCACCAGCGCCGCGGCGGCCCTGGCCCTTTCGGCCTGTAACGACCAGGCCGGCAGCAGCGGCGCGTCGCGGGATCAGATCCGCGCCGTGGGCTCCTCCACCATTTACCCGTTCGCCACCGCCGCCGCCGAACTGTTCGTTCAGGGCAATCCCGGCATGAAGTCGCCGATCATCGAATCGACCGGCACGGGCGGCGGCATGAAGCTGTTCTGCGCCGGGGTCGGCGCCCAGCATCCCGACATCGCCAACGCGTCCCGCCGGATGAAGAAGACCGAATTCGACCAGTGCCAGGGCAATGGCGTCAAGGACATCATCGAAATCCAGATCGGCGTCGACGGCCTTGCCTTCGCGCAATCGAAAAAGGGCCCCGCCCTCACGCTGACGCCGGAAACGGTGTACAAGGCGCTGGCCGCCAACCCGTTCGGCAAGGGACCGAACAAGGCGCAGAGCTGGAAGGACGTGGACCCCGCGTTGCCGGCGGTCACCATTTCGGTGTTCGGCCCGCCGTCCACCAGCGGCACGCGCGATTCGCTGGCCGAACTGATCCTGACCAAAGGCTGTGAAAGCGATCCGGCCATGAAGGCGCTCAAGGAAAAGAGCGAAGACGAGTTCAAGGCGACCTGCACCCGCATCCGTGAAGACGGCAAATATGTCGATGCAGGCGAAAACGACAATCTGATCGTCAGCAAGCTTGGCGCCAATCCCGACGCGGTCGGCATTTTCGGTTTCAGCTTCCTTGAGGAAAATCTCGACACGCTGAAGGATGTGCCGATCAACGGGGTCGAGGCGACCTATGAAACGGTGTCGACCGGCCGCTATCCCGGCGCCCGCCCGCTCTACATCTATGTGAAGAAGGCGCATCTGACCGCCATTCCGGGACTTCAGGCCTATCTGGACAGCTTCGCGGCGAACTGGTCGCCGGGCGGCGCGCTCGCCAAGCGCGGCATGGTCGCCGCGCCGGACGATGTTCGCAAGGCCAATGCGGACGTGGTGAAGGCGCTCCCTGCGCTTGATGGCGCGGCGCTGAACTAAGGGCGGGCGATGACAGGTCCAGCCATTCTTCTGCTCCTCGCGGGCCTGGGCGCGATCGCCTGGGTCAGCGCGCGCGCGCGGGCCACGCGCCTGCAAGCAACCGCGCGGGCCAGCGGCCGGCGCGACGCCATGCACAGCCTGCCGGGCTATCATGGCTGGTATGTGGCGCTGTGGACGCTGGTCCCCGCGCTGATTTTCCTCGCCGTGTGGACCAACATCGCGCCGGGCCTCGCCACGCAGTCGGTGGTCAATAGCGAGGCAGGGCAGCTTCTGCCCGCCGACCCTTTCACCCGCTCGGCGATCCTCAATGAGGCCCGCGCCATTGCGACGGGCCGCCAGTCGGGCGGGTTCAACGCCCTGTCCGCCGGGCTGGTCGAACCCTATCGGGCGGCGATCGCGACCTATGGACTGGCCGGCGCGGGCCTTGCGGCCCTGCTCGCCTTTGCCGGCGGCGCGTTCGCCTTCACCCGTGTCCGGCCTGACTTCCGCGCCCGCACCCGGGTCGAACGGCTGGTCATGGCGACACTGCTGGGCGCGTCGCTGCTGGCGATCATCACCACATTGGGCATCGTCGCGTCGCTCCTGTGGGAATCGATGCGCTTCTTCTCGATGGTCAACCCGATCGATTTCCTGTTCGGCACCAAATGGAGCCCGCAATCGGCCGCCATGGGCTATGGCAACAAGGATGCCTTCGGCGCGGTTCCGCTGTTCTGGGGGACGATCTTCATCGGCGCGATCATCGCCATGATCGTCGCCATTCCGCTCGGCCTGATGAGCGCCATCTATCTCACCCAATATGCACGCCCCGCCGTGCGCCGGTGGATGAAGCCGCTGCTGGAGGTGCTGGCCGGCGTGCCGACCGTCGTCTACGGCTATTTCGCCGCGCTGACGGTGGCGCCCGCGCTGCGCGATGTCGCCGTCGCTATCGGCATCCAGGGGGCCAGTTCCGAAAGCGCGCTGGCCGCCGGCCTCGTCATGGGGGTGATGATCATTCCCTTCGTCTCCTCCATGGCCGACGACAGCATCGCCGCCGTGCCCCAGTCGATGCGCGACGGCAGTCTGGCGATGGGTGCCACCACCAGCGAAACGATCCGCCGCGTGCTGATCCCCGCCGCGCTGCCCGGCGTGGTGGGCGGCGTGCTGCTCGCCGTCAGCCGCGCCATCGGCGAAACGATGATCGTGGTGATGGCGGCCGGGCTTGCCGCCAATCTGACCGCCAACCCCTTCGCCAGCGTGACCACGGTGACAACGCAGATCGTGCAGCTTTTGACCGGCGATCAGGAATTCGACAGCGCCAAGACGCTTGCCGCCTTCGCCCTGGGGCTTGTCCTGTTCATCGTTACCCTGCTGCTCAACATCGTGGCCCTGCGGGTCGTGAAAAAATATCGCGAGGCCTATGAATGAGCACCGCCCGTAAACCGACCGACTGGAAATCGGACGTGATGCGCAAGCGCATTGCCCGCCGCTACGCATCCGAACGGCGCTTCAAGCTGGCGGGCCTGTTCGCCGTGCTGCTGAGCGGTGCGCTCCTGCTGTTCCTGCTAACGACGATGCTGGGCAATGGCGTGCGCGGGTTCACCCGCACCGAAATCGCGCTGACAGTGGATTTTGCCGCCTCGCCCCTGCTGCTCGATCCGGCGGCGATCACCGATCAGGCGCTGGTCAACGCCAACCTGCCGATGGTGACCAGCGAAGTCGCGCGCAAACAGCTCGGCCCCGATGCCGACGCGCTGCTGTCGCCCAATGCCTGGGTCGCGGTGCGCGACGCGATCAAGGCGGACCCCGCCATATTGGGCCGCACCGCGACGATCGACGTTCCCGCGTCGACGGCCATCGACCTTGCCGCCAAGAGCAGCGGGTCGCCGGAAGCGGAAGCCGCTGTCACGCGGCTCAAGGCGGCCGGCGTGCTGAATACCGGGTTCAACCTGTCCTTCCTGACGGCCAGCGACGGCACCGACCCGACCCAGGTGGGCATATGGGGCGCGTTCAAGGGATCGCTGCTGACCATGGTCGTGACGCTGCTGCTCAGTTTCCCGATCGGCGTCGCTACCGCCCTCTATCTGGAGGAATATGCGCGCAAGAACTGGATCACCGACATAATCGAGGTGTCGATCAACAATCTGGCGGCGGTGCCGTCCATCATCTTCGGCCTGCTCGGCCTGTCGATCTTCCTCAATTTCCTGCACTTGCCGCGGTCGGCCGCGCTGGTCGGCGGCATGACGCTGGCGCTGATGACCATGCCGGTGATCGTCATCGCGGGCCGCAACGCCATCAAGTCGGTGCCGCCCAGCATCCGCGACGCCGCGCTCGGCATTGGCGCATCACCGGTGCAGGTGGTGTTCCAGCATGTGCTGCCGCTCGCCCTGCCCGGTATATTGACCGGCACGATCATCGGCATGGCGCGCGCGCTGGGCGAAACGGCGCCGCTGCTGATGATCGGCATGCGCGCCTTCATCGCGACGCCGCCCGGCGGCATAACCGACCCGGCAACCGTCCTTCCCGTGCAGATTTTCCTGTGGTCCGATGAAGTGTCCAAGGGGTTTGTCGAGAAAACATCGGCGGCGATCATCGTCCTGCTGCTGTTCCTGCTCACGATGAACGGCCTTGCCATCTATCTGCGCAACAAGTTTGAAAAACGGTGGTAGACGTCCGATGACTGACGAACAGAACAACCCGGCCCCCGCGAACCCAAAGATGACCGCGCGCGACGTGCGCGTCTTCTATGGCCAGAAGGAAGCGATCAAGGGCGTATCGATCGACGTGGACATGGATCATGTCACGGCCTTCATCGGCCCGTCGGGCTGCGGCAAATCGACCTTCCTGCGGACGCTCAACCGCATGAACGACACGGTCGCCAGCGCCCGCGTCGAAGGGCAGATCACGCTGGACGGAGAGGATATCTACGCGTCTGGCATGGATGTCGTCCAGCTGCGCGCGCGGGTCGGCATGGTGTTCCAGAAACCCAATCCCTTCCCCAAGTCGATCTACGAGAACATCGCCTATGGCCCACGCATCCACGGCCTGGCCAACACCAAGGCCGATCTGGACATGATGGTCGAAAAATCACTGCGCCGCGCCGGCTTGTGGGACGAGGTGAAGGACCGGCTGAACGACAGCGGCACCGCCCTGTCCGGCGGCCAGCAGCAGCGCCTTTGCATCGGCCGCGCCATCGCCGTCGAGCCGGAGGTTATCCTGATGGACGAACCCTGTTCGGCCCTGGACCCGATCGCGACGGCCAAGATCGAGGAACTGATCCACGAACTGCGCGGCCGTTATGCCATCGTCATCGTCACCCACAATATGCAGCAGGCCGCACGCGTATCGCAGCGCACCGCCTTTTTCCATCTGGGCGATCTGGTCGAATATGGCGTGACGTCGGACATCTTCACCAATCCGCGCGAGGAGCGCACCAAGGATTATATCACCGGGCGTTACGGCTGACCGTGCGGGAGAGAGCATCATGGCAGAACATACGATCAAGGCGTTCGACGAGGAAATCGACAAGCTTCGCGGTCTTATCGCGGAAATGGGCGGGCGCGCCGAAGCGGCCATCGAAAATGCGATGATCGCGTTGCAGCGTCACGATCTGGCGCTGGCGCGTACGGTCGTCGCCGAAGACAAGCGGATCGACGCGCTGGAAGCGGAGGTCGAGAAACTGGTGGTGCAGATCATCGCCCTGCGCGCCCCGATGGCCAACGACCTGCGCGACGTCATCGCCGCGCTGAAGATCGTCGGCGTGGTCGAGCGGATCGGCGACTATGCGAAGAACATCGCCAAGCGGGTCCCGCTGATCGCGCCCAACCGGCGGACCAGCGAACCCATCTCGCTGCTCCCATCCATGGGACAGGTCGCGGGCGAGATGGTGCACGACGCCCTCAACGCCTTCGCCGCGCGCGACGCCGACCTGGCCGTGGCGGTAATCGAACGCGACACGGTGGTCGACGATTTCTACGACAGCGTCTTTCGCACGCTCGTGACCTTCATGGTCGAAAATCCCAAGACCATCAGCGAATGCGCGCATTTGCTGTTCGTCGCCAAGAATATCGAGCGGATCGGCGACCACGCCACGAATGTGGCGGAAATGGTCTATTATGCGGCGACCGGCGAAACACTGCCCGATCGCGGCACCGCGGTCCTGGAGGAATAAGCATGAGCCGGGCAAAGATGCTGCTGGTCGAAGACGATGCGGCGCTTGCGGAACTGTTGATCTGGCATTTCAAGCGTGAGGATTTCGAGGTCACGCATACCGTCGACGGCGAGGAAGCATTGCTGCTTGCGCAGGAGAATGCGCCGGATATCGTGCTGCTCGACTGGATGGTGGAAAGCCTGTCGGGCATCGAGGTCTGCCGCCGTCTGCGGCGGATGGCGGGCACCGCCAATGTGCCGATCATCATGCTGACCGCGCGCGGCGAGGAAGAGGACCGGGTTCGCGGCCTGGAAACAGGCGCCGACGATTATGTGACCAAACCCTTCTCCCCCCGCGAACTGGTGGCGCGCGTCGGCGCAGTCCTGCGGCGGGTGCGCCCGGCGCTGGCCGGCGAAACGCTGACCTTTGCCGATGTGGAGATGGACACGGTCGGCCACAAGGTCCGGCGCGGCGGTCAGGTCATTCCGCTTGGCCCCACGGAATTTCGGCTGCTCAAACATTTTCTGGAGCATCCCGGCTGGGTTTTTTCCCGCGAACGACTGCTCGACAGCGTATGGGGTCAGGACAGCGACATCGAATTGCGGACGGTGGACGTCCATATCCGTCGGCTGCGCAAGGCGATCAATGTCGACGGGCGGCATGACATCATCCGCACCGTGCGATCCGCCGGCTACGCGCTGGATACCGACGGCACGGCATAAACCCGCCTGCGCCCGCCGCGACCGGCCACCATCCAACCGGGCACACCCCGGCACGGGCCGGCCGCACCACAGGCCGGTACAGGCCAGCGCCGCCTCCCCCCGGCCGGTGACAGGCCGGCTGAAGGGGTCTTATGCGGCCTTGCGCGCTTTGGTCAGCTTCTTGAGCAGCATGTCCCGTTTCAGGCGCGAGAGATGATCGATGAACAACACGCCTTCCAGATGGTCCATCTCATGCTGGAGGCAGGTCGCGAGCAGCCCGTCAAGCTGCTCCTCATGAATGCGGCCGTCCTCGTCCATCCAGCTGGCGCGGATGCTGGCCGGCCGCTCGACCTCGGCAAACTGTTCGGGCACTGACAGACAGCCTTCATTATAGACCGACATGGCCTCCCCGCTGCTCAATATGGCGGGATTGATGAAGACCCGCGGCCGGCGCACAGGCTCTCCACCCTCCTCCTCCGGCTCCTGAAGGTCGATGACCAGAACGCGTTTGGGCACGCCCACCTGAATGGCGGCCAGGCCGATGCCGGGCGCGTCGTACATCGTTTCGATCATGTCGGCGATCAGGCGGCGCAGATCGTCGTCAATGGCATCGACCGGGGTCGAAATGGTCCGCAGGCGCGGATCGGGCGTTTCAAGTATGGGAAGGATGGCCATCCCATCGAAAATAAGCGGAATAGCGCCGAAATTCAAGCTTCCCGCTTTGAACCGGCTTACGCTGTCCCGCCGGTGGTCAGCCGACCGGCCGCCGCGCTCTCAGCGCCTGAGCCAGCGTGCCTTCGTCCAGATAATCCAGTTCGCCCCCCACCGGCACGCCATGGGCCAGTTGCGTCAGGCGGACGGGAAAGCTGTCCAGCCGCTCGGCCAGATAATGCGCCGTCGTCTGCCCCTCCAGCGTCGCGTTCATCGCCAGCACGACCTCGTCTATGCCGCCCGCCGCCACGCGCGCGATCAGGGCATCTATGCTCAAATCCTCCGGCCGCACGCCTTCCAGCGCGGACAGACGCCCGCCCAGTACATGAAACCGCCCGGGAAAGAGACGCGACTTGTCGAGCGCCCACAGGTCAGCGACATCCTCCACCACGCACAGCGCACGGGGATCGCGGCGCGCATCGGTGCATATGCCGCACGGATCGACGGTGTCGACATTGCCGCATATGCCGCAGGTCACGAGTCGGTCATTCACCGCCTCCAGCGCGCGCAGCAACGGATCAAGCGCGCTGTCGCGCTTTTTGATGAGGTGCAGCACCGCGCGGCGCGCCGAACGCGGGCCAAGCCCCGGCAACCGGGACAGCGCCTGCGTCAACGCGTCAATCTCTGGAGAGGCCATGGGACCCAGAGATAAGGGCTTGCAAGTCGACTGCACAAGGGGTTTGAGAGGTCGCCATGCGCATCATCTACATGGGAACGCCCGATTTCGCGGTTCCGGCGCTTGAAGCGCTGGCCGGGGCGGGGCACGATATCGTCGCGGCATACAGCCAGCCGCCCCGCCCCGCCGGCCGGGGCAAGGCCCTGCGCCCCTCCCCCGTCCACGATCGGGCGAATGCGATGGGCATCCCCGTCCGCACGCCCGCGTCGCTCAGGAATGTTGAGGAACAGGCCGCGTTCGCGGCGCTGGACGCCGATGTCGCGGTGGTCGCCGCCTATGGCCTGATCCTGCCGCGCGCCATATTGGCGGCGCCGCGCCACGGCTGCATGAACATCCACGCATCCCTGCTGCCGCGCTGGCGCGGGGCCGCGCCGATCCAGCGCGCCATATTGGCGGGGGACAATGTCACCGGCGTCACCATCATGGACATGGACGCCGGGCTGGACACCGGGGCGATGCGCGCGAAACATGTAACGCCGGTGGAGGACAAGACGGCCGGCGCGCTGACGCACGAACTGGCGCAGGCCGGCGCGGCGCTGATGGTGGAGGTGCTGGATGATCTGGCGCTGCACCCGCCAATGGCCCAGCCGGAAGACGGCGTCACCCACGCGCGCAAGATCGACAAGGCGGAGGCCCGCATCGACTTCACCCGGGACGCGCATCAGGTCGAACGCCAGATCCGCGCCTTCAATCCCTGGCCGGGCGCTTTCCTGGAATATCGGGGCGAACGGTTCCGCCTGCTCGCCGCTCAGGTGGAGGAGCATCAGGGCCCGGCGGGCACTTTTCTGGATGACAGCCTGCTGATCGGTTGCGGCCGGCACGCCATCCGCCCCACCATCATCCAGCGCGCCGGAAAAGCGGCGATGCCGGCCGGAGAATTGCTGCGCGGGTTCGACATGGCCGCAGGGAGCCGGGTGGATGCGTGACCGCGCGCCGGCCGGCGTGACGCCGCGCGCCGCATGACACGATTTGCCTTCACCGTGGAATTTGACGGCCGACCCTTCATGGGCTGGCAGCGGCAGGCGCACGGGCCCAGCGTCCAGCAGGCGATCGAGCGGGCGATCGAGCGGGTGACGGGAGAACAGGCCACCGTCCATGCCGCAGGCCGCACCGACGCGGGCGTGCATGGCATCGCGATGCGCGCCCATGCCGATATCGAAAGGACGATGACGCCGTTCCGCCTGATGGAGGCGATCAATGCCCTGCTGCGTCCCGACCCGATCGCGATCGTGGCCTGCGCCACGGTCCCCGACGACTGGCACGCCCGCTTTTCCTGTCAGGGCCGCGCCTATGTCTACCGCATCGTCAACCGCCGCGCGCCGCTGACGCATGAAGCCGGCTTTGCCTGGCGGGTGATCCAGCCACTCGATACCGACGCCATGCACGCGGCGGCGCAACTGCTGACCGGCCGGCATGATTTCACGACATTCCGGTCCAGCCACTGCCAGGCCGCGGACCCGGTCAAGACGCTGGACCGGCTGGATGTTTCCCGCATGGACGAACGCATTGCGATCCATGCGGCGGCCCGCTCCTTCCTGCACCATCAGGTCCGCTCCATGGTCGGCTGTCTGGTGCTGGTGGGCATGGGGCGCTGGTCGGCCGATGATCTGGCCGGCGCACTGGCGGCCCGCGATCGCACGCGCCTGGGCCTCAACGCGCCTCCTGACGGCCTGTTTTTCCTGCGCGCCCTCTATGACGGGGACAGGGTCGATGGCGGGGGCAGGACAGCGCCCTGATCGAAGGATCAGATCCGCGTGCGAAACGGCGTGAAATTCGTTTCTCCGTCATAGATGTCGAGTCCCTCGCGCCGCTTGAGCGTGGCGACGACGACATAGGTGACGGGCGTCAGCACCGCTTCCCATCCGACCTTCAGCACCCAGTTGGTGATCATCACGGTCAGCACCTGATCGTGGGTCCATATGCCCAGAAAGGCGAAGGGATAGAAGATCAGCGTGTCGACGCCCTGCCCGACGATCGTCGACCCGATCGTGCGGGCCCACAGGTGCCGGCCGTTCGTCCATATCTTCATCTTGGCGAGCACGAAGCTGTTGGCCAGCTCCCCGGCCCAGAAGGCGGTCACCGATGCGAAGACGATCCGCCATGTGCTGCCGAACACCGCTTCATAGGCCTGCTGGTCGGGCCATCCGTCGGCCGCCGGCAACGCCACCACGACCCAGCTCATCAGGGCCATGAACAGCATCGCGCCAAAACCGGCCCATACGCACCGCCGCGCGCGCGCATAGCCATATACTTCCGTCAGCACGTCGCCGATGACATAACCCAGCGGGAAGAACAATATCCCCGCGCCGAAGGTATAACCGCCCACGCTGGCCAGCTTCGCCGCGCCAATCAGGTTCGACAGCAGCAGGATGGCCACGAACGCCGCCATGAAGAAATCGAAATAGCGCAGCGGCCGCGCGCCCAGCACGGCAGCATCGACCTTTTCTATGCCCCCGCCGCTCATCCCCCATGAATATCGGACCCCCAGCACATTGCAAGCAACCGCACAGGCGACTATCGAGCGGGTCGACCGCCGTTTCGGCCCCGTAGCTCAACTGGATAGAGCACCCGCCTTCTAAGCGGGATGTTGCGTGTTCGAGTCACGCCGGGGCCACCAAACCATATTCAAAACGCTGGGTTTCCCCCCAATTTTTGCGGGTCGGATGACGGGCGGGCTGAAGTTTGGACAAATCAGCCATCCTATCCTGTCTGAAATTTTGCGATCACCAGCACCAGCGCGCTGTCGGCAATCGCCTCCTGCCCGGTCGCCTCGGAAGGACAGGCCCGCCCGGGCAAAGTTTTCATTCATCGCTTTGATATTCGTCCCCATCCTCGTCTCCCTCATTGCCGAAGATCGGCGCGATCCTGCTCATCCGGCTCTTTGCAAAGGCGATATTGGCCGCGGTAGTGCCGTTGGCGGCGGCCGACGTCCCAAGCTGCGCCGCCATGCCGGCACGCATGAGAGCGACGGCAGCCGTGACATAGTCACGCGGGCTGAGACCATGGCGGGCAAACAGCGGCGCGACGCGTGCATCCCGCGTCGCGGACCGCGCCATCGCGTCGAGGGAGACGAGGACGGAGGCATCGGCCTGACTCTCCCCGATGCCCAGCGCCTGCCCTTCGGCTTTTATGGCGATCAGCGTGTCGAGAAGTGCATCGGTCAGGATCACCTGCCGGACCGCCTGTTCATCTGCGGGGGGAAGGGCCGCGCCCGCCGGCACCGCCGCCGAAGCGGCAAGGAGGCTCAGCACAAGGACGGGAAAACGAAGCATAGTTCTGACCAACAAGCGCAATGCCATACTCCTTTATCCAGCCAGGTCGGTTTGCCCCTAAACGCAGAGCTGTGACGGAACCATGACCCGACAAACTTTCCTATCCACCGTCACCGTTCCGTCAATCATGCCCGATAAGGATCATGCCATGACTAGCAGGTCCTTTTTGCCGGGCCAGGTGCGGCGCATCATTCTGGCCGCCGCCCTGTCCACCGCTTTCGCAACGCCCGCCTCAGCGCAGGTCGATATGGGATCGATTCCGATGTGGAATACCATCGGCATGCTCAACCAGATGAGCCTCGACCGGACCATCGCGCAAACGTCCGGGCGCCGCGACAGCGCCGCGGATGACCGTCGGCCCGCGTCGCCTTCCCGGCAAAGCGCGACGACACCGGCCCCTACGACCATCCGACTCGCGGCTCGCCGGATGCCGGCGCGCATGGCGCAGGCCTATCCGGCCGCCGACCGGGCGAAGGCCGAACGCGCTTTCGACCGGATGCTGACCGGCTATGACCAGGTCTCCCGCCAGCTTGGCGTGCCCCGGAATGACGTGGCGGGCGCGGTGGCCGCATTCATCGCGGGATCATGGATGGCCTATCACGACCGGGACGTTGCCGATGCGGATTTTCCCGCCCTCGTCGCCCAGATGCGCGACATACTGCGTTCGACGCCCGATTTCGTGAACGCCTCTGCTGCGAACAAACAGGACCTGCATGAGCAACTCGCGATCCTTGGCACCACCATGGCGCTGACCCGCGCGCAGTTGCAGCGCCAGCCCGATGCCGCCCTGTCCGCACGGATGCAGGACGCAGCGCGCAGCTACCTTACCGGCTTTCTCAAAATCGCCCCCGAAAGGCTGGCGATCGACAGCAAGGGCCTGTCGATCAGGCCATGAGGGCAAGAGGCGCCTTTCCCATGAAAGACCGATCGAAGAGCCATCCGACCATGTTGATCCACGCAAAGACACACGCTTTCATGCTGGCCCTGGGCGGCGCTCTCCTGGCGTGGACACCGGCCCATGCCCAATGGCGGGCGGTGAACGGCGACGGCGCCTGCACGCAGGCCATCCTGCCGTCCGGGGATAATCCCACGATGGTCGGCCTGACCGGCAATGGCGGTCTCATGGTGATGGTCACCTTCGCCTCCAGCGCCATGCCGCAACTCGGCCCCGGCGCCAATTACCAGGGGCTGATGCGTTTCGATGAGGGCGAAGCCAAGTCGATCGCCATCGTCCAGCGTCCCGACAAGGAAACGGTGATGGTGGCGATGATGCTGCCGGCCGAACATCTCGACATATTCGCGCGGTCGCGGGCGATCCATGTCCGACTCGACGGCCGACGCCTCACCGAGGTGGCGCCGCCGGGACGGGACGGCGCGGTCGCCGCGCTGCGCAGCTGCATCGCCGCGCTCCCATCAGGGCGAAATGCCACGACGGCCGCACCCGCCCGCGCTGCGCCCCGGCCCTTGCCGCAGCGCCGGTCGACAGACGACGCCCTTGCCGCGGCGGCCACCGCCGGAGACCGCGCCGCGCGCGGAGAACCGCGCACCGCCCCCCGGCAGAATGCCGGGCCTTCCGGCGCCTATCCGCAAGGCGATGCCGATACGCTGCTCATGATGATGCGGATGAACAACCGGCTGATGAACAACGGCGGAAACATGGCCGACCCGTCCATGGGCGCGGTGATGCAGGGACTGGAATACTGACCATGGGAAAAGCTTTCATCCCGGCATATTTTGGTCTGCTTCTTGCCGCCATGGTCGCCGCCCCCGCCTCCGCCCAGCAGTTTCAGGCATGGCGGATATCCAGCACTCCGGGCACCTGCGGAGTACAGACGACGATGGACATGCAGCGCATCCCTACCGCCGGATTCGGCCTTTTCTCCGCGCGACGTGACCGCTTCCAGATGATGATGAGCGGCAACATGTCCACCGACGTCCCGCCCAAAGCCGGAGAGGTCGTGTTTGCGGGACGCAGGGCACCCGTGCTGGATATACAGTATACCCGCGTACCAAGCCGAAACGCGCTGCTCGACGACACATTCCACCTCACCATCCATCTCGATACCGAATATCTTGAGGACGTGGCGCAATCGCAAAGTTTCCTGATCCGTTTCGACGGCAATGATTTTGCGCCCTTCACACTGTCCGAACGGGGACAGGCCGTCGTCTATATGGCCCGGTGCATGACCCGGATGTAAAGGGCGGGCCATGCGCGGCCGGCCTGCTGAATCGATCACATGATCAGGGTGCGACATCGCCCCGGGACATAGCCGGGACAGGGACGGCATGCATGACCAGCGATGCCGCCGCTGCCCCGTGCCGGGCGCGTGGCTGGCCGCGGATCACCTTGACCGCCGCTACGTATTATCGTTGGTGGAAACCGGCCACACCGCTCTGCTTGCGGACAGCCTCCCGCAGGCTCACGCCTGTCCGCGCGCCAAGGCTCCGAAAGCGAAGCGTAACTCTGCTGTCACAGCCCAGAGACAAAGAGAGGGCGACTCGTGGAAGGAAGCTATCCGATGATCTCAGCCGACAAGCCATTCTTCGAAATGGACCGCGTTAAACAGGAGATTGCGGACAGTTTCGATGAGGAACTGGAAATGGAGATAGACGAAAATCGTCTCCAGACGATGTTGCAGGACCTTTCGGACCATCCCGAACAGCAGCAGATCGACCGGCGCATCTATTTTCGCGAGCTGTTCCGCCTTCAGCATGAGCTGGTGCGCTTGCAGGACTGGGTCCAGCATAAGGGCCTGAAAGTTCTGGTGATATTCGAGGGGCGCGATTCCGCGGGCAAGGGCGGCGCGATCAAGCGTATAACCCAGCGGCTCAATCCGCGCGTCTGCCGCGTGGTCGCCCTGCCAGCCCCGACCGAGCGCGAACGCACGCAATGGTATTTCCAGCGCTATGTCCCGCATCTGCCCGCGGCGGGCGAGATCGTGCTGTTCGACCGGAGCTGGTATAACCGTGCCGGCGTCGAGCGCGTAATGGGCTTTTGCACCGAAGAGGATGTGGAAGAGTTTTTCCGGTCGGTCCCCGAATTCGAGCGGATGCTGGTCCGCTCCGGCATCATTCTGCTCAAATACTGGTTCTCCATCACCGACGAAGAGCAGCAGTTCCGTTTCATGATGCGGATTCACGATCCGCTGAAGCAATGGAAACTGTCCCCCATGGATGTCGAGGCACGGCGCAAATGGGAGGATTATACCCGCGCCAAGGAAGCGATGATGGAGCATACCCATATCGACGAAGCCCCATGGTGGGTGGTCGAGGCAGTCGACAAGAAACGCGCGCGGCTGAACTGCATCGCGCACCTGCTCGACCAGATTCCCTATGGCGATGTGCCCAAGGATCCGGTCATCCTGCCGGACCGGGTGCGCCACGCCGATTACATCCGTCACCCCGTGCCGGAAAATATGTATGTTCCCGAACGCTTCTGAAGCTTCCCGTCTTCATCCATCGCATTTATCAGGCCTGCACGGCTCACAGAGGTAACGAGATGAACATCCGACATCCGGCGCTGCTCACAACCGTTGCGCTGCTCGGTTTCCTGCCATGCGCCGCACAGGCGCAGTCGCGGGAGGGGGATAGCGCCAGCAACGCGGCGTTGCAGGAGGAAGTCGCGCGTCTTCGCGCGGAAATGGACATGTTGCGGGCCGAAATGCGTGCCCTGCGCGAGGACGCCGCCGTGTCCGCCGCCGCCCCTTCGGGTCAGGCCGCCATCGGCGCGGCTCCGGCCGCATCGCTGGCCGCCGCGCCGCCGGCCCCTGCGGACAAGCCGAACCCGGACGCCGTGCGCATGAGCTTCAAGGGCACGCCGGAGTTCAAAAGCGAGAGCGGGTGGAGTTTCAAGCCGCGCGGCCGCATTCAGATCGACGGCGGTTACCTGAGCGCGCCGGCATCCCGTTTCAGCGGTCAGGCGGACGGACGCGGGTTCACGTCCCGCGTTCGCCGCGCCTATATCGGCGCGCAAGGCACGATTCCCGGCGGTTTCAGCTATCGTGCGGAGGCGGATTTCGCCGGGAATTCGGTTTCCTGGACCGACCTCTATCTCGCATACGATACCGGCCCCTTCACCTTCACCGTCGGGCAGCACCATCCCTTCACGTCGATGGAGCAGATTCAATCGGACCTCTTCCTGTCCTTCAATGAGCGCGCCTCCTTCATCGGGGCGTTCAATCTGGAGCGCAGGGTCGGTATTTCCGCAGGCTATAAGGACAAATCGTTCATGGCCAATGTCGGCATATTCACCGACGATATGAGCAGTCTGACCAACGACGGCAACAAATCGGTCAGTGTGGATGGACGGCTCGTCTGGATGCCCAAATTCGGCGATACCCAGCTTCATGTCGGCGGTTCGGCCCATTATCGCGATCTGGGCCGGTTCCAGGGATCGCTGGGCATGCGCTATCGCCAGCGGCCCTATATCGCCACGACGGACATTCGTTACATCGACACCGGCGTGCTGAGCGTGAACCGGGAAACCCATTTCGGGACAGAATTGGCGCTGAATCACAAGCGCTTCCACTTCGCGGGCGAAGCGGCCTGGCTCAAGGTGGACCGGCCGGGCGACGCCGACCCGACCTTCTTCGGCGGCTATGTCGAGGCGGGACTGTTTCTCACCGACGACAGCCGCTCCTACAAGAACGGCACGTTCGACCGCACGACTCCGGGCAGTCCGCTGACCGACGGCGGGATGGGCGCGCTGGAACTCAACCTGCGCTACGACCGGCTTGACCTGACCGATCGCGGCATAGGCGGCGGCACACAGGACGGATTCGGCGCGGGGCTGGTGTGGACGCCCGTGTCCCACATCCGCTTCATGCTGAACTATATGCACCTGATCTACGATATTCCCAGCGCGCAACCCACATTCAAGGCCGACTCCGTCGGCATGCGGGCACAAGTGGATTTCTAGAGAAGCTTGTCATGCGCGCGTCACCACGCGGTGGCAGGGGGCATGGAAAGGCTAATCTTCCGGGTATACATCCATGCTGACCAGTTCATCCGACGGGGTTCCGGTTCTCGAACCGCGCGCCCTTGTACGCCGCCGCTTCGCCATGTCGCTGGGCGTCATGGCGGTCATCGCCGCGGTCGTCCTGCTGCTGGCGGGGCAAGGCAGCAACGACCGGATAGTGGGAAGCGGGTCCACCGCCGCGCAGCCGCTCGTGCAGAAGCTGTCCACCGATTTCCAGACCGCGCGGTCCGGGGACAGCGACTGGACATCCGGCAGCAGCGGCGTCGACTATGAAGCCGTGGGCTCGCTTGGCGGCATCATGCGGCTGTCCGACCCGGAAGTCGATTTCGCGATCGCGGACTATCCCCTTTCGGACGCCCAGCTCGCCAGGCTCAACGCCGCGCAGTTCCCGATCATGATCGGCAGCATCGCGCCGGTCTATAATCCGGGCGGGCAAAAGGGGCCTGTATTGCGGTTCAGCCCCGCAACGCTGAGCGGTATCTTCAGCGGCGCCATCACCAGATGGAACGATCCGGCGATCGCCTCGGACAATGGGGACGCCATACTGCCGGACAGCGCCATCAAGGTCATCCACCGTGCCGACGGATCGGGCACCACGCTCCATTTTTCGACCTATCTGGCGCGCAATGATGCCGGGTGGCAAAGCCGTTTCGGCGCAGGAACCACAATCGACTGGGCGACCGGGACGGGCGTAAAGGGCAGTTCTGAAATGGCCCGTGCCGTCGCGGGAACGCCCGGATCGATCGGCTATCTCGAAACCGGGCAGGCGCGCCGCGCGGGCGTCGCCATCGCCATGGTGCGCAACGCGGCGGGACGGTTCGTTGCCCCTGCCGAAGCGCATGTGCTGGCCGGCGCGCGCGCCGTCATCGGCGGAACGGTGCCCGGACCGGATGCAGCGCAGGACGCCTACCCACTGGCTTCGGTCTTCCACGTCGTCATGAAACGGCAGAACGCCACCCCATCCGACAATGCACGCGCGCTGCGCCTGTTCTCATTCCTTTTCGATCACGGCCAGCAGGCCGCCCGCTCTCTCGATTATCTGCCGTTGCCGGCAGCTGACATTGCCCGGGTTCGCGCGTCGTGGACGCGCGAACTTGGCACCCATTCTTCGGCCGCGGCGCAGGCTGCGGACTGACAGGCGAAAGCCAGGGGGACAATCATGGAAATCGACATTTTCAAGGAAATCATCGTACCGGTGATCGGCGGCCTCGGCATCTTCATGCTGGGACTCGAATTCATGGCCAACGGCATTCAGGCGCTTTCGGTCAACAAGATGCGCGAGTGGCTGGCGAAAACGGCCGGGACGCCCGCAAAGGGCGTGCTGGCGGGCACGATCATCACCGGCGTCATCCAGTCGTCCACGGCTATGACGGTCATGACGGTGGGGCTGGTGAACGCCGGCGTCATCGCGCTGCGCCCGGCGATCAGCGTCATCATGGGCGCCAATATCGGCACCACGCTCGGCAACGGGCTGATCGCGCTGCCATTGGGGCCGCTTGGCCTGCTGTTCGGCGGTGTGTTCGGCCTCGTCTATTGTTTCGGCAAGGGCGACAGGCTGCGCAATATCGCGCTCGCCTGCCTTGGTTTCGCACTGATCTTCTACGGCCTGAACCTGATGACCAGCGGCCTCAAACCGCTCAAGGACATGCCGGAGATCATGACCGTCATCTCCAGCCTCGACGCCTCGACCTTCGCCGGCGTGATTTCCTGCGCGCTGATCGCGGCGCTCATCACCGCGATGATCCACTCCTCGTCCGCCACCATCGGCATCGTGATGGGGCTTGGCGCCTCGGGCGTTCTTCCCTGGGAAACGGCCATCGCCTTTGCCATCGGCGCGGACCTGGGCACCACGATCACCTCGTGGATGGCCTCGCTCAACCTTACCAAGAACGCCAAGCGCGCCGCCTATGCCCATATCGCCTTCAACTTCATCGGCGTCGCGGTCGTGCTGCTGCTGTTCTTTCCGGCGCTCGAACTGCTCAAATATGTGATGGGCTTCTTCGGCGGCGACCCCGGCGTGCCGGTGATGGTGGACGGCAAGGCGACCTATCCGCTGGTGCCGGTCGCGGTGGGGCTGTTCTCCATCGCCTTCAACATATTCAACGTCGTCATCCTCTATCCCTTCATCGGCACCTTCGAACGCGTGCTTTCGCGGATCGGCCATACGGAAGCCGATGACATCGAGGATTATTCGGTGCCGCGCTATCTGGACCGCAAACTGATCGATGATTTCGTGTCAGCCGTTCCGGCGGTTGAACAGGAAACCCGCCGACAGGTGCAGGCCGCGGCGCTGTTCCTCGACATTGCGCGCGGCAAGCCGGGGCTTCCCAAGGATCCGGGCGAACATCATGCCGCCACCGATATGCTGGGGCGGGATATCCGCAGCTATTCCGCCGCGCTGTTCCGCGAGGATATGCCGCGCGACCAGCTCGACCTGGTGGCGAGCCTGATCGAAGAGGTGGATTTCACCGGCAGCCTGTCGGAAACGATGCACCAGATCGCGCGCCGGGTGAAGCGGGAGGAATTTGGCGATGCCAGCCGGGCGTTCATCGACGACGCGCTGAACCGGCTCGATCAGTCGCTCACGCCCCTGCTGTTCGCCGCCGACATGCCCGAACCGCGCCTGCCCGCCGGCCACAGCAAGGTGGAGCCCATTGAAACGCTGCGCTGGCGGGTGCTGGAGAAGGACCGCCATGTCCCGGCCGGGGAGAAGGGCGCCCTGCTGGCCCTGCTCGGCAGCATCGAACGGGCGGAAGGGATGATCCGGCGGATCGAGGATGAACGGGCGTCGGTCGATCGCGCCGCCATCCTCGCGGACCTGCGCGAACAGCGGGGGAAGCCGCGCGCCGGCAACGACACGTCGCCCCGGCAGGACGGCGAACTGGCCTTCGCAAGCTAGGCGCACGAAGCGGACGGACGGCGCGGGCGGAGCGCATGCACCCATGCGAGGGCCTTCGCCCCACCGCCGTACGCCCTATCACGGTATCGAAATGAGGTTGGGGATATGCGTTTTCCGGTAAGCTTGCTGATCGCCTGCGCCAGCCTGTCGCTGAACGGCTGCGGCGGCGACGCCGACACGACATCTCCAACCCCTTCCCCTACGCCGACCCCGGCCCCCGGCCCTGCGCCGACGCAGCCGGCGGCCGATTGCCCCGCCCTGTTCGAGAATGGCGGCGTCATCGGCAACCGGCGCAATTGCGTCCTGCCCGATCGTATTTTGGAGAACCTCACCCTGCCGCGGCGCGCGGGCACCGTCTATTCGCTTTCCGGGCGGGTGGAGGTCGGGCGCGACGTCGGCCCGGATGGCCGTGAACCGGGGGGCGTGTCCGCGGTTCTGACCATCGAACCGGGCGTCGTCATCTTCGGATCGGGCGGGCTCGACTATCTGGTCGTCAATCGCGGCTCGAAGATCGAAGCCGCTGGCCGGCCGGACGCACCGATCATCTTCACCAGCCGCGCGAATCTCGAAGGCCTTGCGACGGAGAGCAGCCAGGGTCAGTGGGGCGGCATCATCCTGCTGGGACGGGCGCCCATTTCAGACTGTCTTGGCAACGTAGCCGGCGGATCATCCACCTGCGAGCAGGCCTATGAAGGGATCAGCGCCATACGCTATGGCGGCGGCGTGGCCGACGACAACAGTGGGACCATGCGCTATGTGCAGATCCGCTATGCGGGTTTCGAACTGGCACCCAGCCAGGAAATCAACGGACTGACGCTGGCCGGCGTCGGGTCCTCCACCGCCCTTGACCACATCCAGGTCCACAACAGTTCCGACGATGGCATCGAATGGTTCGGCGGCCGCGCCAATGCCAGCCATCTGGTGCTTACCGGCAATGACGACGACAGCCTAGACACCGATCAGGGCTATCAGGGTTTCATCCAGTTCGTGATCGCGGCCCAGCGGCCCGGCGGCGGTTCCGGCGATGCGATCGTCGAAGCGGATTCACCCGGCAATGAAGACGCGCTGCTACGGCACTGGGCGCGCCTTGCCAACTTCACCTTCATTTCCCGTTCCACCCGCGCCGCCAGTGCTTTCATGGTGCGCGGGGGCGCCGACTACATCGCGGTCAACGGCATCGTCATCGCCCCGCGCGCATGCGTCGACGTGGGATCGACCGGCGGAACCACATTCAGGGCGGCTGATGCGACATCGCAGGATCAGGGCCCGCCGCTGTTCCGTTCCACCGTCCTGGCGTGCGGCGACGGCAATTTCCCGCGCAGCAGCGAGATAACCGCCGATGCCTGGCGCGAGATATTCGATTATCCGGGATCGAACAATCGCGCCAATTTCTCGCCAACATTGACGGACCTGATCGTCAACGGCGCGAACGAGACGGCGGTTCCGGCATTCAACGCCGCTTCCCTGGGCGACTTCATGGTCGAAACCAGCTATATCGGCGCGGTACGCGACGCCAATGACCTCTGGTTTCGCGGCTGGACCTGCGATTCCGATGCCGCGGATTTCGGCAGCGGCAAATTGTGCAGATCCGTCCCGGAATGACCGGACACGGGGAACACATGGTCTGACCGCCATGTGATGCCATATTCGGGCGTCCCATGGCCGGACGAATGCCCGACATGATCGATATTGCCGAGATGAATGAACAGGAAATCGGGTCTCTCACGCCTGATATAATCGACGGCCAGTCGGGTCGGCTCTTGCTCGGTCTTGCCATGCTGGTCATGGTCCACCAACCTGCGATCATAGAGATTGGCGATACCGGCCCAGTTATGGACGACTCCGGGTGCCGACCGCGCAACGGTTGAGAGATCGAGGGGAAGAAATTACCTGACCCTTTGACAGAGCCTGACCCTTTGACAGAGGACGGGATTGTGACCTGCCCGACCCGCCAGCTATTGCTCGTCACACCATGCTGTTCCCGGCCACGCGCCGGTGAGGATGGAGGCCCAGTTCGCGGCACTCGAAGTGGGCAACACCTCATGCGCTCATGCTCCAGCGCCCACGCGCCATCATTTTATCCATGTCGGGCCTCTTTGCCTTGAAAATGCCGTCCGGGCTCCGACCGTCGACGCCAATGACGATCACATGGCCGGCGCCCGGCACGGATACCCTGCACTCACGGTGCCGGCCCACAAGCTGGCAATCGCAAGAGTGATCGCCATGGCAAGGCAGTGGATCGACTATCTCATGGAGCGGCGCCAATGGACGGAGATCGCACCGTCACATTACCTTCGCAAATGCGTTGCGACAGACCCGCACCACCAATTCCCTGCGGTTCCGCGACATGCGCCGGTCCAGCGGCCGCGACACACCGCCGCATCGACGTGCGCGCCAGCCGCGAGGGCCGGCATGTCAATCCTCGCCTGACCGGCCGCTGAAGGGACCCGCCGTGGCGGCGGAGCCGGTCGGCCAGGATTCGGCACGCACCTCTATCCGCGGATGTCCCGCGAGTATCTGGCCAATGATATCGAAATAGGTCGGACCATCACCGGCATCCAGAGCGGCAAGCGCGCCGCGCACCCGCGCGATGTCGAACCGATCGGGCTGGTCCAGTTTTGCCTCAAGATAGGCGCGCGTGGCCTCCACCCCGAGATCGAAGCGGTTCTTTTCCATTTGCCGCCAGATCAGGATGATCGACCCACCCCCTTGGGCGGCGCCATAGCCGCCATACAGCATGTCGTCCAACGCATCGAGGCTCTGGCCCAGCCGCCACGCCTCATCGGCCATGAAAACACGATTTATCTCATCATAGAATGACGGGATATCGTGGATTCTTGTTCCATCCAGAATAAGCGTCAGGCGGCTTTCCTCATTTGCCAAAGGCGAACCCCCGATCGGTCAGCCGCATGCGATCGGGATCGAGGCCCGATGCCAGGAGCGCCCGGCGCGCCGACGTGCCCAAAGCCTGTATCGTTGCCTGATCGCCAGATTTCTGGGCCTCTTCGGAAGCGATATCCATAAGAATGGCCTGATACAGCAGCGTCTCGGAAAATTGCTGGCGTTGCGCCGCCGTGTTGAGATTGGCGGCCGCAAGATTGAACGTGGATGCGGTCTGGCGCCTTGCGCCGGTGATCGAAGCGCGCGGCGGAGGCGTGGTAAGCCCCTTGGCAGCGCCCCACATCGCCAGGCGGTAGATGGTGACAGCGTCGATCACATCCCCCGATCGCAGCCCCAATGCGGAAAGCGCCCGGTCCGCCATGGCGATCAGGTCGTGGCGAGCGAACGTGGCCGCCAGTTCCCTCCCCGCATCCTGGTTTTGCCGGGCAACCGCCGTGACCAGACTTTGCTGCACGCCCCGCCTGACCGTTCGATCGACGGTATAAGCAGTGGTGCCGGGGGACCGCGGGCGAGGCTGGGCGCCTGAGGAGCGCTCCTCCGCCGGGTTGACGATCATGTGCTGGCGCATCGTGGCGTGGACCTGGTTCATCGCTTCGGAAGCAGCGAGATTGTTCCAGTCCTGCGCGGCGGCCGGAGCCGCGAAGAGCGGCACCACCATTAGAGCAATAAAGAGCCGCATGGCATCTCACCCCAATCAAACATATCCCGTCACTATATCCGCCGCCATTATACCACCGGCGGCGCACAGGACATGCTTCATGCGGGACACCATCGCGACCCAGGCCCGGCCGGTCGCAATGATCAGCGGCGTCCTCGACCAGAGCGATCCTCTCTTTCTTCGGCGCTGCGCCGCCAGCCGCAGGGCGTTCGCCAGCCTCTGCGGGCGATCGGCGGAGGGAAGGTCCGGCAAGGGGCGCTACCGAGCATTCCTCGCTCCGGTCGCCCCAGGCCCGGAGGCTGTTTTCCATCTTGCCCGGAAGCTCAGCCGGAGCCGTCGAAGCCAGGCGTTTGATCCCATGGTTTGACGGTTCGATCCTTTCATTGGCATGGAAGCCTTATGGGACAGCTAGAGCATCGTGCGCAAAAGTGGGCACCGGTTTTGCGCAAAAAACGATGCGACAACAAAGAATTAGAGCACGCGTCCTGCGTCCGATTTAACGCAGCCTGCTCTAAGTCACGGTAGTGCCACGACCACGCATGCCATCCGAGCAGCGATGCTGCGATCGCAAGCTCCGCTCGCGACGCGGAGCCGGGAGCTTGGGAACAACCCGAAGACAATGGCGAAGTAGGGTAAACGGAGGACATCCGAGGATGGCCCGGAATATTCGTCGACGCGCACCGGATCGAGAGCGGGCAGCCAATGTGACCGCGCGCCGCAAAGCCTTATCCCAGAAGAGGGAATGATAGAGCAGCGCGGGAGCGAAACCAGATTTTCCGCTGTCCTACATATAACCATATAGGATAATCCTTCCCTTTCCAGCAAAGATGGGGCGGACAATGGATATTTCGAGGCTGATCGACGAAGTTATCGCGCGCGAGGGCGGTTACAGCAACCACCCGGCCGATCGCGGCGGACCGACGCATTGGGGAATCACCGAAGCGGTGGCGCGCGCCAACGGCTATACCGGCGCGATGCAGACGATGCCGCGCCATGTCGCCGAGGCGATATACCGCCGTCTCTATTGGGACCGGCCGGGCTATGCCTTCGTGGCGAAGCACGCACCCGCCATCGCCGCCGAACTTTTCGACACAGGCGTCAATATGGGGCCGGCGACGGCCACAGGCTTCCTGCAACGCGCGCTCAATGCGCTCAACCGCAACCAGGCGGACTATCCCGACCTGAAGCTGGACCGGGTGATCGGCGCCAAGACCCTCAACGCCCTGCACAGTTTCATCGCCCTGCGCGGCAAGGCGGGCGAAACGGTCCTGCTCAAAGCCATGGAGGCATTGCAGGGCGAGCGGTATATCACCCTGGCGGAAAGCCGCCCGGCGAACGAGGCGTTTCTCTATGGCTGGCTAGCAAACCGTATCGGTTAATCAGCGTACGGAAAACCGGACCCAACCCTGGCACCGTCAGGGCCGGCAAGGCCCATGCGGCGCCGCAAAAGAGAGAAATCCATGACCCTCCCCCAAACGCCGCCCCCGCCCGCGGAAACCGGCCCGTATTGTGACCCGTGGACGGCCCGCGCAAGGCCGGCCTTTCTCTACGTCATGTATATGCTGCTACTCTGGTCCATCCCGATGGGGCTGATGGCGGGAATACGGCCCGACATGGCGAACGCGATCATCGCGGGCATGCGCGCCTATCTCGACGCTCTGCCGGAACCACTCTACGCCCTCTTCGGCACCGGCTATCTGGGCTATACCGCCGCACGGGCATGGGGGAAAGCCAAGGGCGCGGAGCGCTGAAACAGCCGGACGCGCCGCGTCGCCACGCCCGGAAAGCCGGAGCGGCGTAAAAAGCGCATGAGAGGGGCCGCCAGGCATGAAGCCTGACGGCCCATCATACATGGTCAGCGGCCGGAAGTGCCGCCCAGGGGAAACAATCGCGCCACATCCGACAGCAAACACCCCTGCACAGACGCCAGAAGCGCGACAGGACCGCTCAACACTGTCGGGAAAAGGACGCAAAGGCGTCGCTTAAAGGCGCGTTCCCCGAATGGACTTGACCGACCTCACTGCTGAACCATGAGACATCGGATCACCTCCTTTCGCTTAAGTTGAAGCCCGCGTGGCCAGCTTCGGCTTAAGACCATGACGGCCACATGCGATACGTGAGTCATCTCACGCATGCGATCAAGGCTTGTAATTATCTTTTTTGGAATCATACTCGTCCGTCCGTGTCGGGAAGGCCAGCGACACGGCACGCGGCGGCCAAGCAGTGCCCCGCCTTCTGACTGGCTGTCTACCCTAGCCCCGGCAGTCCTCGATCACGCGGGCAACCTCAGCCCAGGCAGGGAGGATCACCGGCTCGAGCCCCTGGACCTCTACAGCGAACCTTCCCCTGCTATACGCAATCTGGTCCAGCCCGCCGTCACTCGCCGCACGAACGGCAACGGTTTGCGGCATGGGCGCGGCAGTAACGGTAGCGGGCCAGTTTTGCGCGCCATAGCTGGTGCGGACGACCATCACTCCCTGCCCCGCCCCGGCCCGTATCAGGCTGATGCGGCGGGTGGCGCGGTCGCACCGCACGATAAGGCGTGGCTCGGACTCCGGCGTGCCGAAGAGGGCCGACGTTCCGCCCGCCTCCGCACGATAGGCCCAGTTGCCCGGCGTTGCGGGACGATTATGCCATTCCCCCGCAGCCGGCGCCGAGAGGACGGCGGGCGTTGCAGGGGCCGCCGCCGGCGCGGGCGCGGGCGACTGAACGGGCCGTTCCGGGCGCGGCGCAGCGGCGGGACCGGGCGGAGGAACGGTCGCGGCATGCTGCTGCGGCGGGCCGACACAGGACGCCAGCAGCACCAGCAGCGGGGCGGCAAAGGCGAAAGGCGAAGCATAAGGCATGCCCTTCCATGCCTCAGCCCGCCAGACCGCTCAACCCGAAAAGACGGCGGACATGGTGAGAGACGCCGGGCGGCCGCGCCATTGCGCCGTTATTGACAGCGAGAGACCGAATCGGTACAGCGCGCGTCTCCCCATACGCTGTCAAAGCGGCAGTGCTGCTGCGCACTGGCCGTATTTTTTGCGTCCGGGGAGCCGACACATAGGCCATGTCCTTCCATCCCGGAAAGGCGGCCCATACGCTTTGAGATGGGGCGGCGCCAACCGCCCCGTGGAGCAGGAGACCAGTTACCCATGGCACGTATCGCGGGCGTCAACATCCCGACCAACAAGCGCGTGATCATCGCGCTCACCTACATCCACGGCATCGGCCGCAAGACCGCCGTCGACATCGCCGACAAGCTGGGCATCGACCACAGCCGCCGGGTCCAGGACCTGAGCGACGCCGAAGTGCTTCAGATCCGCGAAACAATCGACGCCGACCTGACGGTCGAAGGCGATCTGCGCCGCGAAACCGCGATGAACATCAAGCGGCTTATGGACCTGGCCTGCTATCGCGGCCTGCGCCATCGCAAGGGCCTGCCGGTCCGCGGCCAGCGCACGCATACCAATGCGCGCACCCGCAAGGGCAAGGCGAAGCCGATCGCCGGCAAGAAGAAGTAAGTAGGGCGCCCGGAAAACAGTCCGGGCGACTGTTTTCAGCCTTACTCCGCCGGAGGCAGTCCTCCTTGGGCACCGCCCAGGCTTAGCAGATTTTGTAGGAAGAGCAGAAAAATGGCACGCGAACCCCAGCGCATCAAGCGGCGCGAGCGCAAGAACATCTCGGCCGGCGTGGCTCATGTCAACGCCAGCTTCAACAACACCATGATCACCATCACCGACGCCCAGGGCAATGCGATCAGCTGGTCCTCGGCCGGTATGATGGGCTTCAAGGGCAGCCGTAAATCGACCCCCTATGCCGCGCAGGTGTGCGCGGAGGACGCAGGCCGCAAGGCCGCCGAACATGGCGTGCGCACCCTGGAAGTGGAGGTCAAGGGCCCCGGTTCCGGTCGCGAATCGGCGCTGCGCGCCTTGCAGGCGGTCGGGTTCCACATCACCTCGATCCGCGACGTGACGCCGATCCCGCATAACGGCGTCCGCCCGTCCAAGCGCCGTCGCGTCTGAAGCCGGCTGACGCATGTCGGCGGGCGGCGGACGCGCCGCCCGCCAACCCATCTGCATCGGTCGGAACGTCCTGTTGGGTCCAGGATTTAACGTTCGGCCACATCCCCAGGGGAATTACATGACTGTCAACATGAAGAACTGGCAGGAATTGAAGAAGCCCGGCGCCCTCGACGTGAAACCGTCCGGCGACGGCAAGCGCCGCGCGACCTTCGTCGCCGAACCGCTGGAACGCGGCTTCGGGCTGACGCTCGGTAACGCGCTGCGCCGGGTTCTTCTCTCCTCGCTCCAGGGCGCGGCGGTCACCTCGATCAAGATCGAGAATGTCCTCCATGAATTCTCCTCGCTTGCCGGCGTGCGCGAGGACGTGACCGACATCGTCCTCAATATCAAGCAGGTCGCGCTGAAGATGGAGGGCGACGGGCCGAAGCGTTTGCAACTGTCCGCCACGGGTCCGGCGGAAGTCAAGGCCGGCGACATCGCCGTCGTCGGCGATATCGAGGTGATGAACCCCGATCTGGTGATCTGCAACCTCGATCAGGGCGCGACGCTGAACATGGAACTGACCGCGGATGTCGGCAAGGGCTATGTTCCCGCCGTCGCCAACCGTCCGGCCGACGCTCCGATCGGCCTCATCCCCATCGACGCGCTCTATTCCCCCGTGCGTCAGGTCGCCTATAAGGTGGACAATACCCGCGTCGGCCAGGAACTGGATTTCGACAAGCTGTCACTGACCGTCGAAACCGACGGCACCGTCACCCCGGAAGACGCGGTCGCCTATGCCGCACGCATTCTGCAGGACCAGTTGCAGCTGTTCGTCCATTTCGAGGATGCCCTGCCGAGCGCGGCGCCCGCAACGGGCGGTCATGCTGTCGCATCGGCGGCGGACAGCGAAAGCGACACCAACCAGATCAACCGCTACCTGCTCAAGAAGGTCGACGAACTGGAACTGTCGGTTCGCAGCGCCAACTGCCTCAAGAACGACAACATCATCTATATTGGCGATCTGGTCCAGAAGACCGAGGCCGAGATGCTGCGCACGCCCAATTTCGGTCGCAAGTCGCTGAACGAGATCAAGGAAGTGCTGTCGTCCATGGGCCTGCGTCTGGGCATGGACATCCCCGGCTGGCCGCCCGAGAATATCGAGGAAATGGCCAAGAAGCTGGAACAGGAACTGCTCGGCTGAAATGTTTGAACCCCGCCCTCCCCGCTTCGGCCGGGCGGGCGGGAAAAGGGGTTGTGGTGGGGCGGTCCCCGGAAAACCGCCTGGTCTGGGCTACCTGAAACGGGCCCTTAACGAACGAAGGAAGAATCCATGCGTCACAAGGTCGGTCATCGCAAGTTGCAGCGCAGTTCCGGGCATCGCACCGCGTTGCTGCGCAACCTTGCCGCCTCCCTCATCAAACATGAGCAGATCCTCACCACCACGCCCAAGGCGAAGGAACTGCGCCCCTATGTTGAAAAGCTGATCACGCTGGCAAAGAAGGGCGGTCTGTCCAACCGCCGTCTGGCCGACGCCCGGCTGAAGGACGATGCGCAGCTGACCAAGCTGTTCGACGTGCTGGCGGAGCGCTATGCGAACCGTAATGGCGGCTATACCCGCGTGATCAAGGCCGGTTTCCGCGCGTCGGACGCCGCGCCGATCGCCATCATCGAACTGGTCGACCGCGATGTCAGCGCGAAGGGTCAGGATTCCGGTCCGGTGGATAGCGTCGAGGACGAGGCGCTCGAAGCCGCCTGACCGGGTGCGCCGCATCGCGATCCGGGTCAGTCGGCCCTCGCGACTCGGCAGATATCCGATACAGGATCTGGATATATGGACAGGCCGCGGGATCACATTCCGCGGCCTTTTCACGTCATAAGCCTCCGGTGGGGATAGGGCATGCCGACGGCGCGCGCCCTTCCCCGGCGTGCGCGCTTCGATCCGCGCGCCCGCAAGTGGCCGTTCAGCCGTCCGACAGCCGATCACCGATACAATGGCGGCGGTACACGGCCGAACGGCATGGCAAGCGCCGCACGGGCCGGCAGACGGACGAAGGAACGCGGCGATGGGCAAGATACGCTGGATCACGGGATCACTGATCGGCCTCGCGCTGTTGTCGAGCGCCATCACCGCTGCGGAAGCACGCCCGCGATACGGCCATGGCGGCTGGGGCCACCATCATCATCGTGATCGGGGCAACGGTTTCGGTTTTGGCGACGCGGTCGGCGTGGCGGCGCTGATCGGCGCGGCTGCGATCGTCGCCACATCCCTGTCCAAGGACAGGAAAGCCGCACGAGCGGACGATGCGCCGCCGCCGGGCGGCACCGATTACGGCGCGGATGTCCAGGATGACGGGTGGCGCGACGGGCACCGTGGCGACCGGGCGGACGAGGATGGTTTTGCCGATGTCTCTGCCACCCGTGAAGGGGAAGACCGGATGACGGACGCCTGCGCCCTTGCCGCGCGCGACGAAGCGGCCGCGCGGGGCGGCTATGCGGAGGTCCGGCATATCGACGCCCCCCGCGCCACGGGGGATGGCGGCCATAATATCGATGGAACAATAGAAACCCGCTCCACGGTCCGCGCGAACGACGGCATGGTCCGCAGGTTCACCTGTTCCATGCGCGATGGCCGGGTGGCGACTATCTATATGAGCCGCGACGCCGCGATGCGCTAACCCGACGCGCGCCGGCGGGAGGCGCTTGCCCTCCCCCGGCACGCCGTCTACCATATCCCGTCATCCATGCTTCGCCTGCGAAGGCCCCGTTCTTTCCCGCAAAGCCGTCGCTCCCGCCATGTCCCTCACCCGTCCCCGTCGCAACGCCGCGATCGTCTTCATCCTCATAACCGCGCTGCTCGACGTCATGTCGATGGGCATCGTCATTCCGATATTGCCCAAGCTGATCGAGACGCTGTCCGGTTCGACCAGCGCGACCGGGCTGTGGAACGGCCTGTTCGTCGCGCTATGGGCGGCGATGCAATTCCTCTGCTCGCCCGTCATCGGGTCGCTGTCCGACCGGTTCGGCCGGCGCCCCGTCATCCTGGTGTCGGTCGCGGGGCTGGCGCTGGATTTCGTGCTGATGGCGCTCGCGCCGAACCTGTGGTGGCTGGCGCTGGGCCGTATCCTGGCCGGCGTCACGTCATCCAGCTTCACCTCGACCTTTGCCTATATGGCCGACATCACCGCGCCGGCCGATCGGGCCAGGGGTTATGGCCTGATCGGCGCGGCCTTCAGCGCGGGGTTCGTCATGGGGCCGATGCTGGGGGGGGCGCTGGGCGAGATTTCGCTGCGCGCGCCCTTCTGGACGGCCGCGGCGCTGTCGGCGCTTGCGTTCGTCTACGGGTGGTTCGTCCTGCCCGAATCGCTGCCGCCCGAAAAGCGGATGGCCTTTAGCTGGCGGCGGGCCAATCCGTTCGGGGCGCTCGCTTTGCTGCGGTCGCATCCTGAATTGCCACGGCTTGGGGCCGGCACCTTCCTGCTCTATTTCGCCCATCATCTCTTCTCGGCCGTGTTCGTCCTTTACGCCGGGGACCGCTATGGCTGGGGACCGTGGCAGGTGGGCGCCCTGCTCGGGCTGGTCGGCCTGCTCGACATGGGCGTGCAAGGGGCGCTGGTGGGACCGGTGGTCAAACGGCTGGGCGACCGGCGCACCATGGTCGTGGGGCTGGTGTTCGGCGCGATCGGCCTGGCGTGCATGGGACTGGCGCCTAACGGCTGGCTGTTCATCGCCGCGATGCTCCCCAATGCGCTCTGGGGCCTGGCCATGCCGACCATCCTCGCGCTGATGACGCGGCGGGTGTCGGAATCCCAACAGGGCCAGTTGCAGGGCGCGAACAACAGCGTGGGCGCGATTGCCGGCGTCGTTTCGCCGGTCTTCTTCGGCGCCGTCTATTCCCTGTCCGCCCCCGCCGGCGCGCCGATCCCGTTCATCGGCACATCCTTCCTGATCGCCGCGGCGGTGCTGGCGGGGGCAGCGCTGCTGGGATGGCCAGGCGGGCATGAGGAGGGCAGGGAACTGGACAAGGGCGGCCGACAGCCCTAACCGGACGCTTATTCCCCCTCCCCCGTTTCACGAAGGCGATTTCCATGACGCTGCCCCTTCAGGATTCCATCCTCATCGTGGATTTCGGCAGTCAGGTGACGCAGCTTATCGCGCGCCGGGTGCGCGAAGCCGGCGTCTATTCGGAAATCGCGCCCTTTAACAGCGCCGCCGACGCTTTTGACCGCCTGAAACCCAAAGGCATCATTCTGTCGGGCGGCCCCTCCTCCGTCCTGTGGGAGGACAGCCCCCGCGTGCCGCAGCATTTCTTCGACGCGGGCATTCCGATCCTGGGCATCTGCTATGGCCAGCAGACGATGATGCAGCAGCTGGGCGGCGCGGTCGAAGGCGGCGAGAGCGGCGAGTTCGGCCGGGCCTTCATCGAAGTGCAGCGGGGCTGCGCCCTGTTCGACGGCCTGTGGGAAGCAGGGGAGCGCCATCAGGTGTGGATGAGCCATGGCGACAAGGTGACCCGCCTCGCCCCCGGCTTTGCCGTGGTGGCGACGAGCGAAGGCGCGCCCTTTGCCGTCACCGCGAACGAGGAAAAAAGCTTCTACGCCACCCAGTTCCATCCCGAGGTCGTTCACACCCCCGATGGCGCGAAGCTGCTCGCCAATTTCGTGCGCCATGTATGCGGGCTGGCCGGCGACTGGACGATGGCCGAATTCCGCGCGACAAAGATCGCCGACATCCGGGCACAGGTCGGAGTCGGCCCGAATGGGGGCAAGGTGATTTGCGGGCTGTCGGGCGGTGTCGATTCGGCCGTCGCGGCGGTGCTCATCCATGAAGCGATCGGCGATCAGCTGACTTGCGTGTTCGTCGATCATGGCCTGATGCGTCTGGGCGAAGCGGAACAGGTGGTCAGCTTGTTTCGCGAACATTACGGCATCAGGCTGGTCCATGTGAACGCAGAGGACCGCTTCCTTGCCGGTCTCGCCGGCCTCACCGACCCTGAAAAGAAGCGCAAGTTCATCGGCGGCGAATTCGTCGCGCTGTTCGAGGAGGAAGCGAAGAAGGTCGGCGGCGCGGACTTTCTGGCCCAGGGCACGCTCTATCCCGACGTAATCGAATCGGTGAGCTTCACCGGCGGACCGTCGGTCACGATCAAGAGCCACCATAATGTCGGCGGCCTGCCGGAAGCCATGAACATGAAGCTGGTCGAACCGCTGCGCGAATTGTTCAAGGACGAGGTGCGCGTGCTGGGCCGCGAACTGGGGCTGCCCGATATCTTCGTCGGCCGCCACCCCTTCCCCGGCCCGGGTCTTGCCATCCGCATTCCGGGCGAGGTGAGCAAGGAACGCTGCGACATATTACGCAAGGCCGACGCCATCTATCTGGAGGAGATCCGCACCGCGGGCCTTTACGACGCGATCTGGCAGGCGTTCGCCGTGCTGCTGCCGGTACGCACCGTCGGGGTGATGGGCGACCATCGCACCTACGACAGCGTCTGCGCGCTGCGTGCCGTCACCTCCACCGACGGGATGACCGCCGACATCTATCCCTTCGACGCCTCGTTCCTGAGCCGCGTCGCGACCCGCATCATCAACGAGGTCAAGGGCATCAACCGCGTGGTTTACGACTATACGTCCAAACCCCCCGGCACCATCGAGTGGGAATGATTCAGGCCCATCCGAACGCCGCCGATTTTACGCTGCGGTATGACTTAAGTCGCTGAAAGCAAAAATAAAATCATCCTATGCCTATCGACATCTATCGGTGTGCATAGATGGCGTTCGGAGGCCTCGCTGACGGGCTTCACCCCCATTGATCAACCGGAAAAACAAAAGTACCGTCAGGTCAATCGAGGCCAATGACGGTACTTTTTTCGAACTAATGTGCTGAAATAAAAGCATTTTCGACGCCATCGGCCTGCAAAAACCGCGTGACGGTACTTTTCCGCGAGGAGGCCCGAAATGTTGACTGATGCAGCACTCAAGTGCCTGAAACCAAAAGCCAAAATGTACAAGGTTTCCGATCGTGACGGCATGTATGTGCGCGTCGCGCCGTCGGGCGCCATCTCGTTCAGGCTCGACTATCGGCTGAACGGCAGGCGGGAGACCGTGTATCTCGGCAGATATGCCCGTGACGGAATATCTCTCGCCCGGGCTCGCGAGCTATGCATCGACGCGCGGCGCGCGATCGCCGAGGGGCGGTCTCCCGCCATCGAGAAGCAGCGGGACAAGCGCCGGATCAAGGAGGCAAAGTGGACTTGTAACGGTTTTGCGCCGGTCACCTGAGCGATTAGAGCTCGCAACAGGAGACCGACGAGATGATCAAGCATACAGAAGAGTTCAAGCAGGAGGCGGTGCGGATTGCGCTGACGAGCGGGTTGCCCCGCGATCGGGTTGCATCGGATTTGGGGATAGGGAAGTCGACGCTGGGCAAGTGGGTATCGCAGTATCGGCCCAGTGATTTGGTTTCAGCGCCGCAGGCAGATCTGGCACGTGAGAATGAACGCCTTCGCCTTGAGAACCGTGTGCTGCGGGAGGAGAGGGAAGTGTTAAAAAAGGCCACGCAGTTCTTCGCGAGCCAAAGGCCGTGAAGTTCGCTTTTGTGCATAGCTGGCGGCACCGTTGGCCCGTCGAACTGCTCTGCCGTGTCATGGATGTCAGTGAACGCGGCTATCGATCCTGGCGCTCGCGACCGATCAGTCGGCGGGAGCGGACGGATATGAAAGTGCTGGCCCATATCCGGGAACAGTACAGGCTGAGCCTTGGCAGCTACGGCCGCCCTCGCATGACGATGGAGTTAAAGGAGGTGGGGCTCGATGTTGGCGAGCGCCGGGTCGGGCGGCTGATGAAGATCAACGGGATTAAGCCAGTCCGCACGCGCAAGCACAAGGTTACGACGGATAGCCACCATCGCCTGGGTGTCGCAGCGAACTGGCTGGACGGCGATTTTGCCGCAGATGCGCCCAACCGTAAATGGGCCGGCGACATCACATATATCTGGACATCCGAAGGCTGGCTCTACCTTGCCGTCATCCTGGACCTGCATAGCCGTCGCGTCGTGGGCTGGGCAGTCAGCGACAGGATGAAGAAGGATCTGGCAATCAGGGCGCTGGATATGGCGGTGCGCTTGCGCCGGCCTCCAGAAGGCTGCCTTTTCCATTCGGATCGCGGTAGCCAATATTGTTCTTACGACTATCAGAAAAAGCTGCAGGCCTACGGCCTGCGTCCATCGATGAGCGGCAAGGGAAATTGCTACGACAATGCGTCTGTCGAGACCTTCTTCAAATCCTTGAAGGCCGAACTCATCTGGCGGCAGAGATGGCCGACGCGGCGTCAGGCAGAAGCCGCCATCTTTCAGTACATCAACGGGTTCTACAACACCCGCCGCCGACATTCATATCTGGGTGGCATCAGCCCGCTCGCCTTCGAAGCCAAGGTGGCATAATGAGATAGGTGACCGGCACAAAACCGTTACAAGTCCA
>JBFWMJ010000016.1:0-39446 GCA_050251675.1 Sphingobium sp.
AGTACATCAACGGGTTCTACAACACCCGCCGCCGACATTCATATCTGGGTGGCATCAGCCCGCTCGCCTTCGAAGCCAAGGTGGCATAATGAGATAGGTGACCGGCACAAAACCGTTACAAGTCCAACCTTGTCGCGCCGGCGACAATGACCCTGTCCGTTTCATCCGTTGCGCCAGCCGCACGCCCGTGCTCGCGCTCACCCCAAAACGACGCGCCGCCCCTCGGCGTGAACCGCCATCGGCTATCTCATCGTAAACCCGCTCGCGCAGGTCTCCCGAATAGGCTTTCCCCATGATCCACCTCCAACAACGGTGAATCACAACTCAAGCCCAATGGGAATCTCTTCGATTCAGATTTCGCGCTCGATGCTCTAGCGAGAGGGCTACCAGGATGTTGGCTGCCGGCTTCCTCAAGTCGCTGATCCACACCGTGCTGACCGACAAGGGTGTGCAGTTCGCTCAGTTCGAGCGCGGCTCTGGCCTGATCTGCCCGCACATCTTTACGTCGTGTCGCCCAGGAAAATGGTATCGAGCGTCGGCTGGCCAAGCCCTGCCGCCCCTGGACCAGCGGCCCGGCCGAACACATGGGCCGGACCATCAAGGAAGCGACTGTCAAATCCGTCCGCTATGCATCCATCCTCGTGTTGCGGCGGCACGTCCGCCACTGGCTGATTGCCTACAACGGCGCCAGGCAACTAAGCCTCTCAGGTTCAAAACCCCATATGAGCCATCGAGCAACTCTGAAAATCGAAACCCCACGCTTTTATCGTCAAGCCACACCATCACATCCTGGGACTAAACAACTAGATCAAATCGCCCCGCAGCAGGCGCGGCAGCGCGCCGGACTGGCCCCGCGCTTCGGCCATGAAGCGTTGCTTCAGCAGGGGGGTGCGCTGTACCGCCGCCAGGCCGGCCCGTCGTATTGCCGATGGCAGGCGGCCGGGAATGTCGAACAGCCGCACCAGCCCGTCCATCATCACGCTGACCGACAGCGCGTCGAGCCCGCGCCAGCGCTGATAGCGTGCCATAAGCTGCGCATCGCCCGGGTCCAGGCCCAGGCGCATGCCTTCCACCAGCACCTCCACCAGCGCCGCCGCATCGCGGAAGCCCAGATTGAGGCCCTGTCCCGCGATCGGATGGATCGCATGGGCCGAATCGCCGACCAGCGCCAGCCGTGTGTCGGTGATCCGCGCGGCATGATGGAAACCAAGCGGATAGGACGACCGCGGGCCCGCCAGCGCGATGTCGCCCAGGAAACCGCCGATCCGCTTTTGTGCTTCCGCCAGCCAGGCGCGTTCCGACAGTTTTAGCATGGCCGACGCCTGGTCGGCCGGGACCGTCCACACCACGGCCGAACGCGTGCCGGGCTGCATCGGCAACAGGGCGAAAGGTCCGCCGGGATAGAAGATTTCATAGGCGGTGTTCGCGTGCGGCACGTCATGGTCGATCGCGGTCACCATCGCCACATGCCGGTAATGCCAGCGTGTCGTGCGGATGCCCGCCGCCTCCCGCGTCGGGCTGTTGCGCCCTTCTGCCGCGACGAGCAGGGCACCTTGCAGAACCTGCCCGCTGGCGAGGGTTGCCGTCACGCCGTCGGCATCGCGCACGACGTCGACGGCGCGGTCGGGCTGGAACCGGGTGAGCGCGCCGGCCTGTTCCGCTGTCCGGGCCAGCGCCACGCGCAGGTCGCGATTGGGGACCATCGTCCCCATCGCGTCGTCATCCTCGTCAGGCACGAAATCCAGCGCTCCGGGTTCCAGTCCGTCGCTGACCCAGATGCGTTCGATCGGGCACCCCTTGCCGTCCAGATGCGCCACCACGCCGATGGCGGACAGCATCGCATAGCTGGTCGAGGATATGGCCGAAACCCGGCCGTCGAAACCGCTGGCGGTGGTGTCGACCGGATCGGCGGGATCGACGATGGCGCAGGACACGCCATGACGGGAAAGGGCGATGCCCAGGGTAAGGCCGACCAGGCCGCCGCCCAGAATCACGACATCGAAGCGCTGCATGCCGGTTGTCCTAAAGCATTACGAGCGCGGCTGGAACCGGCATGCCGTCATAATGTGCGCAGCCACCCGGTCGGACCGTCCACGGTGCCGCGCTGTATGCCGGTCAGCTGGTGGCGCAGATCTTCCGTCACCAGTCCGCCATCGCCGTTGCCGATGATGAAATCGCCCTCGCCGCTCTTCACCGTTCCGATCGGCGTGACCACCGCCGCCGTGCCGCAGGCGAACGCTTCGCGCAGCGCGCCGCTCGCCGCGTCGGCGCGCCACTGGGCGAAGCTGTAGGGTTCTTCCCGCACCACATGGCCGGCGTCCCGCGCCAGAGTGATGATGCTGTCGCGGGTGATGCCGGGCAGGATGGTGCCGCCCAGCGGCGGGGTGACGATCGACCCGTCATCCATCACGAAGAAGACGTTCATGCCGCCCAGTTCTTCGACCCATTTGTTTTCGGCGGAATCCAGGAAGACCACCTGATCGCATCCCTTTTCGATCGCTTCCTTCTGCGCGACCAGTGACGCGGCGTAGTTGCCGCCGCATTTGACCGCACCTGTCCCGCCCCGCGCTGCGCGGGTGTAGTGTTCGGACACCCATAAAGTGACTGCTTTCTTGCCGCCCTTGAAATAGGCGCCGGCGGGCGATGCGATGACGCAGAAAATATATTCGGCGGCCGGCCGCACGCCCAGAAACGTCTCGCTCGCGAACATGAAGGGGCGCAGGTACAGGCTGCCTTCCCCGCCGGGAATCCAGTCGGCGTCAATCGTCACCAGCTGTTCCACCGCTTCCATGAACTGTTCTTCGGGCAGGACGGGCATCGCCATGCGCTCCGCCGATTGCGCGAATCGGCGGGCATTTTCCTCCGGCCGGAACATCGCGATCGATCCGTCGGCCAGACGATAGGCCTTCATCCCCTCGAATATCTCCTGCGCGTAATGCAGCACGGCGCAGGCCGGATCGAGCTGAAAAGGCGCGCGCGGACCGACGGCATGGCTGTGCCACCCCTGTCCTTCAGTATAGCGGATCGTCACCATATGGTCGGTGAACAGGCGCCCGAAGCCGGGATCGTCCAGCAAGGCCGCGCGCCGCTCGGCCGATACAGCGTCGCTGTTGCGGGTAAGCGTGAAGCGCGATGTCTGCGGGACGTCCATGGTGACTCTCCTTGGCCTTGAATCCGCGAGCCTATGTCACAGTTGGCGTCATGAAACAACGTCAGTGTTACTGACCAATAATGAAAGGCACGCGGCCAGACCTTCGCGATAGGTGGGATAGCGCGGCGTCCACCCCAGCAGCCGGCGCGCCCGACCGTTCGCCACCCGCCGGTTTTCCGCATAGAAGGCGCGCGCCATGGGCGAGAGGCGCGCTTCTTCCAGCGTCAGCAAGGGCGGGCACGCGCGGCCGAGCAGGGCGCAGGCGGCTTCCACCACGGTATTTTGCGGGCAAGGCAGGTCGTCGGCGAGATTATACGGACCCGGCGCCCCGTCGAAGGACGCGATCACCCCGGCGACGATGTCGTCGACATGCACGCGGCTGAACACCTGTCCCGGCAGGACGATGCGATAGGCCTTGTCCGCCAGCACCCGGTCCAGTGCCGATCGGCCGGGTCCGTAAATGCCCGGCAGGCGGAACAGGCGCATATCGGGCCGCAGCGTCCCCCAGGCGCGATCCGCCGCCGCCCGCGCCACGCGCCGTCCCGAGCCGGTCGCGCTGCCTTCATCCACCCACGCGCCGGCCGCGTCGCCATAGACGCCGGTCGAGGACAGATAGCCCGTCCAGAACGCGGGTGCGGCGGCGATGGCCGCGCCATAGCGGATCAGGACAGGATCGGCATCGCCCTGCGGCGGGACCGAAGACAGGATGTGGGTGGCGGCGGCGATGGCGGCGCCGACCGCGCCCTCATCCTCAAAGGCGATGGTCCGCGCATCGGCCGCCTCACGGCGTGTGCCGGTGACCTGCCAGCCCTCCGCCCGCAGGCGGGTGGCAAGGCGGCCGGCGGTATAGCCCATGCCGAAAATGAGCATATGGGGCAAAACAGCAGGTCCTTAGCCGTGGGTCGGTTCAGCCGCGTACGCGGATCAGACGGTGAAGCTTTCCCCGCACCCGCAACTGCCGGTCGCATTAGGGTTGGTGAACACGAAGCCGGCGGTGAAGTCGTCCTCCACCCAGTCCATCGTCGATCCGACCAGATACAGGACCGATGCGCCGTCGATGTAGAATGTGCCGCCGGACGTTTCGATCTTCTCGTCGAACGCAGCTTCCTCGCGCACATAATCGACCGAATAGGCCAGCCCCGAACAGCCGCGCCGTGGCGTCGACAGCTTGACGCCGATCGTGCCGTCGGGCGCCTGCGCCATCAGGTCGGCGATGCGTGCCTGCGCGCTCGGCGTCAGGATGACGGCGGCGGGGCGGGCGCGGATTTTGGTTTCTGCGTTCATCACAACATCCCCAGTTCCAGCTTGGCTTCATCCGACATCTTGCCGGGGTCCCAGGGCGGGTCCCAGACCAGGTTCACCTCCGCATCGCCCACGCCCGGGACGGCGCCGACACGCAATTCGACCTCGCCCGGCATGGATTCGGCGACCGGGCAGTGGGGGGTGGTCAGCGTCATGGTGACCACGGCATGGCCGTCGTCGGTGACATCGACGCCGTATACCAGACCCAGATCATAGATATTGACGGGAATTTCCGGGTCGTAAATGTCCTTGAGCGCGTCGATGATCGCATCGTACAGCGTCCCGCCCGGCGCGGTGGCGGGCACCGTGGCCGGCTTTTGCGCCAGAAACCCGTCCAGATAATCGCGGCGGCGGGGCGGTGCCTCCGCCGCATCCTCGACCCGCGCTCTGGGCGGCGGTTCGACGGCATCGACTTCTTCCATCGCGATCTTCCGCTGCTCGGCGTTCGTTTCAGTCATTGGAAGATCTTCCTCACTCGTTCCAGCCCCCCGATCAGGGCGTCGACGTCGCTTTCATCGCTGTAGAGGCCGAAACTGGCCCGCGCCGTCGCGTCGACGCCCAGATGGCGCATCAGCGGCTGCGCGCAATGATGCCCGGCACGGATCGCGACGCCTGCTTCGTCCAATATGGTGCCGACATCGTGCGGATGCACCCCCTCCACCGCGAACGACACGATGCCCGCCGAATCTTCCGGCCCAAAGGCCCGCACGCTGTTCAGGTCGTCCAGCGCGGCGCGCAGTTTCCCGACCAGCGCGCATTCATGGGCGTGGATCGCGTCCAGCCCGACGGCCTCCACATAGTCGATCGCCGCGGACAGGCCGATGACGCCGGTTATATGGGGTGTCCCCGCCTCGAACCGTGTCGGCGCGGGGGCATAGCTGGTCCCCTCGAACGTCACCTTGTCGATCATCGACCCGCCGCCCTGATAGGGGGGCATGGCCTGAAGCAGTTCCTCACGCGCCCACAGCACGCCGATGCCGGTCGGCCCATACAGCTTATGCGCGGAAAACACGTAGAAGTCGCAGTCCAGCGCCGTCACGTCGAGCGGCAGGCGCGGCACCGCCTGACACCCGTCGATCAGGATTTTCGCCCCCACGCCATGCGCGATGGCGGCGGCACGGCGGACGTCCAGCACGCTGCCCAGCACGTTCGACACATGGGCCAGCGCGACCAGCTTGTGCGCGGGGGTGATCATGGCGGCCATGGCGTCCAGGTCGATCCTGCCGTCCACGGTCAGCGGCGCCACGTCGATATGCGCGCCCACCTGTTCCGCGACAATCTGCCATGGCACGATATTGCTGTGATGTTCCAGCATGGACAGCATGATGCGGTCGCCGGCCTTCATTTGCATGGCCGCCCAGCTGTGCGCGACGAGGTTGATGCCCTCGGTCGCGCCGCGGACATAGACGATTTCGCTGTCCGATGCCGCGCCCATGAAGCGCGCGACCTTGCGCCGCGCCGCTTCATAGGCCAGCGTCATGGTGGCCGACCGTTCGTACACGCCGCGATGGACGGTGGCATAGTCCGGGCCGTAAGCGCGGGCGATCGCGTCGATAACGGCGCGCGGCTTTTGTGCGGTGGCGGCGCTGTCGAGATAGTGCCAATCGCCCCCCTTGCCGTTCAGCAGACCGGGAAAATCGTCCCGCACGCGCAAAGCGCCACCGGCGCCGGGCGCGGGGAAGGGCTGTCGGGGCGAACCGGTCATACCAGCGTCTCCAGCTTGGCGAGCGCGGCCGCCTCCATCCGGGTCTTCACCGCTTCGTCCGCCACATCGTCGAATACGCCCGCGACAAAGGCCCGGAGCAGCAATGTCTTGGCGGTGGCCGGGTCCATGCCCCGCGACGCCATGTAGAACAGCGCCTGATGGTCCAGTTCGCCCACGGTCGCGCCATGCGCGCATTTCACATCGTCGGCGTAGATTTCCAGTTCCGGCCGGGCATTGGCCGTGGCCGTGCGGTCGAGCAGCATCGCCTTCACCGATTGAAAGGCGTCGGTGCGCTGGGCATCGCGAGCGACGTTGATGCTGCCCAGATAGCTGCCGGTGGCGTGCTGGCCCAGAATGGACCGGATCGTCTGTCCGCTGGTCGCGTCGGGTTGCGCATGGGCGACGGTGGTGACGATTTCCAGCGTCTGGTGACCACCGCCGATGATCGCGCCGTTCAGTTCGAAATGCGCGCCCCTTCCCAGCGTGACGGTTAGCGTGACCCGGCCCATCCGCCCGCCGATGTTGAGCAGGTGGAAATCGCACCGCGCCCCGTCCGCGATGGATATGACATAGTCATGCACCGCCGCCATGCCCTCGCCCGCGTCCTGCAACAGGTGATGGCGCGCCGTTTCCCCCGCCGCGACGTCGATGCGCGTCGGCGCGGGCAGGGGCCAGAGGGCGGCGACGGCTTCCAGGTCGCTATAGCGCCATTCCTCCTGCTTGCGCGTGGGCAGGGCGAGCGCGGTCATGCGGCGATGACCTCGGCATAGCCTTCGCGTTCCAGGTCGAGGGCAAGGTCCGCGCCGCCCGTCTTCACGATTCGTCCGTCCGCCAGCACATGCACGAAATCCGGCTTCACATAATCGAGCAGCCGCTGATAATGGGTGATCAGCAGCACCGCCTTGTCGGATTTGCGCATGATCGCGTTGATCCCCGCGCCCACGATCTTGAGCGCGTCGATGTCGAGGCCGGAATCGGTTTCATCCAGAATCGCGAGCCGGGGGTCGAGAATGCCCATCTGCACCATTTCGGCGCGTTTCTTCTCGCCGCCGGAAAAGCCGACATTCACCGGCCGCTTGAGCATGTCCATGTCGAGGCCGAGCAGCGCCGCCTTCTCCTTGGCCAGCCGGATGAACTCGCCGCCGTTCAGTTCCTTCTCGCCGCGCGCGCGCTTCTGGCTGTTCAGGCTTTCGCGCAGGAATTGCAGGTTGGACACGCCGGGTATCTCGACCGGATATTGAAAGCCCAGGAACAGGCCGGCCGCGGCACGCTCATGCGGCTCCAGCCCGAGCAGATCCTGTCCCTCGAACGTGGCGGTGCCGCCGGTCACCGTGTAGCCGGGACGACCGCCCAGCGTATAGGCCAGTGTCGATTTGCCCGCGCCGTTCGGCCCCATGATCGCATGGACCTCACCCGCGTTGATCTGAAGCGAGAGGCCTTTCAAAATCGCCTTGCCGTCGATTTCATTGGCCAGTTGGTCGATCGTCAGCATCGCTTACCCCTCATGCGCGCGCTGGAGTGTGCGCGCAGTCCAGAAGGCCATGTCCCGCACGTCGCCGGGGGCGGGGAACAGCGTGTCGATGTGGCGTTTGATCGGCATATAGGGCCACCAGTCGGCGTCCTCTTCCGGCGGCCCCTTTTCCAGCAGGGCGACCACGAATTCGCTGACCGGCCCCATGCGGGCGAGATTGGGCGCCTTCGCCTTGTGGAACGCCTTGTCGGTGCGCAGCTTCTGCGTCATCGCCTCGTCGCCCGATACAAGCGCCGCGCGGCATTGCGCCTGATAGGCGTCCAGGTCGCCGAAATCCTGACGGGCGCGCGGTTCCAGCTCGCTCTCCTCCAGTTCATAATCTTCCGTCAGGATGCGGATGGCGGCGGTCCACGCCTGACCGTTGCCGACATCCTCGGCAAAATCGGCGAGGGCATCCTGAATATCGTCTTCGTCGCTCAACTTTCAGTCCTTCGAACGTTCAAAACTTTCGTCCTCCCCGGACGTGATCCGGGGTATCGCTGCCTTCCGCGACCCGGACGGGCCGATCGGCAAGGGGGCGGCGCTTATCCGACCGACCCCTCCAGCGAAATGCCCAGCAGCTTTTGCGCCTCGACCGCGAACTCCATGGGAAGCTGCTGCAGCACTTCGCGCGCGAAGCCGTTGACGATCAGGCCGACCGCCGCCTCCTGATCCAGCCCGCGCTGCATGGCGTAGAACAGCTGGTCGTCGCTGATCTTGCTGGTGGTCGCTTCATGCTCGATCTGCGCGCTGGGGTTGCGGACCTCGATATAGGGGACGGTGTGGGCGCCGCATTGGTCACCCAGCAGCAGCGAATCGCACTGGGTGAAGTTACGGACACCCTCGGCCGTCGCACCGACCCGCACCAGCCCGCGATAGGTGTTGTTGCTGCGGCCGGCCGAAATCCCTTTGGACACGATGGTCGAACGCGACCCCTTGCCCAGATGGATCATCTTGGTGCCGGTATCGGCCTGCTGCCTGTTGTTGGTCAGCGCGACCGAATAGAATTCGCCGACGCTGTTTTCCCCCGCCAGCACGCAGCTGGGATATTTCCAGGTGATGGCGGACCCGGTTTCGACCTGCGTCCAGCTGACCTTGCTGTTGCGACCCTGGCACAGGGCGCGTTTCGTCACGAAATTATAGATGCCGCCCTTGCCGTTCTCATCGCCCGGATACCAGTTCTGGACGGTCGAATATTTGATCTCCGCATCGTCCAGCGCGACCAGTTCGACCACGGCGGCGTGCAACTGATTTTCGTCGCGCATCGGCGCGGTGCAGCCTTCGAGATAGGAGACGTAGGCGCCTTCCTCCGCGATGATCAGCGTACGTTCGAACTGGCCGGTGTTTTCGGCGTTGATGCGGAAATAGGTGGACAGTTCCATTGGGCAGCGGACACCCGTGGGCACATAGACGAAGGTGCCGTCGGAAAAGACCGCGCAATTGAGCGTCGCGAAATAATTGTCGTGCATGGGCACGACCCGGCCCAGCCATTTCTTCACAAGCTCGGGATATTCGCGCACCGCCTCGCTGATCGAACGGAAGATGACGCCTGCGTCCTCCAGCTCCCGGCGAAAGGTGGTAGCGACCGATACGCTGTCGAACACCGCGTCGACCGCCACGCGCCGCGCGCCCTTGACCCCGGCCAGCACTTCCTGCTCGGCGATCGGGATGCCCAGCTTCTGATATGTCGCCAGTATTTCCGGGTCCAGTTCGTCCAGGCTGTCCAGTTCCGCCTTCTTGCGCGGCTCTGCATAATAATGGGCGTCCTGATAGTCGATCGGCGGCACGTTCAGCTTGGCCCAGTCGGGCGCGGCCATGGTCTGCCACAGGGCAAAGGCCTTGAGCCGCCAATCGAGCAGCCATTGCGGTTCGTTCTTCTTGGCGGAAATGAAGCGGACCGTGTCTTCGGTCAGCCCCTTCGGCGCGAAGTCCTGCTCGATCGTCGAGGACCAGCCATGTTCGTAGGTCGACGCGCGGTCGGCGGCGGCCTGCGCTTCCTGATTGCGGGCTTCGCGGCCGATTTCATGCGGGCTAAGGTCGGTCATGCGGGTTCTCGGCTCAGGCTGGCGATGCTGACCTCCGCGAGCGCGGTGCGGACGGCGGCATTGGCGATAATCATGTGCGGCTTCACCCGGCAATCGCTTTCCAGCGTGCAGTCATGGGCGCCATGGTCGGAACAGGCCGTCATGGCAATGGGGCCTTCCACCGCCTCGATCACGTCGGCCAGGGTGATGGTGGCCGGCGGCCGGGCCAGCCGGACGCCGCCGCCGGTCCCACGGCTGGATTCGAGCAGCCCGGCCGCGGATAGCCGGCTCACCAGCTTCTGCGCGGTAGGCAGGGGAATGCCGGTTTCCGCGCTCAGCGTCGTGGCGTTCATCTTTGCCAGCTTTTGCTGGTCGGCACGGTCGATACCGGCATGCCCGCAATGGCGCGCGGCGGCCGACATCATGACGACGGCGTAATCGGCAAGGCTCGACAGTCTCATTTCCCGGCTCTCTGCGGCGTATCGGCTCGCGCCTTTTGCGAACGACTCTCAAATCGGATTGATTCGATCCGATTGGGCATGTGGTCCCGTCGGACGGCGAAATCAACCCCCATCGGCACCGTTCCGCCCGCCACGCCCGACCCTCACGCGGCGCGCCAGGACGGACGGCCATTCAATGCCGGCGGCCTGCAAATGAGGGCGTTCCGTGCTTCCGGTGCTCGTTTACCTTCAGGACGCTGCGCGTCGGGTCACGAAGAAACGCCATTTTCGGCGTCATCTGTGTGAATGGCGATCCGTTCTAGCTGAGGCGGTTGAGGACCGCCACGTCCGCGCCCAGCGACCGCCGCAACAACGTCAACTGCGCCACCGCTGACGGCTCGTGCAACAGCTGGTGCGGCGTCAGTCCGATGAAATGCTTGATTTCACGGATGAAGTGCGACTGGTCGTAGAAGGTGCCGTCGTCGCACAATGTCTGCCAGTTTTCCCGGTCCAGCGCGATACGCGCGCTGCACCGCAGGGCGCGATATTTGCGTGCCAGTAATTTGGGCGGCGCCCCATAATAGCGGTTGGTCAGGCGCGCGAGTTGTCGGGGAGACAGGCCGGTGGCGGCGGCCAGTTCCTCAACCCGTGGCGATCCGTCGCCCATCAGCCAGTTGTCGACCGCTTCGAGCCGCCGCCATGTCGCATCCGGTAGGACCGGCAAGCGATTCTCCAGAAACGCCCAGCACGCCGCGGCCATCGCATCGGCATCGTCCATGCCGCGCAATTGGGCGGTCAGCGCATCATAGCCGTCATCTCCCCGGTGCCCCGCCATATCATGCAGCCGGTCGGCAAGGTCGCTGGCGTCCTCACCGTGCAGCGCGATCCAGCCGGCCGGCAGCAGCGATATGCCCACCAGCTTCGTCGGCCGGTCCAGAACGAAGCGCGTCGCCCCCAGCGTGGGGCCGAGCAGGCAGATATCGGGGGTCGTCCTGCTCGTCCCGTCGTTGAACCGATACTCCCCGCCGCCCTCCAGCATGAATCGCAGCTGCGGTACGTCGGCGCGGGTGACATCGGCATAGGGCGCCGCCGACACGCTGAAGATATAGAGGGAACCGAAATAGGGGCGCAACCGCATGGGCGGCGCGAAATAGCGCAGCCGCACCGGCCCTTGTTCCGCGTCGACCGTATAGGAAAGAGGGGGCGGCCCATCCGGGACGACATCCCCTGCCGTGCCGCCGTCCTCGCCCGCCTCATCAGCCCCGTCCAGATGAAATAGCCCCATGTTTCCGCCCCCGGATCATGCATCCAGATCGCTCCGCCATTGCTGACGCCGCGCTCTCCCCAATTTGTGCCTTCGCATCGTTTATGTGCAGAACGGTGCCCGTTTTCCGCGCGCGATGCTGTATGATTTCGCACGACCGGAGCCTAGCAGCATAAAGCCGGGTTCGCCCATCGCCTTTTCTCTGTTTCGGCGAAAACGGACAAGAAAATGACCCGGCGGCACAGGCCGCCGGGTCAGGACAAGGTCTCTCGGGCCAATGGCCCAGGAGCCCTTCGGGTCGCATAGTCGCTGTACGTCCGAATCGCCCCGGATTTATTGGATGGATTCGCCATTTCAGGGACGAAATCGATCCGATCGACGACGAATCCCGATATTCACGCCGGATGATGGACGTTCCGGCCATGCGTCGCGCCGACTCGACGCCCCGATACCGGGCTGGCATAGGCGCGCTCATGGTCTACACGCTTCTCCGGCCGCTGCTCTTTCTGCTGGATGCAGAGCGCGCGCATCATCTCTCGCTCGCGCTGGCCCGCATGATGCCATCGCCGCCGCTATCCCCGCCTGACCCGATGCTGGAGCAGATGGTGGCCGGCATATGCTTCCCCAATCCGGTGGGCCTCGCGGCCGGCTATGACAAGGAAGGGCTGGTCGCGCACAAGATGCACCGCCTTGGCTTCGGTTTTGCCGAACTGGGCACGCTCACCCCCTTGCCGCAACAGGGCAATCCCAGGCCGCGCCTGTTCCGCCTGACCGAAGATCGCGCCGTCATCAACCGGATGGGATTCAACAATGGCGGGCAGGCGGCGGCGGCCGAACGGATCGCCAGGCACCGGCGTCCCGGCGGGACCGGCGCGGCTCCGATCATCGGCGTCAATATCGGCGCGAACAAGGATGCGGCCGATCGCATCGCCGACTATGCGACCGGTGTGACGTGCATGGCGCCGCTCGCCGATTATCTGACGGTCAATATCTCTTCGCCCAATACGCCGGGCCTGCGCGCGTTGCAGGACAGGGCGGCGCTCGACGAATTGCTGGGCGCAGTGATGGCCGCGCGCGCGGCGGGGCGCGAAAGGCCGCCTGTCTTCCTGAAGGTCGCGCCCGACCTGGAACCGGCCGATGTGGAGGATATCTGCGCCGCCTGTGTCGACCATGGCGTCGACGGCCTGATCGTGTCCAACACCACGATCACGCGGCCGGCGTTGCGGTCGAACCATGCGGCGGAAACCGGCGGGCTTTCGGGCGCGCCGCTGCACGACCTGTCGCTGCAACGGCTGCGCGATTTCCGGCGGCTGCTGGGTGCGCGCCTGCCGCTGATCGGTGTGGGCGGAATCGCGACCGCCGAACAGGCCTATGCCCGCATCCGCGCCGGCGCGTCGCTGGTTCAGCTTTACAGCGCGATGGTCTATGAAGGCCCTTACCTGCCGCGTCGGATCACTACCGGCCTGAAGGCGCTGATGGCGCGCGACGGCGTGGGATCGATCCGTGATATCGTCGGCATCGACGCCTGACGGGACGGGCGTGACGAATCGGGCTGAAGAGGCAGGTTGCGGAACGCCGCCGCCGCTATAGGGTGGCCGTCATGTCGTCCCGCCTGTCCGGCCTGCTGGCCCCCATCGCCCTTATGTCCTTCGCGCTGCCCGCGTCCGTGCCGGCGCGCGCGGAGTCCGCCCCCGCTATCGTCCCCGCCCCGATTTCCGACCCGATCGCCGCGAATGCGACCGTGTCGGCGGCCGATCCGCGCGCGGCGGAGGCGGGGCAGGAGATATTGCGCAAAGGCGGCAGCGCCACGGACGCCGCGATCGCCATGATGCTGGCGCTGGGCGTGGTGGAGCCGCATAACAGCGGCATTGGCGGTGGCGGTTTCCTGATCCATCATGACGGCGGGACCGGCGTGCTGGAATCGATCGACGGGCGCGAAACGGCGCCGGCGGCGGCGCGGGCCGACCGGTTCCTTGCCCCTGACGGCGCGCCGCTCTCTTTCCGTCAGGCCTGGCCCGGCGGCGATTCGGTGGGCGTGCCGGGCAATGTGCGGCTGGCGTGGGATGCGCACCGCAAATGGGGCCGGCTGCCGTGGGCGGACCTGTTCCAGCCCGCCATCCGCCTGGCCGGGGACGGATTTGAACTGCGCCCGCGTCTGGCCACCGCCATTAACGCCGTGGCCGATATCTGGACGGACTTCCCGGACATCCGCCGCTATTACTGGATCGACGGGAAACCCGCGCCGGTCGGCACGATCCTCAGGAATCCCGAACTGGCCGCACTGCTCCGGCGCATCGCCGCCGAAGGTCCGGACGCCTTCTACACCGGCGAACATGCCCGGATAATGGCGGAAACGGTCAGCAACGCGCCCAGAAACCCGGCGCCGCTGACGCAAGCCGACATCGCCGGCTATCAGACCCGATCGCGCAAGCCGGTGTGCGGCGCCTATCGTGTCTATACGGTATGCGGCATGGGTCCGTCATCGTCGGGCGGTGTCACGGTTCTTCAGATATTGGGCATGGTCGAACGCTTCCCGCTGGAACAGTGGGGCAAGGACGATGTGCGGTCCTGGCATGTGATCGGGGAAGCGATGCGCCTCGCCTATGCCGACCGCGATACCTATCTGGGCGACCGGGATTTCGTCGGCGTGCCGGTCGCGGGCCTCATCGACCCCCATTATCTGAAGCGCCGTTCGGGCCAGATCACGCTCGGCAGGGCGCTCAATCGCTATGTGCCGGGCACGCCGCCCGGTGCGCTGCCCCGCACCGCCGCGCGGCCGCAGGCCGAATCGGGCACCAGCCATTTCGTCGCGATCGATCGCGATGGCGACATCGCCGCCTGGACATCGACGATCGAAAGCTTCTTCGGCAGCCAGCTAATCGCCAACGGCGTTATCCTCAACAACGAGCTGACCGATTTCAGCTTCACCCCTGAACGGGACGGCGCGCCGGTCGCCAACAGGGTGGAACCGGGCAAGCGGCCGCTGTCATCGATGTCGCCGACCATCGTCTATGACGGGAAGGCGCGTCCCCTCTTCACCGTGGGCGCGGCCGGCGGCAGGACCATCATCATGCAGGTGGCCAAGGCGGTGATCGCCCATTTCGACTGGGGACTGTCGGCGCAGGATTCGATTGCCCTGGGCTTTCAGTTCTTCAATGACAAGGGCCTTGTGCTGGAAGAGGGCACGTCAACCGCCGCAATGAAGGCGCCGCTGGAGAAACTGGGCCATCATGTCACCCTGTCCCGCTTCGGCCTGAAGGCCAACGCCGCCGAGCGGTTGCCCGACGGACGCTGGCAGGGGGCGGCCGACCCGCGCAGTCCCGGCGTGTCGCTGCAGGAGTGACGCGCGGTCTCAGCTTTTCAGGTCCAGCCCGGCCACGTTGAATTCGAACGGATAGTCCTGCTCCTGCGCGCCTGCCGCCAGCGCGATCTTCACCGTCTTTGCGGCGCGGAGGGTTTCATACGCCTTTTCCGATGGCTTGATCTCTATCCCGTCATTGGTGTCGGCCATGCGGCCATGCCAGCGGTGTGTCCTGCCGTCGTCGGTGGTCGCGCTCACCGCGCAATCCGACAGGTCGCAGCGGAACGGCGCGCCGACCAGCTTGACCGTCACATTCTTTTCGCCGTTACGCATCGGCTGGACGAGGATGACCGAAAATGTATCGGGCGCGGTCATCGTCGCCACGCTGTTGGCGCTGCCGATATAGGCGACTTTCCCCGTCGACCCGTCCTGATATTTCCATACCTGGCCGATCTGCTGCCGCTGGGTCGGCTTGTCCGAGGCACCCGAACAGGCGGCCAGCAGGCCGATCGCGGTCATCATCATCACTATGCGCATTACACCGTCTCCTTCACGGAAACGCCAACGCCGGAACGTCGTGGGATGTTTCCCGAACAGGGCGGGCGCAGGAACCGGCGGGCCGCGCCGCGCGGGTTCAGGCCCGATACCGCGCGGCCGTATCGCGGATCAGCGCGATCATGTTGGGGATGCCCTGCGTCCGGTTGGAACTCAGCTGATTGCGCAGGTCGAACGGGGCGAGCGCTCCTTCCACGTCGGTTGCGGCGATATCGGCCGCTGTCCTGTCCTGCACCGTCGCCAGCACCAGGGCGATGATCCCCTTGGTGATCGCGGCGTTGCTGTCCGCCAGGAAATGCAGCCGCCCGTCGTCCAGCAGGGTCGGATAGACCCAGACCGCCGCCGAACAGCCCCGCACCAGCGTGGCGTCGGTCTTGAGCGCGTCGGGCATCGGCTCCAGCGCCCTGCCCAGGTCGATCAGCAGACGATAGCGGTCGTCGGCATCGAGAAATTCATATTCTTCCTGCACGTCGGTCAGGCTGCGCATCTCGGTCATGCCCGCCCATATAAGGCGATTCGCCGCGGGCGAAAGCCCGTAACATCCCTACAGGTCGACGCCCGCCGCAATCGCCTCCAGCTTGCGGATGCGTTCCTTGAGCGCGGCGAGTTCGATCCGCGTTGCCGCCGGCTGCTCCTCGCCGCGCCGGCCCGCCAGTTCCGCCCGCTTCAGATCCAGCCAGCCGTCCCAGCCCCGCAGCACGGCCGCCGCCAGAATGCCGGTCGTCGCCAGCCCGGCGGCTGCCATGATGAGGTAGAAAAGGGGCTCCTGCATTCCGTCCTCCCTGCGGTTCCCGAACCCGCCTGACGCCCCGCCGACGGCGGGGCGTCAGCGCAGGCGGTCGATCTCATCGGCCAGACGCGTATTGCGGCTGGTATAATGGGTTTCGATATCGGCCAGCCGCCGGTCGATGTCGCGGAACTTGGACCGCACGTCGCGGGTCGAGCGCGCCGGATTGGTGCGGACCCCCTGCCAGAATTTTTCGTCATCCCGGTCGGCGTAGAGGCCGAGCGGCTTGTTCTCCGCGAAATAGGCGACCGCGAAATAGGCGATCACCGTCCAGGGAAAGGCGCCCATGAGCGTCACCAGAACCGCGCCGACCCGGACCCAGACGACATCGATCCCGCTATAGTCCGCGATCCCGGAACATACGCCCAGCCATTTGCCGTTCTGCTTGTCCAGATAGAATTTGGTGCGGCGCACACTCATCTTTGGGTCCTCCGGTCGTAATCATATTGGTCGTCGGGCAGCGGGCGATGCGGGCGGAAGTCGGGATTGTCGGCGGCAACGATCCGCTCGATCGTCTGCAACCGCTCCTCCAGCCGCCGGGCGAGCAGATGCAGCTCATCCAGCAGCCGCTCATCCTCGTCGGTGATCTTGGGCGCCTGCTTCCACTTGGTGACATAATGGAAGATCAGCCAGGGCATGCCGATGAACAGCATGCCGCAGATGATGACGGGCAGGAACACATCTTCCATGGGATCAGGCTCCTGCGCTCTTGCCGGCGTTCATGCTGGCTTTCAGCGCCGCCAGTTCCGCATCGACCTTGTCGCTGGAACCCAGTTCGGCGATTTCCTCCTCCAGCGTCCTGGGCGCTTCGCCCAGCGCCATCGCGTCCGCGCGTCCTTCCGCCAGGTCGACGCGCCGTTCGAGCATGTCGAACCGGGCAAAGGCATCGTTGACCTTCTCTCCGGCATAGGCTTCGCGCAGTTTCAGGCGGTTCTGCGCGCTTTCCATGCGGGTCATCAGGCTGGCCTGACGTGTCCGCGCCTCCCGCAGCTTGGCCTGCAGCTTGGCGATATCGTCCTCGGACGCGGTAAGCGTGTCGTCGAGCAGCGCGATCTCTTTCACCAACTGCTCGGCCATGTCGGTCGCCTTCTGCTTCTCGACCAGCGCCGCCTTGGCCAGGTCCTCGCGATCCTTGCTGAGCGCCAGCTGCGCCTTTTCGGTCCAGCTGTCCTGAAGGGCCGAAAGTCTGTCGACATGCCGGCGCATTTCCTTCTGATCTGCGATGGTGCGGGCGGCGGATGCACGCACCTCGACCAGTGTCTCCTCCATTTCCAGGATGATCATGCGGATCATCTTGGCGGGGTCCTCCGCCCGGTTGAGCAGGTCGGTCACATTGGAATTGATGATGTCGAGGGTGCGGGAAAAAATACCCATGGAAACTCACTCCTGATGATGGTGCGGTGGGCGGATGTCAGGCCGGATCAGGGTGAAGCGACGCGCGCGCAGGCAGCGCTGTCGCCGCTTGCCCGAATGTCGATGTCGCCGCCCGTCATATCCCGCATCCTTAAAAGCCGGTCCCGGATTCTGCCCCGCGCATCATGCGCGGCCACATTCCTTACTATAGCAGGAGCCGTTATAGCAGGAGCCGTGCCAGTTTCAGGAAAGCGCGCCAATTCGGCTGGATCGGCACAGTGGAAAGCCGAGGTGGACGAAATATCTTGCCATTAATTGGCAATTTTCACCATAAGTTGGCAATGGAGAAGCAATCTCAGTTCATTGGTCAGTCGCTGGTCTTTCTCGATGCCGTCGAACTGGCCGGACGCGCGGCCGAACTCGATCGCCCGGTGCTGGTGGTGGGCGAGAGGGGCACGGGCAAGGAACTGATCGCAGAGCGGCTCCACCGTCTGTCCCCGCGCTGGGACGAACCGCTGATCGTCATGAACTGCGCCGCGCTGCCTGAAACCCTGATCGAGGCGGAACTGTTCGGCCATGAGCAGGGCGCGTTCACCGGCGCGACCCGTGCGCGTGCCGGCCGGTTCGAGGAAGCGGATGGCGGCACCCTGTTCCTTGACGAACTCGGCACGCTGTCGATGGCGGCGCAGGAACGGCTGCTGCGCGTCATCGAATATGGGGAGGTCGCGCGCATCGGGTCGTCGCGGGCCATGACCGTCGATGTGCGCATCGTTGCCGCCACCAACGAGGATCTGCCCGCCGCCGCCCGGGCGGGCCGGTTCCGTCCCGACCTGCTCGACCGGCTGAGTTTCGAGGTGATCACTTTGCCGCCGCTGCGCGTGCGCGACGGGGACGTCGCTGTGCTGGCCGATCATTTCGGGCGTCGGATGGCGGCCGAACGCGGCTGGGCGCAATGGCCCGGCTTCTCATCCGCCTGCATGGCGCAGCTGGAGGCGTATGACTGGCCCGGCAATGTGCGCGAACTGCGTAATGTAGTCGAACGGTCGGTCTATCGCTGGCACGCGCCGGACCGGGCGATCATGCAGGTCGTTCTCGACCCGTTCGTGTCCCCGTGGCAGCCGGAACCGCTGACGCCGGTCCCATCCCCGCCGGTCCCGCCCAATACGCCGGCAATGGCCCCGCCGCCCGTCGTGACCGACCTGAGGGCGGCCGTCGACAGCTATGAGGCAGCGATCGTCGGGGCGACGCTGGAACGCCATCGCTACAACCAGCGGGCAACCGCCCGGGCACTGGGGCTCAGCTATGACCAGTTGCGCCATTGCATGCGCAAACATGGTCTGACGGCGGGGTGAAAGGGCCGCTCAGCGCGTGGGGACGGGCGCGGCGCCGGAATAGTCGTAGAATCCCTTGCCGGTCTTGCGGCCATACCAGCCGGCCTCGACATATTTGACCAGCAGTGGGGCGGGGCGATATTTGGGATCGCCGGTCGACTCCTGCAACACCTTGCAGATCTCCAGAACCGTATCCAGCCCGATGAAATCCGCCAGTTCCAGCGGCCCCATCGGGTGATTGAGGCCCAGCTTCACCGCCGTGTCGATGTCCTTCATGCTGGCGACGCCTTCGCCCAGGGAAAAGCAGGCCTCATTGATCAGGGGCAGCAGGATACGGTTGACGATGAAGCCGGGCGCGTCGAACGCATGCACCACCGTCTTGCCCAGCTTCACGGCGAACGCCTCGACCGCCGTGACCGTCCCAGGGGATGTCGCCAGGCCGCGAATGACCTCGATCAGGCCCATCACCGGCACGGGATTGAAGAAATGGACCCCGACGAAGCGCGCCGGGTCGGGTGCGGTCTGGGCCAGACGGGTGATCGGGATGGACGAAGTGTTGGACGCCAGGATCGCATCGCCGGCCAGCAGCGGGGCGAGACTGGTGAAAATCGTCCGCTTCACGTCCTCGCGCTCGGTCGCCGCCTCGATCACCAGCTGCGCCGCGGCGAGCGGGGCGATGTCCCCGACCGGTGTGATCCGCGCGATCGCGGCGTCGGCATCGGCCTGTGCGATCTTGCCCTTCTCCACATTCCTTGTCAGCAGCCTGGCGATGCCCTGCACCCCCTTTTCCGCGCGCGGCAGATCGATGTCAGACAGGATCACCTGATAGCCGGCCTGGGCCGCCACCTGCGCGATGCCCGCGCCCATCTGGCCGGCGCCGACCACGCCCACGGTCTTAATCTCGTTCATCCCCGTCATTCTCCTGAATCGATCGGCCGCCTTCCTAGCGTGGGGGAAAGCCGCTCGCCATAGCGGCGCGGCACAAATGGCTCGCGTCCCGACATTTCCGCCTTTGCGCCGGACGCACATGATGGCTAAAAGGCGCATCATGTCCGCTTCCGACCTGCTGCGGCCCGCGACCGGACGGTTCGTCGGCGCCGTGCATCATTTCCCGCTTCGGGTCTATTTCGAGGATACCGATTTGTCGGGCATGGTCTATCACGCCAATTATCTGCGCTATATGGAACGCGCGCGGTCCGACATGCTGCGTGTCGCCGGCATCGACCAGCGCGCCACTCTGGATGCGGGGGAGGGGGTCTATGCCGTCACCAACGCCAGGCTTGCCTATCGTCGGCCGGCGCGGCTGGACGACGACCTGACCGTCCGCAGCCGCGTGACCGATGTCGGCGCGGCGACATGCGCCATTCATCAGGCGGTCATGCGTGGAGAGGACATAATGGCGCAGGGCGATATCGCCGTCGCCTATCTGACGCCGCAGGGCCGCCCGAAACGGCAGCCGCGGTCCTGGATCGATATTTTCAGCCGCCTGATGAAAGGGGAAGACATCCACCCATGAGCCTGTCCATGCCCGATGTCGGCGCCGTTCTGGGCGCCGCGACCGATGCCACGACCTTGTCCCCGCTGGCCCTGTTCCTCCAGGCCGATATCGTCGTGAAGATCGTGATGGTCGGCCTGCTGCTCGCCAGCATCTGGACCTGGGCGATCATTATCGGCTTCAGCGTCACGCTGCGCAAGGCAAGCGCGCAAAGCCGCGCGTTCGAACGCGATTTCTGGAAGGCGGACGATATCGACCGCTTCTATGAAGCGCGCGGCAAGGCGGAATTCCCCAGTGCCAAGGTGATGGCGGCGGGCGTGTCCGAATGGCGCAGGTCCACCGCGCAGAAGGTGATCGACCGGGACGGTACGCGCGACCGCCTGTCGACAGTGATGGCCAGCGTCATCGCGGCGGAGGTCGACCAGCTGTCCGACCGGCTGAACGTGCTGGCGACCGTGGGTGCCGTGGCGCCCTTTGTGGGCCTGTTCGGCACGGTATGGGGCATCATGCGCGCCTTTACCGCCATCGCGGCGGAACAGAACAACAGTCTGGCCGTGGTTGCGCCGGGTATTGCCGAAGCCCTGTTCGCGACGGCGATCGGTCTGTTCGCGGCGATCCCGGCGGTCATCGCCTACAACCGGTTCAGCCATGGCATCAACCGGCTCGAATCGCGTCTGGGCCGATTTGCCGACGGTTTCTATGCGACGCTAAGCCGCGAGCTGGAGGCGCAGCGGTGAGCGGCGCCGTCCTGATCGGGAGCGGCCGCTGATGGCCATGTCCGGCTCTCCTTCCGCCCGGCGCGGGCGCGGGCGCGCGCCGATGGCCGACATCAATGTGACGCCGCTGGTCGACGTCATGCTGGTGCTGCTGATCATCTTCATGGTGACGGCCCCGCTACTGGTGACGGGCGTGCCGGTCACCCTGCCCGAAACCCGGGCCAAGGGGCTGGACACCGACGACAAGCCGATCGTCGTGTCGATCGACCGTGACGGCGCCGCCTATATCGATGAAGAGGCGGTGCGCGACGCCGACCTGCCCGACCGGCTGGCCGAAATTGCCGCCGCCAATGCCGGCAAGCCCGAACCGCGCCAGATATTCCTGCGCGCCGACACCGCGCTCGATTATGGCCGGGTGATGCGGGTGATGGGCGAACTCAATCGCGCCGGCCTCAACAAGGTCGCGCTGGTCAGCACCGCCGGCGAGGCGGGGGCCAGCGACGGCGTCAGCGGCGGTTCAGAATAGGGACCATAGCAAATTGGCCATGGAACGCGCGGAAAAGATCGGCCTGGGCGTCGCGACGGCGGGACATGTCCTGCTGTTCGCCCTGCTGTCCACGGGCTTTCCGGCGCCCAATCCGCTGAAGCTGCATTCGCCGCCCATGGACGTCAGCCTGGTTGACGAGGCGGCGCTCCAGTCCACGGCCCCCGTCATCTCTACCCAGCCGCCGCCGCCCAGTCAGGCGCCCGAAAAAGGCCCGACGGAGGATGCCGCGCCGCAGCCCGCGCCGGTGCCTGACCCCGCGCCGCAGCCCGAACCCCGGCCCGAACCTGCGCCAAAGCCGAAACCGGCGCCGCCCGCGCCGAAGTCTGCAAAGCCCAAGCCGGCCAAACCCGAACCGGCCGCATCCAAACCCACGCCCAAGGCTCAGCCCAAGCCCAAGCAGGAGCCCAAGCCTAGATCGGAGCCCGACAAGCCGTCCGCCAGGGCGAAACCGGCCCCGGACAAACCGAAAGCCGCCGCCGCTTCGGCCGCGCCCAAAAGCCGGGCTGCGCCAAAGACGGATACCCCGGCCAAGGCGTCGGGCGCAGGCAGGGCGGAAAAGCCGCGCGGATCTTTGCTCGGCGACGATTTCCTCAAAGGCATCAAAACCGAAACGCCGGCCCCGCGCCGCGCTGCGCCGCCACAGGCCGCCGCCATGGGCGCGCAGCAGAAGGCGGCGCTCGACCGGCTGATCAGCGACCAGATATATCGCCACCTGCGCCTGCCCTCCGGCGCCGACGTCGAATTGCTGGTGGCGTTTCTCGACGTCAAGCTGGATCGCAACGGTCGCGTCATCGGCACGCCCAGCGTCATCGATATTCAGGGCGATAATGCGAGCAACCGGCCACAGGTTGCGATATATAAGGAACGCGCCATTCAGGCGGTGATGCAGGCATCGCCGTTCAAGGGCCTGCCCGCCGAACATTATGAGCAATGGAAATGGCTCAGCCCGCTCAGGGTCTATGCAAGGAAAGCACGATGACAGGCTTTAAGATTACCGCTGTGCTGGCCCGTGCCGCGGCGCTCTGCATGACGCTGGCCACGCCCGCCTTCGCGCAGCTGTCGGTCGATGTGACGGGGGATATCGACAGCAACCTCAGGATCGCGGTCCCCGCCATGCCCGCGCAGCAGGAGGTCTCCACCCCCGCGGGCGGCGCCGGCGAACTGGGTCGCAAGATCGCGGAGGTGATTGCCGCCGTCCTCTAGGGGTCCGGCCTGTTCGAGCCGTCCGGTCCCGGCGGCATGCCTGCCGTCACCATGCCGGAAGTGACCTTTCCCCAATATGACAAATGGGGCGCCTATCAGGCGCTGGTGCAGGGTTTTGTGCGCACGACCGGCGGTGAGGCGGACATCACCGTCGGCTGCTATCTCTATGACGTGGCGCTCAAGCAGGAACTGACCCGGCAGGGCTATGTCGTCGCCCCGCGCGACTGGCGGCGGGCCGCGCATAAATGCGCCGACGCCATCTATGCCCGCCTGTCGGGGGAAAGCCCCTTCTTCGACAGCCGCATCGCCTATATCGCCGAAAGCGGGCCCAAGGGGAACCGGACCAAGCGCCTGGCGATCATGGATTCGGACGGCGCCAACCATCGTTTCATCACCAACGGCCAGTCGATCGCGCTGACCCCGCGCTTTTCGCCGGACTATAAGTCGATCGTCTATGTCAGCTATCTGGGCAGCCGGGTGCGCATCTACATCTATGATATCGGCACCGGCAGGCAGCGGCTGGTGACGGAAAGCAATAACACGACCTTCGCGCCGCGCTGGTCGCCGGACGGGCGTTTCATCCTCTTCTCGATGGCTGTGGCCGGTAATACGGACATCTACCGCGTGTCGTCGCAGGGCGGCGCGCCGGTGCGGCTGACCACCTCTCCGGGGATCGACGTCGGTGGCAGCTACTCGCCGGACGGCACCCGCATCGTGTTTGAAAGCGATCGGTCGGGTGGACAGCAGCTCTATGTGATGAACGCCGATGGATCGAACCAGCAGCGCATCAGCCATGGCGGCGGCCGTTATGCGACGCCGGAATGGAGCCCGCGCGGCGACCTCATCGCCTTCACCAAGATTGCCGGCGATTTCAAGGTTGCGGTGATGACGCCGAGCGGCGGCAATGAGCGTATCCTGACCAATGGCTGGCAGGACGAACAGCCCAGCTGGTCGCCCAATGGCCGCGTCCTGCAATTCTTCCGCACCTCGCCGGGCCGTCAGGGCAGCAGCCAAGTGTGGCAGGTCGATCTGACCGGGGTCAACGAACGGCGGATTCCCACCCCGCTCAGCGGGTCCGACCCGGCCTGGGGGCCGTTGCTGCCGTAACATCGCGCCGGGCGCTCCTGCCCGGCGGGAACCTAATCGTCTTGACTACGTAACGATCCTCACCAAACATGGCGCGCCTTTGCGGGTGGCGGAACGATGAAATCCAAGGAGACCCCGATGACCATATCCCGGCCTGTCCTGATGGCGACCGCCATCATCGCGCTTGCGGCCTGTTCCAAGAAGCCGCCGGCCGAATTGCCGCCCGCGCCCGGAGGCGTGGCGCCGCCCGCAGCCTCGACCGGCCCGGCCGGCCCGGTTCGGGGCAGTCAGGAAGATTTCATCGCGTCGGTGTCGTCCGATCGGATTTTGTTCGGCCTCGACCAATATGACGTCGATGCCGAGGATCAGGTCATATTGCAGAGCCAGGCCGCATGGTTGCAGCAGAACCCCAATGTGCGCATCACCATAGAAGGGCATTGCGACGAACGGGGCACGCGCGACTATAATATCGCGTTGGGCGAACGCCGCGCCAATGCCGCGAAAAACTATCTTGCCTCGCTCGGCATTGATTCAAGCCGGATTTCGACGGTCAGCTATGGCAAGGAACGCCCCGCCGCGCTGGGGTCGGATGAAGGGTCCTGGGCCCAGAACCGCCGCGCCGTCACGGTCACCGTCCAATACTGAGGTCAGGCGTGATCCCGCGCGCAGCGTCGGCGGCGCGCATTGCCGGCTGAACCCTATAGGAAAAAGGCCCGCCATCGGGGATGATGGCGGGCCTTTTTGCTGTCTTGTCCGATGATCTGCCCTGGCCGGGGACGGCGTCGGGGTCAGCCGCGCCGTTTGCCGGTGATCGCCGCCGCGCCGAATGCGCCCAGTTGGAGCGTGCCGGTCAGCACATCGCCTTCCACCACGGCTTCGCAATCGATGGTCATCGGCATCGGAAATTTCATGGCCATCTTCCATGTCAGCCGGTTGCCGTCGACGGTGCCGTTTTCGACATCCATCGCTCCCAGCGCCCCGGCGATAGTGCCGTGGAACGTGTCGCCGTTGCTGATGACGGTGAAAACGCCGCTCTGGTCGCCCAGCGGAGTCTTGGTGACGCAATCATAAGCGCCGTCGACTGAAGCCATGTTTCTTCTCCCTGAACGTCCCAGTGCGGCGCGCGCGATGTCCCGTGGCGCGGCCCCTGTCATGCCCCTTTATTCGGCGGGCGCGGCTTCGCTGTCAACGAGCGTCACTGGCATGTCGAGCGCCTGAAGCTGGGGCAGCACCTGCGTCTTGTCGCCCACCACGACCCAATGGATGCTGGCGGGGTCGATCACCGCGCGGGCCGCCTGGTCGAGCGCGTGCGGCGTCAACGCCTCATAGCGTCGCGCCAGTCCCCGGACATAATCGAACGGCCGGCCGAACAGCGCATCCTGGCTCATCTGGCTCAAAATGGCCGCGGACGTCTCATATTGCCCCGGCAGACCGGCGATATCGCCCTTCACGACGCGGCTGAACTCGCCCGGTGTTACGCCCCTGGCACCCAAGAAGTCGGTGACATTCTGCATGATCGCGGTGATCGCCGGGCCGGTCTTGTCCGCCTGAACCGGCGCGCTAATGAGGAAGGGGCTGCGCTGTGCCCGCGCCGAAAGAGTTGACGAAGCGCCGTAGGACCAGGCCTTCACCTCGCGGATGTCGGTGTTGATGCGGGACAGGAAATCCTGCCCCAGCACGCTGTTCGCCGCGCTGAAGGCGATGCGGTCGTCGCCGCCCCTGAGGTTGGTGACGAATCCGCCCAGCAGGATGGATTGCGGCGATTGCGGCCGGTCGATCAGCGTGATGCCGGGGCGGCCGGCCGGTATGGGCGCGCTGAAATCCTTGACGCCCTTCAGGTCGCGGGTTGAGCGCCAGGCGGTGAACCGGGCCTCCAACTGAGGTCTGATGTCCGCCATGGTCGTGTCGCCGACGACGAAAATCTCCACATTATCGGGGCGCAGCCACTTGTTCTTGTACGCGGCAAGGTCGGCCGGGGTCATTGCCGCGACGGCGTCGCTGTCGCCCAGTCCCCGCGCCGGAACGCCATAGGGGTGGGCCGGGCCATAGAGCAGCGGATAGATGGCGCGGCCTGCCAGCCCCGCCGGCTGGGTTTTTTCCTGTGCGATCTGGGTCAGCTGGATCGCGCGGACCCGCTCCACCTCTCTGGCGTCGAAGGCCGGATTCTTCACGATATCGGCCAGCAGGTCGAGCGAGGGCGCGAGATTGGCCTTGAGCGCGCGCAGCGTCACCGACGCCCGGTCCATCGAGGCGCCCGCGCCGATCGTCGCGCCCAGCCGTTCCTGTTCCTCCGCGATCTGCACGGCGGTGCGGCTGGTCGTGCCTTCGTCCAGCATCGAGAGCGTGAACTGACCGATGCCCAGCCGGTCGCGCGGGTCGGCGGCGATGCCGCTGTCGAAACTGAGCGCCACGTAGAGCATCGGCACGGCGGTGCGGCGGGCGACATGCACCTTTATGCCGTTGGACAGGCTGGCCGTTTCGACGGTCGGATAATCGAGCGGCGGGGATGGAACGACGGCGGGCAACGGCAGCGCCGCCCGCGCCGGGGCCGGTTCGGGCGATGCCGCTGCCGCATCCGGCGTTGCCGGCTGCGCGCCCTGCGCTTCGGCATAGGCATCGCGCGGACCGGGATCGACGCGCAGGGCATAGACGGGGCGGGTCAGCCATTTGCCCATCGCCGCCGTGGCGGCGGCCGGCGTCACCGCGCCCAATGCGGCCAGTTCCGTTTTGTAAAAGCCCGGGTCGCCGCGATACAGCAGCCCTTCGGCCAGCGTCGACGCCTTGCCGTAAAAGCCGCCAACCACCTCCAGCGCGCCAATCTGCGCCGCGAGCTGGCGGGTGACGACGCGCTGCACCTCGTCGGCGGTGGGGCCCTTGGCGATGAACGCTGCAATGATCGCGTCCAGCCGCTGCGACACCAGCGCGGGATCGACGCCGGGCTTCACGTCCGCCACCACCTCGAACTGGCCGAGTTGCTCGAAGGTCTGGACATGGGCGCTGACGGCCACGGCCAGCTGTTCTTGCCGGACCAGAATGGTGTCCAGCCGGGAACTGGCCAGTCCGCCCAGCACGGCCGCCGCGACGCTGAGCGGCGCATTGTCGGCGTCGCCCATGCCCGGCACGACCCAGTTGCGATAAATGCGGGTGGTCGCGACCCTGTCCTTCATGTCCTGATCGATGCGCGCGGGCAGCGTCGGGATCGGCGCGGCGACCGGCGTGACCGCCTTGCCCCGGCCGATCCCGCCGAAATATTTCTCCACTCTGGCGCGGGCGGTGGGCAGGTCGATGTCGCCGGCCAGCGAAAGAATGGCGTTGTTGGGGGCGTAATGATCGCGGAACCAGCTGTGGACATCGGCCAGGCTGGCCGCGTCGAGGTCCGCCATCGACCCGATCGTCTCATGACCATAAGGGTGCCCGGCGGGGAACAGCGCCGCGCTTTGCGCATAGCCGACCAGACCGAAGGGCTGGTTGTCCCCCTGCCGCTTTTCATTCTGGACGACGCCGCGCTGTGCATCCAGCTTGGCCTGCGTCACCGCGCCCAGCAGATGGCCCATCCGGTCCGCTTCCATGAACAACGCCAGGTCGAGCGCGCCGGTCGGCACCGTCACGACATAATTTGTGCGGTCGTACCAGGTCGATCCGTTGGTTTGCGACGACCCCGCCGACGTCAGCGGCTCGTCGAAATTGGGGACGTTTTCCGACCCGCCGAACATCAGATGTTCGAACAGATGGGCAAAGCCGGTCTTGCCCGCCGGTTCATTCTTCGAGCCCACGCGATAATAGACGGTGACGCCGACCACGGGCGCCTTGCGGTCGGTGTGGACGATGACGCGCAGGCCGTTGTCCAGCGTGAATTGCTGATAGGGGATGTCGACCGTTGCGGCGAGCGACGCGTTGGATGCGGGCTGCGCGGCGGCCGGGGCAGGCGACGGGGTCTTCGCGGCCGCACCCGGGGCAAGCGCCAACAGCGACGCTGCCAGTGAAAGGGGTAGGCAGCGCGAAAAAAGGTTGGACATAAGGCCTCTCGGGGAAAGCGGTTCAGCGGAACGCGGGCTGCCGGTGCCGGGCAGCATAGCGCTGCGATATAGCGGCGCAATACGCATTATGCTTGGACGGTGGCGATGCCGGGGATAGGCTGCCCGGTTCGGGATCATCGGGTGGAGAGGGCGCTGCATGGCTGACGGCACACATGGCTGACGGGGCAGGCGCGGAATGCGGAAGGGCGGGCGGGGCCGGAGCGCGGGTGCTGGCGGTGATTGCGCTGCTGTTCCTGCTTTTGCCCGCCACACCCGGCGTCCGGGCCGCCACCGATCCGGCCTTTTCCGCCGAAGCGATCAGAGCGCATGTCACCTTTCTGGCCGACGACCGGCTGGAAGGGCGTGATACCGGCAGCGCCGGACATGCGGCCGCCGCGCGCTATGTTGCGCGCCAGTTCGAGGCGATCGGCCTGAAACCGGCGGGTGACCGGGGCGGATGGTATCAGCAGGCCCCGTTCCAGAGGACGAGCCATGGCCCGACGCCTGGCACGGTGACCATGACGGGGCCCGCCGGCGAAACAGGCTGGACGCACGGCGCCGATGTGCTGATCGCCCCCAATGCGCGCGAAGCGCATATCGCGCTGTCCGCGCCCGTGGTGTTCGTTGGCTATGGTATCGATGATGCACGGCTGGGCCTTGACGATTATGCCGGGCTGGATGTCCGGGGCAAGATCGTGGTGGCGCTGCGCGGCTATCCTGCAGGGTTGCCCGATGAGGAGGGCGCCTATCTTGCCGGGGCAAAGGCCCGGACGGCACAGACCCATGGCGCGATCGGCCTGTTTTCGATCGACACCATCCGGTCGATGAAGGCCCGCCCCTGGGCGCGGCTGGTACAGGCCGCCGCCGTCCCCCGGTTCAGCTGGATCGGCGATGACGGCAGGCCGTTCGATGAGAGTCCCGGCATCCGCGTCGCAGGGTCGCTGAACAGCCGCGCGGCGGCGGCTCTGTTCGCCGGCGCGCCCCGGTCGATCGCCGCCATCCGCAGGGACGCCGCAAAGCCCGGAGGCAGGCCCCGTGGCTTTGCCCTGAACACGCGCATGGCGGTGCGGTTCGACAGCGTCAGCCAGCGCGTCACCAGCCCCAATGTCGTGGGCGTGGTGCCCGGAAACGACCCTGCGCTGAAGGGCCAGCATGTCGTACTGGTGGCGCATCTGGACCATATCGGCGTTACGCCCGCCGCCGCGGACGATTCGGCCGGTCCCGCCACGGTGGGGGATCGGATCAACAACGGCGCGCTCGACAATGCCGCCGGCGTCGCGACGATGCTGGAGGTCGCGCGGGCCATGGCCCGGTCGGCCGACGGGCCGCGGCGCTCGATCCTCTTCCTGGCCTCCACCGGCGAGGAGAAGGGCCTGCTGGGCGCCAAATATTTCGTGCATCATGCCCCGGTGCCGATCGACCGGATCATTGGCGCCGTCAGCATCGACATGCCCCTGCTGCTCTATCCCTTCACCGACGTCATCGCCTTCGGCGCCGATCATTCGACCCTGGGGCCGATCGTGGCCGGCGCGGTGGCGCCGATGGGCGTCACGGTGATGCCTGATCCGATGCCGCAGGAAACGATCTTCCTGCGCTCGGATCATTATATGTTCGCCAGAAAAGGGGTGCCTGCCATGTTTCTGGCGACCGGCTATGCCAATGGCGGGAAGGACGCCTGGCGGCAATTTCTGGGCGGCGCCTATCACCGTCCCGGCGATGATCTTTCCCAACCGATCGACTGGGCGGCCGGCGCCCGTTTTGCCGAGGTCAATTACCGCGTGGCGCGCGCTCTGGCTGACGGCGGCACGCCGCCGCGCTGGTATCGGCGCAACTTCTTCAGTGACATGTTCGCGCCGCATGCGGCCAGGGCGCCCGACCCCGGCCAGCGGTAACGCGAGGCACGCGCCCTACCGCAACGCGTCAAGCACCATGGGCGAATGTTCGGGACGGCAGATCAGCAGGTCGGGCAGATAGACGTCCGATCGATTATAGACCAGCGGATCGCCGTTGATGCGTGAGCAGTGCAGCCCGTGCGCGCGCGCCACCGCCACGGGCGCGCAGCTGTCCCATTCATATTGGCCGCCGGAATGGAGGTAGATGTCGGCCTGGCCCAGGATCACGGCCATCGCCTTCGCCCCGGCCGACCCCATCGGCACCAGTTCCGCGCCCAGCCGTTCCGCGACCGTCACCGCTTCCGGGGCGGGCCGGGTGCGCGACACCACCATGCGCAACCGATCCGATGCCGCAGGCAGGCCGACCGGCCGGTCCGTGCGCAGCACCACGCCGCCGTCCATGCCGGGCAGCGCCACCGCCCCGACCGTCGCCACCCCGTCTATGGCCAGACCGACATGCACCGCCCAATCGGCCCGTTCCTCGCCATATTCGCGCGTGCCGTCGACCGGATCGACGATCCACACCCGGCTGCTGGAAAGCCGGGCGTCATTGTCCTTCTCCTCCTCCGACAACAAGCCGTCATCGGGACGCGTTTCCCGCAGAGCGTGGACCAGGAACTGGTTGGCGGTCTGATCGCCCGCCTTGCCCAGCGCCGCAGGGCCGAACAGCCCCGATGCGCGCACCTCCAGCAGGATGCGCCCCGCCGTCTCGGCCAGATGGGCGGCAAGCTGCGCGTCGTTGAGCGCCGAGGTGAACGCCGGGGTCGGGACGGCGGCGGTCATGGGATCAGCCTTTCGACGATGAAATCGGCCGCTTCTTCCGGCGTCATGCGGGTAGTGTCGATGTGGATTTCCGGCTCCACCGGCGCCTCATAGGGGCTGTCGATACCGGTGAAGTTCTTGAGGCTGCCCTCGCGCGCTTTCTTGTACAACCCCTTGACGTCGCGCGCCTCCGCCTCGGCCAGCGGCGTGTCGACATGGATTTCCACGAACTCGCCCGGCTGCATCATGCTGCGCACCATGTCGCGTTCCGACCGGAAAGGAGAGATGAAGGCGGTGATGACGATCAGCCCCGCATCGGTCATCAGCTTGGCGACCTCGCCCACGCGGCGGATATTTTCCACCCGGTCGGCGTCGGTAAAGCCCAGATCCTTGTTGAGGCCGTGGCGTACATTGTCGCCGTCGAGCAGGAAGGTGTGACGGTTCATCCGCGCCAGCCGTTTTTCGACCAGATTGGCGATCGTCGATTTGCCCGCGCCCGACAGGCCGGTGAACCACAAGACGGCCGGTTTCTGGTTCTTGATTCCCGCATGATGGTCACGGCTGACGTCGGTCGCCTGCCAGTGCACATTCTGCGCGCGCCGCAGCGAGAAATGGATCATCCCGGCCGCCACGGTCGCATTGGTCATCTTGTCGATCAGGATGAACCCGCCCAGATCACGATTATCGGCATAGGGCTCGAACGGGATCGGCCGGTCGGTCGACAGGTTGGCGACGCCGATGGCGTTCAGGTCCAGCGTCTTCGCCGCCAGATGCTCCATCGTGTTGACGTTGACCTGATATTTGGGCTGCTGGACCGACGCGGTCACGGTGTGCGCGCCGATCTTGAGCCAATAGGGGCGGCCCGGCAGCATTTCCGCCTCGTCCATCCAGACGATCACCGCCTCGAACTGGTCGGCGACCTGCGGTGGGCTGTCGGCCGCGGCGATGACGTCGCCGCGCGAACAGTCGATCTCGTCCTCCAGCGTCAGCGTGACCGACTGGCCGGCGATCGCCTGATCCAGATCGCCGCCGCCGCCCGCGGACGGCATGGTGACGATGCGCGCGACCTTGCTGGTCTTGCCCGACGGCAGGACCCGGATCGCATCGCCGGGCCGTACCGAACCGCTGGCGATCAGCCCGGAAAATCCCCGGAAATCCAGATTGGGGCGATTGACCCACTGCACCGCCATGCGGAACGGTTTCTGCGCGTCGCGCGTCGCGTCGACCTCCACCGATTCCAGATGCGCCATCAGCGTCGGGCCATCATACCACGGGGTGTTCCCGCTCAGGCTGGTGATGTTGTCCCCTTTGAACCCGGAAATCGGGATCGCCGTGAAGCTCTGGATACCGATGCTGTCGGCGAAGTCGCGATATTCGCCGACGATCGTGTCGAAAATCTCCTGGCTGTAATCGACCAGGTCCATCTTGTTCACCGCCAGAACGATGTTCCTGATGCCGATCAGATGGGCAAGGTAGCTGTGCCGCCGCGTCTGGGTCAGCACGCCCTTGCGCGCGTCGATCAGGATGACGGCGAGGTCGGCGGTCGACGCGCCGGTCACCATGTTGCGCGTATATTGTTCGTGGCCGGGGGTATCGGCGACGATGAACTTGCGCTTTTCGGTCGCGAAGAAGCGATAGGCCACGTCGATGGTGATGCCCTGCTCCCGTTCGGCGGCGAGGCCGTCGACCAGCAGGGCGAAGTCGATTTCCTGCCCCTGGGTGCCGACGCGCCTGCTGTCCGCCTCCAGCGCGGCCAGCTGATCCTCGAAGATCATCTTGCTGTCGTAAAGCAGGCGGCCGATCAGCGTCGACTTGCCGTCATCCACCGAGCCGCAGGTGATGAACCGCAGCATCGACTTATGCTGATGCACGTCCAGATAGCGGTCGATATCCTGCGCGATCAGGGCGTCGGTCTGGTAAACGGGATCGTTGGTCACAGGTGCGTCCGGCATCAGAAGTACCCCTCCTGCTTCTTCTTTTCCATGCTGGCGTCGCCCGCATCCTTGTCGATGGCGCGGCCCTGGCGTTCGGACGTGGTGGTCAGCAGCATTTCCTGCACCACCTGCGCCAGCGTCGTCGCCTCGCTTTCGACCGCGCCGGTCAGCGGATAGCAGCCAAGCGTGCGGAAACGGATCGACCGCATGACCGGCTCTTCCCCTTCCTTGAGGCGGAAACGGTCGTCATCGACCATCAGCAGCAGGCCGTCGCGCACCACCGTGGGGCGCGGCGCCGCGAAATAGAGCGGCACGATCTCGATCCCCTCGGCCATGATATATTGCCAGATGTCGAGTTCGGTCCAGTTGCTGATCGGGAAGACGCGCATCGACTCCCCCTTATTCTTGCGCGCATTGTAGAGCCGCCACAGCTCGGGGCGCTGCGCCTTGGGGTCCCAGCGGTGGGAGGCGCTGCGGAAGGAGAAGATGCGCTCCTTGGCACGGCTTTTCTCCTCGTCGCGCCGGGCGCCGCCGAACGCCGCGTCGAAGCCGTACAGGTCGAGCGCCTGCTTCAACCCCTCCGTCTTCCACATGTCGGTGTGCAGCGGGCCATGGTCGAACGGGTTGATGCCCTTTTCCAGCGCTTCGGGGTTTTGATAGATCAGCAGGTCCATGCCCGCATCGCGCGCCGCCTTGTCGCGCAGCGCATACATGTCCCGAAATTTCCAGGTCGTGTCGACATGCAGCAGCGGAAAGGGCGGCGGCGAAGGATAGAAGGCCTTTTTCGCCAGATGCAGCATGACGGCGCTGTCCTTGCCGACGCTGTAGAGCATTACGGGCTGTTCCGCTTCCGATACGACCTCGCGGAAAATATGGATCGCTTCGGATTCCAGCCGGGACAAATGGGTCAGCGTCGCCGCGTCAGCAGTCATTACGGGCTCTCCTTTGCGTTTTGTCCTACACATTTCCGCTTAAGCGTGACCTCCCATATGGGATATGTGTATAAGGAACTTCTATCAGCTCATAAAGCTGGGCTGGCCAAAGCTCCGGCGGATATGCGTGAAAGCGGTGGCAGCGCCGTTTGACGGCTGGGCAATATCCCATATGGGAGCAGGCCATGACCATGAACCGGGTGGATGAGGGGGAGCTGCTGTTGCCGCTCTATGGCGGCTTGCGGGATGATCCGCCCTGGTCGACCTTCCTGCACCGGCTGGTTGCGCGGACCGGCGGCGACAGGGTCGGCCTGTCCCTCCGCCATGCCCATGTAACGACGGCGGACCATGGGAACATTGTTGTCCGGCGGGACGGAGACGTATCGGTCATGGCCGGGCCGGGCCTGCCCGACGCCGTGCACCACGATGCCCTGCGTCCCGGCCGGGTGTATCGGGGCGAGGAGTTGCTGACGATGGACGACGGCGCGCGCAGCGCCTTCTGGCGCGCGGCGATCCGGGCGTCGGGTGCCCGTTATCTGCGGATCATGCGGGTCAGCGAGCCGTCGGGCCTGAGCGCCTGGGTCACGTTGCTGGACGACCGCGCGGATTTCAGCGCCGCTGACGGGGCGTTGCTGGGCGGTCTGGCGCCGCATCTGACCGTCGCGCTAACCAATTTTGCCGCTTTGGGCGAAATGCGGCTTCGCGCCGCCATGGCCGACGATGCCGCCGGGCGCAGCGGGCTTGGCTGGGCGGCGCTGGATGCGAAGGCGCGGCTGATCATCGCCAGCCCGATCGCCGATCAGATGATGTCCCGCACGGCGGGCCGGCGCTTGCCGGGGGATCGCCTGTTCACGGCTCATCCGGCGGCGGGCCGCGCTCTGGCCGATGCTGCTGCCGCCTTTCATGCCGACCCTGACCTGCCCGGCCGGGTGATCCGCGTCGATGGCGCGCCGCCCATCGACCTGCTGGCGGCGCCGTTTCGCGCACGCATGGCCGGTCTGGTTGCCGCCCCCGCCATGGTGCTGTTCATGCAGGCGCGGGAGGGCGCCGGCCCGCGCGACCGCGCCGCGCAGATCGCGCAACTCCATGGCCTCACCCGCAGCGAAGGGCGGCTGGCCGACGCGTTGCTGAACGGCCTTAGCATCGCGCAAGCCGCCGCGGCGTTGAACCTGACGGAGGACACGGCGCGCAACTATTCGAAACGGCTCTATGCGAAGACCCGCACGCGCGGGCAGGCCGACCTGATCCGCCTGCTGGCGCATGGCATCGCCCGACTGGCCTGACGCAAAGGAGGGGGAGGGGTTATATATTTCATCCCGCCAGATAAATTTGTCAGCCGGCCTTGTGTTGCTATTATGCAACATTATGTGACAGTCCGTGCTGATTTACGCTTGGGACCTGCCTGGAAAGGGGACGTCATGAACCTCGAAAAATTCACCGATCGCGCAAAGGGATTTCTGCAATCCGCTCAGACCGTGGCGATCCGCATGAGCCATCAGCGGATCAGCCCGGAACATTTGCTCAAAGCGTTGCTGGAAGATGAGCAGGGCATGGCATCCGGCCTGATCAGGGCGGCGGGCGGCGATGCATCCGTCGCCCTGCGGGAAACCGACGCGGCGCTGGTCAAAGTGCCGTCCGTATCGGGCAGCGGCGCGCAGCAGACTCCCGGCCTCGACAATGACGCCGTGCGCGTGCTCGACCAGGCGGAGCAGGTGGCGCAGCGCGCCGGGGACAGTTTCGTCACGGTCGAGCGACTGTTGCTGGCGCTGACGCTGGCCACCACAACGGCGGCGGGCAAGGCGCTGGAGCGTGCGGGCGTCAGGGCGGAGGCGCTGAACGGGGCGATCACCCAGCTGCGCGGCGGCCGCACTGCCGACACCGCCGGTGCGGAGGATCGCTATGACGCGCTCAGGAAATTTGCGCGCGACCTGACCGACGCGGCGCGCGAGGGCAAGCTGGACCCGGTGATCGGCCGCGACGAGGAAATTCGCCGTACCATCCAGATCCTGGCCCGCCGCACCAAGAACAACCCGGTCCTGATCGGCGATCCGGGCGTGGGCAAGACCGCCATCGCCGAAGGTCTGGCGCTGCGTATCGCCAATGGCGACGTGCCCGACACGCTCAAGGACCGCACGCTGATGGCGCTCGACATGGGCTCGCTGATCGCGGGCGCCAAATATCGCGGCGAGTTCGAGGAGCGGCTGAAGGGCGTGCTTGACGAGGTGAAGGCTGGCGAGGGCCAGATCATCCTGTTCATCGACGAAATGCATACGCTGATCGGCGCGGGCAAGAGCGAAGGCGCGATGGATGCGGGCAATCTGCTGAAGCCTGCGCTCGCGCGCGGTGAACTGAACTGCATCGGTGCAACCACGCTCGATGAATATCGCAAATATGTGGAGAAGGACCCCGCGCTCCAGCGGCGCTTTCAGCCGGTCTTCGTGGGCGAACCGACGGTGGAGGATACCATCTCCATCCTGCGCGGGCTCAAGGAGAAATATGAACTGCACCATGGCGTGCGGATCACCGACGGGGCGATCGTGTCGGCGGCGACGCTCTCCAACCGCTATATCACCGACCGTTTCCTGCCCGACAAGGCCATCGACCTGATGGACGAGGCGGCGTCGCGGCTGCGGATGGAGGTGGAAAGCAAGCCGGAGGAGATCGAAACGCTCGACCGGCGCATCATCCAGCTCAAGATCGAGCGGGAAGCGCTCAAGAAGGAAACGGACAAGGCGTCGGCCGACCGGCTGACGGCATTGGACGAGGATCTTGCGAATCTGGAACAGCAATCGGCGGAACTGACCCAGCGCTGGCAGGCGGAGAAGGACAAGATCGCCGGCGAAAGCAAGCTGAAGGAGCAGCTTGACGCGGCGCGGCTGGAACTGGAGCAGGCGCAGCGCGGCGGCGACCTCGCCCGGGCGGGCGAACTGGCCTATGGCCGCATCCCCGATCTGGAACGCAAGCTGGCGGATGCGCAGTCCACGTCCCAGGGCGCGATGCTGCGCGAGGAAGTGACGAGCGAGGATATCGCGTCGATCGTCTCCCGCTGGACCGGCATCCCGGTCGACAGGATGATGGAGGGGGAACGCGAGAAGCTGCTCGCCATGGAAACGGAGCTGGCCAGGCGCGTCATCGGTCAGGCCGACGCGGTGAAAGCCGTGTCGACCGCCGTGCGCCGCAGCCGCGCGGGGTTGCAGGACCCGAACCGGCCGCTCGGCAGCTTCCTGTTCCTCGGCCCCACGGGTGTCGGCAAGACCGAACTGACCAAGGCGCTCGCCGGCTTCCTGTTCGACGACGACAGCGCGATGGTGCGCATCGACATGAGCGAGTTCATGGAGAAGCATTCGGTCGCGCGGCTGATTGGCGCGCCGCCGGGCTATGTCGGCTATGAGGAAGGCGGCGTGCTGACCGAAGCGGTGCGGCGGCGCCCCTATCAGGTGATCCTGTTCGACGAGGTGGAAAAGGCGCATGGCGACGTGTTCAACGTGCTGCTGCAGGTGCTGGACGACGGCCGCCTGACCGATGGGCAGGGGCGCACCGTCGATTTCACCAACACGATCATCGTGCTGACGTCGAATCTGGGCAGCCAGTTCATCGCCGGTCTGGCCGACGATGAACCGGTGGAGAAGGTCGAGGATCAGGTGATGGACATCGTGCGTGCCCATTTCCGCCCGGAATTCCTGAACCGGCTGGACGAAGTGATCCTGTTCCATCGTCTGGGCGCCGGTCACATGGCCCCGATCGTCGACATCCAGGTCGCGCGCATCGGTGCTTTGCTGAAGGATCGTAAGATCAGGCTGGACCTCTCCGACGGCGCGCGGGCCTGGCTGGGCCGGGTCGGTTACGATCCTGTCTATGGCGCGCGGCCGCTCAAGCGGGCGGTGCAGCGCTATGTGCAGGACCCGCTTGCCGACCTGATCCTGCGCGGCGAAGTGCCGGATGGGTCGACGGTGTCGGTGGAGGAAGGCGACGGGGCGCTGAAACTCGGCGTGAAGTGACGGGCCGGTAACGAAAAAGGGAGCGCTCCGATATCGAAGCGCCCCCTTTTTTCAGTCGGTAGCCAAGCGATCAGAACTTCGCCGTGATCCCGGCGAAGAACTGCCGACCCAGCGCATCATAGACGGTGGGGAAGGTGTTGGCCGAATTATAGGCGGTGCCGCCTGCTTCGGAACCGACGACCGGCGGTTTCTTGTCGAACAGATTTTCGACGCCGAGGCGGAAGGTGAAGGCCTTTGCAGTCTCGAACGACAGCGTCGTGTCGAAATAATTCTGGGCCTTGATGCGCGAGACCAGGATGTCGGTGCCCGAATCCTGCTTCACCTTGCCGAAATAGCGCCAGCGGCCCATCAGGCTCACGCCGCCATTGGAATAGGTGACGGCCGCGATATGTTTCCACTTGGGAATCGGCGCCATGTTGCAGGCAAAGCCGAAGCGGCCCGCGCATTCCGTCACCGGCACGAACGTCGCGCCCTGTTTCGCATAGGTGTCGAGCCAGGTGCCGTTCATCGAAAGGTTGACCCGGCCGTTGCCTACCCGGTGGTCATAGCTGATCCCCACGTCGATGCCCTTGGTCTGGATAAAGGCGCTGTTGGCATAGACCTGGTCGACACCATAGCTGATGTTGCCGCTGAGCGAGCCGGTCAGCGCATTGCGGGCGATCGCCTGGCAATAAGGGCTGCTGAGATCCTGCGCGACCAGATAGCAGCCGTCCACGACATTCTGAGGCGATCCGCCCAGCACGTCGATCGCGTTGTTGATGGTGATGTCGAACCAGTCGACCGACACCGACAGGCCGGGAACCTGGGCGGGGGTCAGCACTACGCCGAGGGTGTAGGTATCCGACTTTTCGGCCTTCAGCGCCAGGCTGCCGCCGCTGAACGCGTTGATCTGGCCCGCAACCGGTCCGGGAATATTGTTTACCGTGTAGGTCGAACCGGGGGCGCCGGTGCCCAGACACAGCGCGGTCAGCGTGGCATTGCCCACCGGCGCGCCATTCGCACATGGGTCGACCGACAGATTGTCGATGCTCGAAACCGGCGGGGCGGTCAGTTCATAGATGTTGGGCGCGCGAACGGCGCGCTGGTACAGGCCGCGGAAGCGAATGCCCCGTACCGGCGACCAGTCGCCGCCGGCCTTGTAGGCATGCACCCCGCCCACGGTCGAATAATCCGAATAGCGATAGCCCAGTTCGATGCTGAGCGACTGGAAGAATGTCTTGTCGCTGACGACCGGGATGCGCAGTTCGCCAAAGATTTCCTTGGTGTTGAAATGATAGGGCGCCAGATTGAAACCTTGACCATAGCCGATCAGGTCACCCGATGCGTAGGACGCGTCGACGTCCGTGCGCGCGCTTTCCCTGCGATATTCCACACCCAGCGCGAAGGCGACGGGATTGGCGGCCCACGGGCTGGCCAGCCCGGCTATGTCGCCCGACACCGAACCGCCGGCAACGAACTGCGTGGTCTTATCCTTCTGCTTGCCGCCGGTCAGGATGAAGCCGAGCGCGTCCTGCTGGATCGCATCGGCGGTGAACAGGTTGAGCGGGACGCAGCCGTTGGACGTGTCACGACACTGGATGCCGTTCGCCCCCAATACCGCGTCGAGCGCCTGTGCCGTGCGGGCATAGGTGATGTCGTTCAGATAGGAGATGTCGCGCTTCGACTGGCTGTACTGCGCGAACACTTCCCAATTGAGGCTGCCGGCTTGCCCGCGCAGGCCGCCGACGACCTGCCATGCCTTGTTGTCGTAGATGGTCGTGCGGCCGCCGCTTTCGACGATCCGGCGGCGGATGCCGACCGTCGTCGAACCATCGGCGTTGACGGTGGAGAGGGGGCTGTTGAACAGCAGGTCGCGCTGCTGCGGGGTGAGGAATGCGTTGTCGGGCGCGATATCGAATGTGTAGCCGAACGTGCCCGTGGGCGCCGACTGGCTGTTCACCTTCGACTTCAGGTAATTGCCGCGCCCGAAAAATTCGATGCCGTCGGTCAGTTCATACCGGACCAGCGCGGTGGCCGTATACCGCTCTTGTGGAACCACCAGATAGTTTGGCGGCGCATAATTATAGGGCTGGTAAAAGGGGACGAGGTCGTTGCCCGCGCCGATCTGGTAATAAGGCGTATCGCTGTCGTTGAACGTATTGT
>JBFWMJ010000017.1:0-37165 GCA_050251675.1 Sphingobium sp.
TCCGGGTGATCTTGCGCCGATCGAAATGGTCCGCAACCCAGCCGGTGAGGGGGGTCAGCAGGAAAAGCGGCAGGAATTGTGCGAGGCCGATCAGGCCAAGCTGCGCGGCGGCGCCCGATGTGGTCATCGTTTCGCGCGCGATGTTATAGGCCTGCCAGCCGAGCACGATCATCATGCTGTACTGCGCCAGCACCGCCGCCATCCGGCCGACCAGATAGGCGCGGAAATCAGGGAAGCGCAAAGGGTGGCGAGGCATGTCGGCGACGGTCATCCAATGTCCTTAGGGTCAGGACCTGTTAATCGCACCATCGAGGCGTGAGGCAAAATGCTCCGGTGCGAGGAAGAGAGGTGCAGGAATATGGCGATATTTCAAACCGATCTGACGCTGCTGCAATGGGGCATTTCGGTCAAATCCTTTCAGGACGTTCCAATGGCTTCCATGTCAGTCCGAAATGCGCCGGCAAAGGCAACCAGCCTTCACGGCGCGTATTCCGGCCCACTATATTCCCCATTGGAACGCCTTGGTCGCGCGATAGCAGGTCCCGACCCTGAAGCGTGCCGTATAACAACGATCCGTTAAAGCGGGACGCGGGCCTCCCGCCGATGGGATGGTGCGCTTGCCGGGTGAGCGCGGTGGTTCGCTCTCCTAAATGAAAGAAGGGGGCGCAGCCTGATGCGATCGCCGCGCCCCTGTCGTCCCTCACTGATCCAGCAATATGCCCGACACCGACCCGTTGCGTACGGAACAGACGAAGGGGACGGAGCCGCCATCACCGGGGAAACCCACCTGCCCATGGACTTCCCAGCCGGTCGACATGGTTTGTGCGCTGGGTTGTCCCAGCAGTTGCGCGCCCGTCCCGGCCTGATCCAGCGCCTTTTCCGCGCAGGCGTCGCGCGCGGCGGCGGCGGAAAAGATGGTGGGATTGCCGACCGGCGGGAAATAGGGGCGTTGCCGTGCTTCACCCTGCGCCTGCCGCGCGTCAGGGCTGTCGAGGATCACGCCGACGACCTGCGCCGGCGCGGGCGTGGCGGAAGCCGCGAGCACCGCCAGGGCGGCAAGAGCGAAATGAACGGTCTTCATCACCACGAACTCCCTATGAAAACGCTGTCACGCCGGACGGCGGCGACGAATCCCTGTCATCGACCGCGCTTATTTGAACAGGCCCCCCAATATGCCGCGCACGAGCCTGCCCGCAAGGCCGCCGGACGATTTGCGCGACGATCCGCCAAATACGGCGCGACCCAGTTCGTTGGCGACCTGCCGGCCGATGGATGATCCCGCCGCGCGGGTGGCGGATTGCACGGCCTTGTCCAGCGCAGACGGTTTGGCGGCTTCCCGCGCGGCGGCGGCGTCGGCCCGCGCCTTTTCGCGCAACGCCTGTTCCTGCGCCTTCGCCTCGACCCTGGCCTGTCGGGCGGCGGCCTTGTCGGCGTCCGCCTTCGCCCTTACCGCCTGCGCGGCCGCGGCGGCGGCATCGCCGCGCGCGGCCAATATCTCTTCCGCCGATTCGCGGTTCACCGCATCATCATATGTATCGGCGCAGGGCGAGATCGACTGAATGATCGCGCGTTCCCTGGCGTCGACCGGCCCCAGCCGCGACCGGGGCGGGGCAACCAGCGTGCGCTGGACGATGCCGGGCGCTCCGTCCTCCTGCAACAGTGACACCAGCGCTTCTCCGGTCCGCAGTTCCGTGATGGCGGTGGCGACGTCAAGGTCGGGGTTGATGCGGAACGTGTCCGCCGCCGCCCGGATCGCCCGCTGGTCGCGCGGGGTGAAGGCGCGCAGCGCGTGCTGGACACGGTTGCCCAACTGTCCGGCGACCTTTTCCGGTATGTCGATGGGGTTCTGGGTCACGAAATAGACGCCCACGCCCTTGGACCGGATCAGGCGCACGACCTGTTCGATCTTGTCCTGCAAGGCGGCGGGGGCGTCATCGAACAGCAGATGCGCCTCGTCGAAGAAGAAGACCAGCACCGGCTTTTCCGGGTCGCCGACTTCCGGCAGCGTCTCGAACAGTTCGGACAGCAGCCAGAGCAGGAACGTGGCGTAGAGTTTCGGGCTCTGCATCAGCCGGTCGGCGGCCAGGATGTTGACATAGCCGCGCCCTTTGTCATCCACCTTCAGGAAATCGTGGATGTCGAGCGCGGGTTCGCCGAAGAAGTGCGCGCCCCCCTGATCGTCGAGTTGCAGTAGCTGGCGCTGGATCGCGCCGACGCTGGCCCTGGTCACATTGCCGTAGCGGGCGGACAGGCTGTCGGCATTGTCCGCGCAATAGGCCAGCATCGCCTGAAGATCGCCCAGGTCGAGCAGCAGCAGCCCTTCGTCATCGGCATGCCGGAAGGCAATGGTCAGCACCCCTTCCTGCGTGTCGTTGAGGCCCATCAGCCGGGCCAGCAGCAATGGGCCCATTTCACTGACGGTCGTGCGGATCGGATGTCCCTGCTGACCGTACAGGTCCCAGAATATCGCGGGGTTGTCCGCATAGGCGTAATCGGCAAGGCCGATGTCCCGCGCGCGCGACACCAGCTTGTCCGCGTTTCTGGCGGTCGGCGATCCGGCCATGGATATGCCCGAAAGGTCGCCCTTTACGTCGGCGACGAACACCGGGACGCCCCGCGCGGAAAAGCTTTCGGCCAATAGCTGGAGCGTCACGGTCTTGCCCGTGCCGGTTGCGCCCGCAATCAGCCCGTGCCGGTTCGCGCGTTTCAGATTCAGATATTGGGGGGCGCCCCCGCCCTTTTCCGGCCCGTTCCCTTCCGACCCGCCCAGGCCGATGAAAATGCCGTCATTCATGGCCATGGTCCCCAAAAGAAGGTCAGGCCGCGCTCGCCCGCCTTGCCCTCTTTAGAAGGGGACAAGGCCGCCGGGCAAGCGCGGCCGTAACGATCCGGCCGGATCGTCCGCCTTATTTGTCGCGCAGCCGTACCGGCAGGAAGGTCGCGGGCTGGCCGCGGCGCAGGACCTGAAGCAGGATCGCGTTCCGGCCCTGCGCCGCGACCTGCTTGGTCGCTGCGTCCAGATCCGCCTGCGTTGCCACCGGCCGATTGTTCGCGGTCACGATCACATCGCCGCGGCGCAGTCCCTTGGCCCCCGCATCGGTCGACGAATCGACCGACGTGATGACGATCCCGCGCGTGTCGGCGGCAAGGCCCAGCTGCCGGATGATCGAGGGGGTCAGCGGGATGGCGGATATGCCCAGCGATTGCTGGCTCGCCTGACTGCCGGAAGGCTGCTGCTGCCCGCTGAAATCTTCCTCCTCCTGCTGCGGGGCGAAGCTGGCCAGTTCGTCTTCCGACGGCCGTTCGCCTACGATGGCAGTCACGGTCTGCCGCTGGCCGTTGCGAATCAGCACGATCGGCACCTTCGACCCGATCGGCTGGCTGGCGACGATCGACGACAGATTCTGGTCCGGGCTGACTTCCTGACCGCTGACGCTGACGATCACGTCGCCCGGCTTGATGCCGGCCTTGTCCGCGCCCTTGCCGGGCTCCACGCCCTGCACGAATTCGCCGCGATTCTTGGCGAGGCCAAGCGAATCGGCGAGGTCTTCGCCCAGCGGGCTGATCTGCACGCCCAGATAGCCGCGCCTGACGCTCTGCCCCTTGCGCAGCGTTTCGACGATGGGCTGCGCCTGTTCGGACGGGATCGCGAAGCCGATGCCGACATTGCCGCCTGACGGTGAGAGGATCTGGCTGTTGATGCCGATCACATTGCCGCGCATGTCGAACATCGGGCCGCCCGAATTGCCCTGATTGATCGATGCGTCCGTCTGGATGAACTTGTCATACGTCCCGCCCGTGCCCCGGTGCACGGCGGAAATGATACCGGCGGTCACCGTGCCCGACAGGGCGAAGGGGTTGCCGATTGCCACCACCCAGTCGCCGACCCGCGCCTTGGTGCTGTCGCCGAATTTCACGAAGGGCAGGGCCTTTTTCGCGTCGATCTTGAGCACCGCGATATCGGTGGCGGGATCGCGGCCGACCAGCTTGGCCGTATATTCCTCACGATTGGTGAGGGTGACGGTGATGGTGTCGACGGTCGCGCCCTGCGCGCCGGCGGACACCACATGATTGTTAGTGACGATATAGCCGTCAGCCGAGATCAGGAAGCCTGAGCCGAGCGACTGGGCCTGACGGGTCTGGGGCCGGCCGCCGGGCCCGCCAAAGCCGAACAGATCGCCGAACGGCGTGCCCTGGAACGGGTTTTGCACCGTCACACGCTGTTTGGTGGAGATGTTGACCACGGCCGGTTGCAGCTTTTCGACCATGTCCGCCAGGCTGGCCGGCGCACCCGCCGGGGCGGCGGCCTGCATGCCTTCATTCTGCGCGGTTTGCGCGCCCAGATGGGGGCTGGTCGTGACGGCGATGGCCGTGCCGCCAAGCAGCAGGGCGCCGGTGATGGCATAAGCGTAACGCACTCGTGACGGTCCTCTCTTGAACATCTGGCCTCTCTAGAACATCGGGAAAGGCGAGGCAGTGTATCGGCGGGGCGTGTGGGTGCCCTGGATGCGCTGTCCTGCCTTAACCCATTTTGAATGGTGCGGGTTCCGTAATGATCCCCGGTGCCGGGGCGATGGGTTTCTCCCTGCTCGATTACCGGCCCTGGAACTGGCGCAGGAATTCATTGTCCGGCGACAATACCACGGACGTCTGCCCGTCCCGTTCCGGGGAGAAGGTGTAGCGATAGCTCTGCATCGCCCGGTAGAAATCGTAGAATCCGGGGTCCTTGCCATAGCTTTCGGCATAGATACGCGCGGCATTGGCGTCCGCTTCCGCCCGGATGATCTGCGCCTGCTTGGCGCCCTGGGCGCGGATCGTGAGCGCTTCCTGCTCGCGCGCGGTGCGCATGCGGGTGAAGGCGCTTTCCAGCGGCGTGCCGTCGGGCAGGTCGGCGCGCTTGATGCGCACATCGACGATCGCCGCGCCATATTGGCGGGCCACGCGGTCAAGCCCCGCCTCGATATTGGCCATAACCTGGCCGCGTTCGGGACTGAGCAGCGCGGCAAAGGGCCGCTTGCCCAGTTCGTTGCGCAGCGCTGATCCCAGGATCGGGCGCAGCGCGTCCGACACGCGCGCCTCGCTGCCCGCGGCGATATACATGCGCAGGGGGTCGACGATGCGGTAACGGGCAAAGGCGTCGACCTGAAGCCGCAGCTGGTCGGTGGACAGCACCTGCTGCCGCTCCATCTCGACCGACAGCACGCGCTTGTCGATCCACACGATCTGGTCGACGAACGGCCAGCGCCAGATGACGCCCGCGCCGGTCTTGCCGAATTCCTCATTGGCGCGATAGCGGTTGATGATCTCCTTGGGGTCGCCGAACCGGACGATCACGCCCTGTTTCGTTTCGGGCACGATCGCCACGGTGCTGCCGATCAGGATCAGCAGCGCGATCGCGATCAGCGCGAGGGCGATGGGATTGCGCAGCGGTGCCGGCATCACTGGCCCTCCCCGTTCGCGGCGGCGTTGGCCTGCACCTGCGGTTGTGCCTGCGGCTGCGCCGGCGCCGCGCGGCGCTTGAGTTCGGGCAACGGCAGATAGGGGGTCACGTTGCCGGTTTCCACGATGGTCTTGTCGACGTTGGACAGGACGCCCTCCATGGTTTCATAATACATGCGCCGGCGGGTGACAGCGGGCGACAGCTTATATTGTTCATAAACCTTGTCGAACGACGCGGCCTCGCCCTGTGCCTTGGCGGTCACCTGCTGGGCTGCGGCGCGTGCTTCGTTGAGATAGGTTTGCGCGGTCTGCTGCGCGGCCGACACCGCCTTGAACGCGTCATTGACGGCGGTGGGCGGATCGGCCTGCTTGATGGCGACGCCCTGCACGCGGATGCCGGACCGGTAATTGTCCAATATCTCCTGCATGCGCTGTTCGACCTGCTGTTCGATTTCCGTGCGGCCCGCGCCCAGCGCGTCGTCCAGGCTGACGCTCGCCACCACGGCGCGCATGGCGCTTTCCGCGACTTCGCGAATGGACCCGTCGGGGTCCGACAGCTGGAACAGATAGAGTTCCGGGTTGCGGATGTTCCAGCGTGCCGAATAGGCAAGGTCGATGATGTTCTGATCGCCGGTCAGCACCAGATTCTCGCTCTCCGCGCTGGCCGATCCAATGTCGATCGTGCGGATTTCTTCCACATCGACGGTGGTGACATTCTCGAACGGGGCAGGCAGCGTCAGGCTGATGCCGGGCGACAGCGTGCGGCTGTACTTGCCCAGCAGGGTGACGACGCCGCGTTCCTGCGGCCCCACCCGGTGGAAACAGGTGAGCAGCAGCCACAGGACGACCAATATGCCGACCGCCGCGGGCCACAGCGCCTTGCCCGATGGGCGTGGCGGCAGGCCGCCGAAGCCGCCGTCGCCTCCTCCACCGCCCCGCTGACCCAGGCTTTCCCGGCCACGGCGCAACAATTCTTCTATAGCCGAAGGCCCGCGCTGGCCCGATGGCCGGCCGGGCTGGGTCCACGGATTGCGCGGGCCGTCGGCGCGGCCGCCGCCGTCACCGCCGCGGTCCGGTTCGTCATTTCCGCCCGGTCCCCCGCTCTTTCCGCCCCAGGGGCCCTGGGCCATTGCGCTCACCGCGCCGGGCATCCGTCTGAAAAATCTGTTCATGCCGAAAAATATGCTCATGTTCGTCTCTATAAGAAGGGTGTGCGACGAAAAACAGTGCCCAATGCGCGCTTTGTTACCTAAAGCGCATGGCATGACCGATATTGAGGATTTCTCCGCCCGCCTGAAGGCACTGACAGACGGCCGGGCCAGCGCGCCGCGCGTGCGGGACGGCGTCATGACATTGGCGCTGGACGTGGGCGGGTTGTCGCCGGAACGCCGCGACGCGGTGGCCGCGGCTATTCGCGAGGGCGGGCTGGCCGTGCCGGGGGTGAGCGAGGTGCGGATCGCCATGACCGCGCAGCGCCGTGCGATGCGGATCATCGGCGTTGCGTCGGGCAAGGGCGGGGTGGGAAAATCCACCGTCTCGGCCAATCTGGCGGTGGCGCTTCATCGTCTTGGCCACCGGGTTGGGCTGGTCGATGCGGATATTTACGGGCCATCCCAGGCGCGGTTGATGGCGAGTGAAGGGGAAAAGCCGCAGGCGCGCGACAAACGCCTGATCCCGGTTCTCGGCGGCATGGGCGTGCCGATGCTGTCGATGGCGCATCTGGTCGATCCGGGGCAGGCGCTCGCCTGGCGTGGCCCGATGGCGGGCAATGCGCTTGGCCAGATGATCGACGCCGATTGGGGCGATGTCGACACGCTGATCGTCGACATGCCGCCGGGTACCGGCGATATTCAGTTGTCGATGATCCAGAAGCACAAGCCCGCCGGCGCCGTCATTGTTTCGACCCCGCAGGACCTGGCACTGATCGACGCGACCCGCGCGATCAGCCTGTTCGACAAGGGCGGGGTGCCTATTATCGGCCTGGTCGAGAACATGTCCGGCTATGCCTGCCCCCATTGCGGCGAACTGTCCGATCCCTTCGGCCGGGGTGGAGCGGAGGCGGAGGCGCGGGATCGCGGATTTCCCTTCCTTGGCCGCATCCCGCTCGACATCGCCATCCGGCAGGCGTCCGATGCCGGTGATCCGCCCGCGGCGAAGGACGGCGGCATCGGCGATCCGTTTCGCGCGATCGCCGCTGGCGTCGCGGCGTGGCTTGGCGGGAAAGGGACGCCGGCCTGATCGGGGCGGGCGGCCCTATCGGCCCAGCGTAACGCCGATCCACAGCGTGCGCGGCGTGCCAAGGTCCATCGATCCGCCGGCATTGCGCGTCACCACCGTTTCGTCGAGCAGGTTTTCACCCCGCGCGACGATGGTCACGCCATGGCCCACGGGCAGCCGTGCGATCGCGTCGAAGGTGATCGCGCCGGGCAGCATGTCGGATTGCAGGTCGTCCTCATATTGTCTGGCGACGTAGCGCAGCGTTCCCGAGAGCGAGGGCCCCTGGCGCGGCGCCCAGGCGAGCGTCGCGCTGGCGGCATGGCGGGGGCTTTGCGCCGGAGTGAGCCCGTCGAAGGGCTGGCCCGGCGCATGCACCGTCGACCAGCTGTAGGCATAGGATGCGGACAGGGCGAAATCGCCGGTCTGTGCGCTGGCGGTCAGTTCTATTCCTTTGGCGACGATCCGGTCGACATTGCGGCGCTGACGGGTCGTGGGGCCGGTCGTCACATTGGCGATCGCATTGCCCAGCCGGTTGTGGAAGACGGTCGCTCCGATCGTCACGCCGCGCATGGGCGTCAGGTCGATTCCGGCCTCCACCCCCTTCAGCTTTTCCGGTTTCAACGCCGCGTTCGCGCTGGTGGCGATCGGGAAGACCATGAACGGACGATAGAGTTCGTTGAGCGTGGGCAGGCGGAAGCCGGTATAGCCCGCGCCGCGCAGGGCCACGGCGTCCGACAGGCGCAGCAGCGCCCCGGCCCTGCCCGAAAACTGCCAGTCCGACCGGCGGGCATAATCGTCGTCGCGGGTTGTGACGCCCGCCGCGTTCCTTTCGCGGAAAAAACCGCCGCTGATCGTCCAGCGGTCGGCCCGCACGCCGCCGGTCACTGTCAGGCGGCCGTTCAGAAAGGTGGGGGTCCAGTCGTCTTCCACGAACAGGCCGGTCGTCACCTGCCTGCCGCCGGCATGACGGCGGGCCGTGACCGGGTTGGCGACGATGCCGGCATTATAGGCGTCCTCGAACATGTCGCCCTGCGCGAAGCGGCTGTCCAAGCCCAGCCGCAGCACATGGCCTGCGCCGACCGGCGGGCGCAGTTCGATCTTGCCGCCGATGCCGGTCGACGGTGTGTTGCGCTGGTTTAGCGACCTGCGGAACGGCGCATTGGAGGAAATGACGATGTTGGAGAAGTTGCGCGCCTGAATATAGGCGAGGGCGTCGACCTGCCAGGCGCCGCGCGACACGATCCGCGCGCTGGCATCCTGTCCCTCGCTCACGCTGTCGGCGCCCCGGAAACGCAGCGTGCGCGTGTCGCGGAACAGCGTGCCGCGCATCTGAATCTCCGAGGTGGACGAAAGCGGCGCCACCACCCGCAGGTTGGTGGACCAGCCGTCATAGGCGGCCAGAACGGTGGCGGCGACACGCTGGTCGCGCGGGGTGGTCAGGAAACCGTCGCCACGGTCCCAGCGCCCCGACAGCGACAGGAAACCGCCGCCAAGGTCCGGCGACAGGCTGGCCGACACTTCGGTCGCGTCCCTGCTGCCGTAAAAGGCGCTGGCAGCGAAGGCGGGCAACTGGTCGCGGGTGGCGCTGGCCAGTTCGATCGTGCCGGCCACCGCGCCCGCGCCAAAGGCGCCCGCGCCGCCGCCGCGCGTGACGCGTACGACCGACAGCCGGTCGGGCACCAGCGCGGAGAAGGGGATATAGCCGAAAAAGGGATCGGCCATCGGTACGCCGTCGAGCAGCACCAGCGTCCGGCTCGACGCGTTGCCGCCCAATGCGCGCAGCGTTGCCCCCTGCGCGGATGGATTGGCCGACCGGCTGTCAGACCTGCGGAACTGCTGGAAACCGGCGACATCGCCCAGCATGGTTTCGATCCGGCCCGATGCGCTGTCCAGCAGCCGCTGCCGGTCGATCAGCACCGACCCATAGGCCGGTGTTCCCGGCGGCAGGGGTAATCCCGCGCCGGTGACGATGATGGTTGCCTCCTGCCCGGCGATCCTGTCGGGGGCTGGCGGGATGGGAGAGGGCGCCGGCGTCTGGGCCGGCGCGGCGGCGGGCAGGAACAGCAGGGCGGCGAGCGGGCGGAGAGCCATCGCGCGGAGCATCGGGCGGCAGGACATGGGGACGGCCTTACCCGCACGCCCGGCTTATACAATGGCAAAGGCGCGGTGACGTCGGCAAGGCGAAGTCAGGGCGCGGTTCGATCGGATGGCGCGGGCATGCCCCTGATACCGCTGTCCTTGTCCGCCCATCGGCGAACATCGGCCCTGTTCTTATGACGTGGCGAAGCCCCGGGGCGGGGCGACGGCTTTCACCGGGATGAGGCGACGGGAATCCTCAATCGCCGGTGCGTGCCATGATCAGGAGAAGGCCAGGGCTGCCATGGCGCCGATCATTGGGCGGCCGATCCCGCCGCCTCCAGCTTTTCCAACCCTTCCAGCGCGGTGAGCGGTTGCGACCAGAGCGCGCCATAGAGGGCCATCCACTGCACGACCGGGGTCAGTCCCTTCGTCCGCGCGGTGAAATAGGTTTCACGACCGGCCCGATGCGCCGTGACCAGTCCGGCACGCTTCAGCTTTGCCAGATGGCGCGATACCATCGGCTGCGATACCCCGGCTATGGCCGTCAGCGCATGCACGTTCTTCTGTCCTTCCCGGACCAGATGTTCCAGCAGGGACCGCCGTGTTGCGTCGGCCAGCGCCTTGAACAATGCGTCGCACGCGATCATGCGTGCCTCTTTCGGGGGCAATGGATAAACATGCCATCCCATAACCATCTGGTTATTAAAAGGTCAAGTTGCGCGCGTTTTTCGTGCGCCTTCGGCACTCGCGCGGGGCGTTAACCAAAAAAATCCGATGCGCCGCCGCGATGAGTCTTTTTCGCCACACCCCTTCATGTTGAGGCGGCGCAGGAGGCGCGGACTCAACATGTCGTGGCTACTCGCTTCGTTCCCCTTGCGTTAACTATTTCATGAGCCACGGGCGCTAAGATACTGAACTTGACGGACTCCGTTGGAGGACTCATCGCGGGCCCTCGACAGTTTACGGGGGTGCTGAATGGGTGTTTTGGAACGCGTCGCGACGCGAAGGAAAAAGACTGCGACGCCGCCGCCCGCGATCGAGGCCGATCGCCTGCTGCGGGGCGACTGCATCGCCGAAATGGCCCGGCTGCCCGACGCGTGCATCGACATGATCTTCGCCGATCCGCCCTATAATCTGCAACTGGGCGGCGACCTGTTCCGGCCTGAGGGCGGGCGTGTCGACGCGGTCGACAATGACTGGGACAAGTTCGATACGCTGGCCGCCTATGACCGCTTTACCGCTGCCTGGCTGGAACAGGCGCGGCGCATCCTGAAACCCGACGGCACGATCTGGGTAATCGGCAGCTACCATAATATCTTTCGCGTCGGCGCGACTTTGCAGGATCAGGGTTTCTGGATTCTCAACGACATCGTGTGGCGCAAATCCAATCCGATGCCCAATTTCAAGGGCACGCGCTTCACCAACGCCCATGAAACGCTGATCTGGGCCAGTCAGGGCGAAGGCGCGCGCTACACGTTCAATTACAAGGCGATGAAGACGCTGAACGACGAACTGCAGATGCGGTCCGACTGGCTGCTGCCGATCTGCGGCGGACAGGAGCGGTTGAAACGCAACGGCACCAAGGCGCACCCGACGCAGAAGCCCGAGGCGCTGCTCTATCGCGTCATGCTGGCGTCCACCAAGCCCGGCGACATCGTGCTGGACCCGTTTTTCGGCACCGGAACGACCGGTGCGGTCGCCCGGCGACTGGGCCGCAAGTGGATCGGCATCGAGCGGGAGGACAGCTATATCGAGGTGGCGCTGGAACGAATCGAGGCCGCGCTGCCGCTCGACGAATCGGCGCTGACCATCATGCAAAGCGCGAAAGCGCAGCCCAGGGTGGCGTTCGGCACGCTGGTGGAAACCGGCTATTGCGCGCCCGGCACGGTGCTGACCGACCTCAAACGCCGCTGGCGGGCGGTGGTGCGGGCGGACGGGTCGCTGGCCGTCGGCGCGGACAGCGGGTCCATCCACAAGATGGGCGCGACCCTTCAGAACGCGCCCAGTTGCAACGGGTGGACATTCTGGCACGTCGAACGGGATGGCGCGTTGCAGCCGATCGATACGCTGCGGCAGACCTATCTGCTGGCGAACGAGCCTTGATCCCGACCTGTCATCGGTCTTTCCGGCGAGAGGGCGGCGCTCAGCCCGCGCGCGCGCTGGTCATGCTGCGGCGATGATCCTTCCCGCCGATGCCCGCCTCTATCTGCGTCCCCAATGGTTCGTGCCGACGCCTGTCGGCTTGCCCGATGGTTCGGCCGCGCGGATGGCCAACGGTCTCCTGTGGTTCCAGGGCTATGAACTGACGGCGCTGGCCGGTCGTCGCTGCACCGCGCGCGTGACCGTTCCGGTCGCGGACTTTGCCGGATTCGTCGCGGACCTGCCCGTTCCCCTGATGCGCCGCGCGCAAACCCTTGCGGCGAACATTGCCCTGCCGCGCCAGCCGCTGACGCTGGCGGACCGCGCGATCCGCTTCGACGCGCCGCAGGTCATGGCCATACTGAACGTCACGCCCGACAGCTTTTCCGATGGCGGCGCCCATGCGGACGATCCCCTTGCGGCGGCGGATGCCGGGTTCGCCATGGCGGCGGCCGGTGCGGCGCTGATCGACATTGGCGGCGAATCGACCCGGCCCGGCGCGGCAAAAATCTGGGAAGGGGATGAGATCGCGCGGGTCGTGCCGGTGATCGAAAGGCTGGCGGCGGCCGGCGTGGCGGTGTCGATCGACACCCGCAAGGCGGCGGTCATGGAAGCGGCGCTGGCCGCGGGCGCGGGAATCGTCAACGATGTCAGCGCGCTGATGCACGATCCGCGCGCTTTGGAGGTCGTGGCGCGGGCCGGGTGCCCGGTCGTGCTGATGCACGCGCCATCGGCCGGGGATGATCCGCACGCCAATCCGGGCGGCTATGGCGATGTGGTCGCGGACGTGTTCGACCATCTGGAAGCGCGCATTGCCGCCTGCTTGGCGGCGGGCATCCCGCGCGAAAGGATCATGGTCGATCCGGGTCTTGGATTCGGCAAGTCGCTTGCCGATAATCTGGCGCTGGTGAATGGTCTCGCGATCTTTCAGGGGCTGGGCGTGCCGGTGCTGTTCGCGGGGAGCCGCAAACGCCTGATCGGTGCCCTGTCCAACGAAGCGCCCGCCGCCGACCGCCTGGGCGGTTCCATCGCCCTGGCGATCCGGGCGGCGCAGAGTGGCGCGCAGATGGTGCGCGCGCATGATGTGCGTGAAACCGTGCAGGCGCTGCATATCTGGCGCGGGCTGGCCGATGCGGGCCTGAGCGCTGTTTGAAGCGATGAGCGCCGCCTGAAGGAAATCGTCGATTTCCCCGCCATTGCCCGACCGATGCCGTTTCCCGGGGGTAGGGAAGCTTCAGGAGGGATGATGCCGACGCAGATCCCGCCTGACGGTCAGGCGTTGATCGCGGGCCCCGGCCGGATCGTCAGTTGCCGGCGGGCGCGGCGTCGGGGGTGGCGCCCGTCGCCGTAGGCGCGAAGATACGCAGGCTGTCGAGCGTCGTCTGCGCGATCGGCCGATATTGCTCGCTCAGCATTTCGGGATAGACGAACGTTGCCGTCACGATCGATCCGTCGGGTTTCCTCAGCAGGCGGATGGCGACATTATTGCCTTCGCCGTCATTGGCGGTCCCGCGATATTCCTGTTCGCCGATAAAATTGCCCTCGACCGATTCGGACCCGCCGCTCACCGCCCCGACAATCTGCTGAAGGGTCTGGTCCTTGTCGTTCTTCTGCCAGAATATCCGCACGTCTGCGCCCGCGCCCGGATCCTCGAACACCACGCCTTCGGTCGTGCTGGCGCCCGCATCCTTGGTCCAGCCGTCGGGCAGGGTCACGGAGAATCCATGGTCGGCATTCACATAATTGTGGTTTTCGGCCGCCTCTTCCGCCTGTTCGCTGGCCAGCGCCTTGGCGGCAGCCTCATTGGCGGCCTGCGCCAGTTCCTCCTGGCTGGGCATGTTCCCGACAGGTTCCGTGCGGCCGCACGCGGCAAGGAGGAACAGGAGCAGGGACGGACCAAGCAGAGACGTTTTCATGCGCAATCCCAAAGCATAGCCGCGTTCCTATTTCAATGTCGGACCGACTCTTCGCGCGACGATATGCGCCTGCGCCGCGCTATATCGGCGGTGCGCTGCCGGTCAGGCCGCGCTGTCGATACCCAGTTCGGCCAGTTTGCGATACAGGGTCGACCGGCCGATGCCCAGCCGGCGCGCCACTTCCGTCATGCGGCCGCGATAATGGCCGATGGCCAGGCGAATGACGTCCGCCTCGATTTCCGCGAGCTGGCGGACATGGCCGTCGCTCTCGAACAGGGTGATGCCGGCCCCTTCCTGATGCGAGGGGCGGAGCGGCCGGGCACGGGTCTGAGGCAGGTCGGACTGGCCGCGTGCTTCGATCTGGGCGGCGATCTGCGGAAAATCGAGCGGGGTCAGTGCGTCCCCGTCGCACAGCACCGCTGCCCGAAACAATGTGTTCTGCAACTGGCGCACATTGCCCGGCCAGTCATGCTGCATCAGCAGGGCGAGAGCGTCGTCCGTCAGGCCCAGGCTGCGCAGGCCCGGCTGCCCGGAAATCCGCGCCAGCAGATGGCGGCAGAGCGCGGGCACGTCCCCCATTCGCTCGCGCAGCGGCGGCACGGTGAGTTGAACGACGTTCAGCCGGTAATAGAGGTCTTCCCGGAAACGGCCGGCCTCCACCTCGTCCTGCAACCGTTTGTTGGTGGCGGCGATGACGCGGACGTCGACATGGGTCGGCATGCGCGCGCCGATCGGTTGTACCTCGCCATCCTGAAGCACGCGCAGGAGCTTGACCTGAGCGTCGAACGGCAGTTCGCTGACCTCGTCGAGGAACAATGTGCCCATGTCGGCGCTGACGAATCTGCCTGCATGGCGTTCGAACGCGCCGGTGAAAGCGCCGCGTTCATGCCCGAACAGTTCGGATTCCACCAGATTGGCCGATATCGCGCCGCAGTTGACGGCTATCATGGCCTGTTTATGCCGGGGCGACGCGGCATGGATGGCCCGCGCGATCACGTCCTTGCCGACGCCGCTCTCCCCTTCGATCAGCACGGGGACGCGCGCGCGTGCCGCCTTTGCCGCGATGGCAAGCGCGGCGCGGAACTGGGGAGCGGAACCGACCACATCCTCGAAGGAGAGGGGCGCGGTGATCTTTTCGGTGAGCGGCCGTAATTCCCCATGCACCGGCCCCTCGGCCAGCGTGGCGTTCAACGCGGCGAGCAGGCGGTCAGGCGCGATCGGCTTGGACAGATAATCGGTCGCGCCCGCGCGCATGGCATCCACGGCGACCGCGACATTGTTATGGGCGGTCAGGATCAATATGGGCAGCGCCGGGCGGCGCGCGCGCAATTCGCGGATCAGGCCGGCGGGTGCGAAATCGGGGCTCCACTGGTCGAGCAGCACCGCATCCAGCCGCATTCCGTCCTGGGTGCCGAGCATGGCGATGGCGGTTTCGCCGTCCTTGGCGAACAGCGTGCGCCACCCCGCGCGGCTGGCCAGCGCCGCGACGAGCCGGCGTTGGGCGGGCTCGTCGTCGATCAGCATCAGCATCGGAACGCCGTCTCGCGCCATCAAACCCCTCATCATTTGCAATCCGACGACTTTAGCGAAGGGTGGGTAAAGACCGGCTTAATCTAAAAGAATTTCTTTGGCGCCCCGGGTTGAGGCAAAAGGGGGTTGAAGATAATGAGAAGCCCGCACTCGTCAGTGAGGGGACATGGATATGGCGCAGGATAGCGTGCAGGACGGAAACATGAAAAGCGCGGCTCAGACCTATGAAGGCTTTGTGGCGCTGATGAAATGGGGCACGATCGCCAGCATCGGCGTGACCGCCATTGTGGTGTTGCTGATTTCAAGCTGAATCATGCGACGGGGGGATGTTGAGTGAAAATAACAATAGTGAAGGAAGGCGCCGAGGGCGAGCGCCGGGTTTCGGGAACAGCTGAAACCGTCAAGAAGTTCAAGGCGCTCGGCGCGGAGGTCGCGGTCGAATCGGGTGCGGGAATGTCCGCGTCGATTGCCGATGCGGACTATGCCGCCGCCGGTGCGACCGTGACCGACCGCGCTGCTGCCATGGCCGGCGCTGACATTATTCTGGGCGTGCAGGGCCCCGATCCGGCCAGCCTGGCCGGTGCGAAGCCGGGCGCATGGATCGTCGCCGGACTGAACCCGATCGGGGAACGCGCCCGCGTCGACGCCTATGCCGCCGCCGGTTTCGAGGCGCTGGCGATGGAGTTCATGCCGCGCATCACCCGCGCGCAGTCGATGGATATATTGTCGTCGCAATCGAATCTGGCCGGGTACAAGGCCGTGCTGGACGCGGCGCATGAATATGGCCGCGTCTTCCCCATGATGATGACCGCCGCCGGCACCGTGTCGGCCGCCAAGGCATTCATTATGGGCGTGGGTGTCGCGGGTCTTCAGGCGATCGCCACCGCGCGCCGTCTGGGTGCGCAGGTGTCCGCGACCGACGTGCGTTCCGCCACCCGCGAACAGATCGAGAGTCTGGGCGCCAAGCCGATTTTCGTCGAAAGCGTCAAGGGCATCGAGGGCGAGGGTGCCGGCGGCTATGCGACCGAAATGTCGGAGGAATATCAGAAGGCGCAGGCCGAACTGGTGTCCGCCCACATCGCCAAGCAGGATATCGTCATCACCACCGCGTTGATTCCGGGCCGGGCCGCGCCGCGTCTGATTTCCGACGCGCAGATCGCCACCATGCGGCCGGGCAGCGTCATCGTCGACCTGGCGGTGGAGCAGGGCGGCAATGTCGAGGGTGCGGTCGCCGGCGAGGTGGTCGAACGCCATGGCGTCAAGATTGTCGGTCATCGCAACGTGCCCGGTCGCCTGGCCGCTGATGCGTCTGCGCTGTTCGCGCGCAATCTCTACAATTTCCTGTCGGCATTCTGGGACAAGGAAAAGAACGCGCCGGTGCTGGATGAAGAGATCGGAAACGCCATTCGCCTGACACAGGGCGGCAAGGTCGTGAACGAGCGGCTGCTCGGATAAGAGGGGATGCCCGTTCCGTGCGCCGCACGGACTGGCCAACGTCCCGCAGCCAATTCGGGACGAATGGGGAGTAGAAAGATGGACTTCATATCCATCCTGTCGATTTTCGTGCTGGCGTGCTTCGTCGGCTATTATGTGGTGTGGTCGGTGACCCCGGCGCTCCACACGCCGCTGATGGCGGTCACCAATGCGATTTCGTCGGTCATCATCGTCGGGGCGCTCGTCGCGTCGGCGGAAGCCGGCAGCGCCATGGCCAAATATCTCGGCCTCCTTGCCGTCGTGCTCGCTTCGGTCAACATTTTCGGCGGGTTCGCCGTGACCGAACGCATGCTTGCGATGTACAAGAAGAAGGAGCGCAAGTGATGCACGAAGTCGCTCAGATATCCTGGGGCGTCGGTCTGGCCTATCTGGTCGCCGGTGTCTTCTTCATCCTGGCCCTGCGCGGTCTGTCCAGCCCGGCGTCGAGCCGGACCGGCAACCGGTTCGGCATGGCCGGCATGGCCATCGCCATCGCGACGACGCTGTTCACCCACGATGTGCTGAACCTGCCGGAAATCATTGGCGCGATCATCGTCGGTGGCGGCATCGGCTTCCTCATCGCGCGCAAGATCGCGATGACGGACATGCCGCAACTCGTCGCGGCGTTCCACAGCCTGGTCGGTCTGGCCGCCGTGCTGGTGGGCGCGGCCGCCTATCTCAACCCCGGCGCGTTCGGCATCGCGGACCTCGTCACCAACGAGATTTACAATGTCAGCCGCATCGAACTGGGGCTTGGCGTCGCCATCGGCGCGATCACATTTTCGGGGTCGGTCATCGCCTTCCTGAAGCTGAACGGCAACATGTCGGGCAAGCCGATCATGCTGCCGGCGCGCCACGTCATCAACCTGGGCACGCTCATTGCGATTCTGGCGCTCATCGGCTGGTTCTACGCCATGCCCGCGCCCAGCACGGAACCCTGGCTGTTCTGGACGGTCATCGCGCTCAGCTTCGCCATCGGCTTCCTGCTGATCATCCCGATCGGCGGCGCGGACATGCCGGTCGTCGTGTCGATGCTGAACAGCTATTCGGGCTGGGCCGCCGCGGCGATGGGCTTTACCCTGGGCAATTCGGCGATGATCATCACCGGCGCGCTGGTCGGTTCGTCGGGTGCGATCCTGTCCTACATCATGTGCAAGGCGATGAACCGCGGCTTCATCTCGGTGATTGCCGGCGGCTTCGGCGCGGAAGCGGCCTCGACCGGCGGCGGGCCCGTCGTCGATCGTCCCTATAAGCGCGGGTCCGCGGAAGATGCGGCATTCCTGATGAAGCAGGCGGACAGCGTCATCATTGTGCCCGGATATGGCATGGCGGTGTCGCAGGCCCAGCATGCGCTGCGTGAGATGGGCGATCTGCTGCGAAAGGAAGGCGTAAAGGTCAAATATGCGATCCACCCCGTGGCGGGCCGCATGCCGGGCCATATGAACGTGCTGCTGGCCGAAGCGAACGTCCCCTATGACGAGGTGTTCGAATTGGAGGACATCAACGGCGAGTTCGGCCAGGCCGACGTCGCCTTCGTCATCGGCGCCAATGACGTCACCAACCCGGCGGCGAAGACGGACAAGACCTCGCCCATTTACGGCATGCCGATCCTGGACGTGGCCAATGCCAAGTCCGTGCTGTTCGTGAAGCGCTCCATGGGCGGGGCGGGTTATGCCGGCGTCGACAATGAGGTGTTCTATATGGACAACACCATGATGCTGCTGGCCGACGCCAAGAAGATGGTGGAGGAGATCGTCAAGGGGCTTGCCCACTAAGCGTCGCTTCTCCTACGCTTGAAACGGACGGCAGGGCGCTCGGCTTTGCCGTCCGTTTTCATATTGGCGACGAAACGGGGAATGATGCGCAAACTTGGTTTGATCGGGGGCCTCAGCTGGATTTCCACCGCCCGCTATTATCACATCATCAACGAGGCGGTGCATCGGGCAAAGGGCGGCCAGCACAGCGCGCCGCTGCTGATCGAGAGTCTGGATTTCGCCGATATCGGCCGTTCGACGACGGAGGAGGACTGGGCACGGGCCGCCGGGATACTGATCGCATCCGCGCAGCGCCTGGAGCAGGCCGGTGCGCGCGCCCTGCTGATCTGCGCCAACGCCACGCATCGCGTCTATGACGATGTGCAGGGCGCCATCGATATCCCGATCCTGCACATCGCCGACGCCGTCGGTCGCCGGATGAATGCCGACGGTGTCGAAAAAGCGGCGCTGATCGGCACGCGCAACGTCATGACGGAAAAATTCTACCGCCAGCGGCTGGTGTCGCATGGCGTTTCGTTGCTGCCCGCCGATCTGGAGATGGCCGACCGTATCGACCGCATCGTGTATGAGGAACTGACGGTTGGTAAGATCGCCCGCGAATCCGAACGCTATATGAAATCGGAACTGACCGATATCGCCAAGGAAGACGTGCAGGCGGTCATACTGGCCTGCACCGAACTGGAACTGATCGTCGATGTGAAGGCCAATGTCTTGCCGATTTACGATTGCACCTCGATCCACGCCATGGCCGGTGTGGACGCCATACTGGCGACCGGTTCGTAAAAGCCGCGGCGGTCATGCCGCCAGAGTCGGGTGGAGGAGCGTGTCCGCGTCGCATCGAAATGCGCTCTCCCGCGCAAGTGCCAATATGCCTTAGAACGCCGTGCTGATCGAACAGGCCGCCGGGCCGAGAATGACGACGAACAGTGTCGGCAGGATGAACAGGATCAACGGCACGGTCATGATCGCCGGCAGGCGCGCCGCTTTCTCCTCCGCGCGCATCATGCGTTCATGCCGGAATTCGGCAGACAGCACGCGCAGGGCGGAAGCGAGCGGCGTACCGTATTTTTCGGTCTGGATCATGGTGGTGACCACGCCCCTGACCGCATCCAGCTTCACACGGGTCGCGAGATTTTCAAAGGCCGCGCGCCGTTCCGTCAGGAAGGACAGTTCGATCGCGGTCAGCTGGAATTCGTCGCCCAGTTCGGGATAGGCTTTGCTCAGTTCGCGCGCCACGCGGTTGAAGGAGGCGTCGACGGTGAGGCCCGCTTCGGCGCAGATGACCAGCAGGTCGAGCGCATCGGGCAGGCCCTTGCGGATCGCGGCGGACCGTTTCTGCACCTTGTTGTCGATGAACAGGTCGGGCGCCTTGTAGGAAAGCAGCAGCGCGCCTGCGAACACCATGAAGCGTTTGAACTCGCCCCATTCGGGCTGGACGCCCACCCCATAGAGCAGGATGGCGGCCGTCCCGCCGATGGCGATCGGCAGGATCAGGCGGCCGAAAATGATGGCGACGGCCCAGTCCTTCGAGCGGATTCCGGCCTGGGCCAGCCGGATCTGCGCATCGTGCAGCTGGTCATCCTGCAACACCTTCAGGCTGGACAGGAAAGATCGCATCTGATCGGCTGTCTGGTTCTTTTTGACCAGTTTTGCGCGCCGTCTGGCGGTGGAGGCGGTGATCCCGGCCTTCAACTGTTCGCGGCGTTCGTTCAGCGCCTTGACCCTGCGGGCCATGGGGTCGCGCACGGTCATCACCGCATAGAGCGCGAACAGCATGGCCAGCGTCGCCAGCGCGGCCAGCAGCGTGCCGAAATCGGTTGCCGTCATGCCGAACAGGGTGCCGGTGGGGGTGGGTTCCATATCCGTGCTCGCCCCTTGTCAGATTTCGAAATTGACCATTTGCGCCATGATGAACACGCCGATGGCCATCCAGCACATGCCCCCTATGCCCACCACCTGCATCGTCGACAGGCCGAAAAGGCCAGTCGGGTCCGGCGTGAAGAAGGAGCTCATATAATCGAAGTTGAGGTAGCTGATCATGCCGAACACCAGGAACGGCAAGGCGCCGATGATATAGGCCGACGCCTTGGATTCAGAGGACATCGCCCGTATTTTCAGCTTCATCTGCGCGCGCTGGCGCAGCACAGACGCCAGGTTGGACAGGGTTTCGGCCAGGTTGCCGCCCGTTTCCCGCTGGATCGCCAGGGTGATGACGAAAAACTGGAATTCCGCCGTGCCCAGGCGGTCGGCGGTTTCCTGAAGCGCTTGCTCCATGGTCCTGCCGATCTTGATCCGTTCCGTGATCAGACGAAACTCCTCACCCACGGGACCGGGAATTTCGCTCGACACGATGCCCAGCGTCTCGGCGATTGGAAGACCCGAGCGCAGACCGCGCACGAGCAGTTCCAGCGCATCGGGAAATTTGGCGTTGAACTGCTGGATGCGCTTGGCGATCAGCCGACCGACCCACCAGTGCGGCAGGCCAAGCCCCGCCGCCAGCCCGACCATCAGTGCCAGCATGAACGGGAAACCGCGTATCAGCAGGAAACCCGAAACGAGGAGGAAGATGACCGCGCTGGCGGTCATATACTGGCTGAGCGTCCATTTCCGGCCGGTCATGCGGATGCGTTTGGTCAGGTTTTCCGGGTTCGGGATCAGGGATGTGAGCATTTTCATCTCCGTCCCGGCGTCCCGGTTGGAGATGGCCTTGCGCATCCGCGCCTCCAGCATCGCTTCGGTCGATTCGCCATGGCGCCCGCGGATGAGCGCGATACGGCGCTTGCGCGCTTTGTCCGGCGAGGGTCCCGCAAACGCCACCACGCCCAGGATCATCAGGGTCGTAAGCAGCACGACGGTCAATATGAAGATGTTGTCCATGCCCTATGCCCGTGTCCCGTGCCTGCACATTTCACCTGCGTGCCCCCGTGCGCGCCCGTGCGCAGTTGCGCACCGTCATCCTTCAAGTGCCGGCGCCCTGGCTTTCCGCCGCGAAGGGATCATGCCCTTGAGATCGCCGATCCTGTCGAGCAGCGATTCGCCCTTGCGCCCGTTGCCTTTGGGCGAAGTGCCATCACGTTCCGTTTCCGCCGCGCCGACGACCTGATCCAGCAGGACGCCATATGACGCGCCGATCTTGCTGCCCCTGGCGGTTTCCGCCAGGGTCTTGCCCAGCTTTGCCGCCTGCGCGCTGACGCGCAGGTCGAAGGGGATCGCCACGTCGACCTTGCGTTCGATCGACTGTTCAAAATCCTTGCGGCTGATTTCCAGCGCGCCCGGCTGGACGCGGTTGGCGATCACCAGAACGCGCGATTGCGGCGCATGAGTTTTCAGCCAGGACAGGATGCGAATGGAATCGCGCGCCGCCGCCAGGGTCAGATCGGTGACGACCAGCGTCACATGGGCGTCGGTCAGGAGATGCGGCTGCTGGATCAGCATCCCGCGCGGCAGGTCGATGACGCTGCATTCGAACGCGGCGCGAAATTCCTCCAGCAACTGGAGGAAGGCGCCGCCGTCGGTCGTCACCGGCTGGCTGATCGGCGCTTCCGCCGACAGGATGGCCAGCGTGTCGCTCGCCCGCACCATGGCGCGTTCGATGAACAGGCCGTCGATGCGGCTGGGGTTTTCGATCGCGTCGGTCAGGCCCCGGCCCGGTTCCAGGTCCATCGCCAGCGCGTCGGTGCCGAAATGCACGTCCAGGTCGAGCAGGGCGGTCGGCCGCTTCTGCTTCTCGCTGAGCAGCCAGGCCAGCGATGTCGCCAGCGTCGATGCGCCGACGCCGCCGCGGGTGCCGACCACCGCAACCGTCATGTGCGGGCGTTCCGGCGCGGGGTCACGCGGGGCCATGAACACGGCCTGCGCCTGGGTCAGCGCGTCGCGGACCTGATCCGCGCCAAAGGGTTTGAGCAGATAATCCTGAATGCCGCTGGCGATCAGATCGCGGTACAGGCGCACATCGTTCACCTGTCCGGCGGCGATGACGATCGTGCCGGGTTCGCACACTTCGGCCAGACCGTTGATATCGTTCAGCGGGTCGCCGCTTTCGGACAGGTCGACGAACAGGATATGGGGCGACGCGCTGATCGACAGGCTTTGCACCGCGTTGCGCAAGCCGCCCTTTTGCACCTTTTCGGCGGCCCAGCCCAGTTCGCTCGCGACCGCGCGGATCAGGTCGAAGCTATGATCGTCGCAGACGAAGGCGTGGAACGGGTCGCGCTGACCGTTCATGCCGGGTTTCCACGGTGCATTCATGATTATTGCCCCCTGCTTTCGATCTGCTTGAGGTCGCCCTTCCCGGTCGGTTCCTTTTCGCGATAGGTGGATATCGCCCGGTTGGACGTCGCCGTGCGCAGGCCGCTGTCGCTCGTCTGGCCGCGCACAAGATCTTCGGGATTGGCGATCATCGCCGCCAGATTGCTGTTCACGCCGCATCCGAAATTGGATGAGCTGGCCAGGTCCATGCCGGTTTCGGTGTTACGGCTCCAGTCCGGGCAGCCCGGCACGCTGGCGCTTGCGCGGCGCACGACCAGACGGACGGCGCCGTCCGGCGCGGCGCCGGCGGCCGCCGAACTGTCCTCCGCCACCAGCAGGCCGTGTCTGGCCACGATGTCGCCGATGCCGTCCCGCAGGTCGGGGCTGTAATAGCCCGAATCGGTCACGATCGATACCTGATCGCCATAGCTGAGGCGGATCGAGGCGAACCAGTCTTTCAGCCGGCGCGCCTCATGGGCAGGCAGGCCGCCGTCGGTGCCGGTCTGGACGTCGAACGTGTAGGCCGCATAGCCGACGACCGGCTGATGAACCGAATCCACGCCCCGATTGGCGGATTGGGTGACACATGCCGCGAGCGGCAGCGCCAGCGCGGTGAGCATGCCGATGCGGACGAAGGTCTTTTTTGCGGTGCGCGTCATCTCTCTCGTCCTTCCGTCAGAAGCTGAAGCCGGGGGCGACACCGTCGGACCGGCGCGACCGCTTGCCCTCGTCACGAACCGCCAGTGGCGGGACGCTGGTATTGGCCTGCGGGCCGGGCACCGGCGATCCGGGCGCGCGGGTCGGCCCCGCGCCGCGCTTGCCGCTCACGCCGTCGCTGCCCTGCTGGAGGATCAGGCCCTGGCCGATAGTGGCATTGCGGAACCCGTCGGTCGGCAACCGGACATCGGACGCGTTCATCGGCTTCACCAGATAGGGCGTGACGACGATGACCAGTTCGGTTTCGGACCGCTGGAAACGGCGCGACTTGAACAGGCTGCCCAGGATCGGCATGTTGCCGAGGCCGGGAACCTTGTTGATATTGTTGCCGCTTTCGTTGTTCAGCAGGCCCGCGATCATGAACGCCTGACCAGAGCCCAGTTCCACCGTGGTTTCCGCGGTCCGGCTTTTGAGGGCGGGCACGTTGGCGTTCACGGTGAAGTCCAGGCTGGACACCGTCGGCCGCACGCGCAGCGATATCCGGCCGTCGGCCAGCACCGTGGGCGTGAAGGCCAGTTGCACGCCATATTGCTTGAATTCGATGCTGTTGCCCGAAGACGGACCGTTGTTTACCGTATAGGGATATTCGCCGCCTGCGAGGAAACTGGCGGTCTCACCGGACAGCGATGTCAGGTTCGGCTGGGCCAGCAGGGTGGCGAGGCCGCTGGATTCGGCCAGGTCGAGCGCGCCGGCCACGTCCATGCCGAACATGCGTGCGACGCCGCCCAGACTGTAGCCGCCGTCGGCCGGCGTCGTGAAGGTGCCGCCGCCGTTTTCGTTGAATTCGACGAAATTGCGCGTGCCGCCACCGATGAAGCCCGCCGTGCTGCCGCCGCTGGCGTCGCGGCTTGAAAAGCTGGTGCCGATCTTGTGCCCGACATCGCGGACGACTTCGGCGATCTTTACCTGCAAATTGACCTGGAGCGGCGTCGCCATCACCAGCCGGCTTACGACCGTCACATCCTTGCCGACGAACGCCTGTGTCAGCCGTTCCGCCTCCGCCGCGTCCTCCGGCGCCTGGATGGTGCCGGTCAGCAGCACCATGCCGTTCATCTTGTTGACCGCGATCCGTGCGCCCGGCATCGCGAGGCGCAGCATATCGTCGATGCTGGTCAGATTGTTGCCGACCCGCACCACGCCGGAAAACAGCACCTTGCCGTCCTTGCTGGTCGCGTAGACGGTGGTTTCGCCCGCCGCCTTGGCGATCAGGTAAAGCTGGTTCTGCGCGCGGACATGGACGTCCGCGACCTTGGGATCGCCGATCACCACATCGGACATCCTGCCGCCCAGATTGATGACCCGGCTACCGCCCACCGACATCAGGATCGCATTGTCCTGCATGGGCGAGGGCGCCGCGTTAAGGGCCGAACCGGGCGCCGCCGCGACGGCGAGCGCCAGTCCAAGCGCGATCGCCGGGGCAAGGACGGGCCTGCCCCCCGCCTTTCCGGCCGTCAGCCGGGCACGCATGTGGTACAGCTTCATCTCACTTCCCCCCGACCGGAACTTCGGTCACATCGGTGCCGCGGGCCACGCGGATCACAGGTCCATTGAAGACGGCGGTGCCGACCGGCGCGCCATTGGGGCCCATGGTGGGCATTGCCCCGCTGTCGGCCTTGGCGGGGACGGAACTGCGCTGGTAACGCGATACGTCGGCCCCGGTGGAGTAAGTCGATCCGCGATCGACCGGGCGCGCCGCAAGTCTGGCGATGATCGCTTTCTCCGCTTTTGGATCGGCGCCGTCGGGCAGGTCCACGTCGCTGCCCGCGATCGCGGCGTCGAGGTCCGACGCGGTATCGGCGATCGAGCGCAGCGAAAGCGAGAGGGTGCCGACGGTTTGCGAAACGGCGATCTTCTCGGCGATCTTGGGTGTTACTTCCAGCGTGACGTTGGAATAGGTCTGGATGACCGGCTTGCCATCTTCGCCCATGGCGTCGGTCCGCTGGTCGGTGGCCAGCACCCGCAGGTTGCGCAGGATCGTTTCCGACACCTTCAGCGGGTCGCCATCGCCGCCGCCCGTGACGCTCTGCGTCAGGACCAGGTCGATGCGGTCGCCGGGAAAGACGAAGCCGGCGACGCTGTTCTGCGTCTGGACCGGCACCGTGACGGCGCGCATGCCCGGGCCCAGCGCCGCCGCGAGGAAGCCGCGATCGCCCGGCTGGATCAGCGAACCGATCGTCAGCGGCTGGCCAGCGGTGATCGCATTGCGCACGACGCTGCCGGCGAGGGTGGCGGGGTCGGCCTGACCCTTGAGATAATAGACCTGCTCGATCAGATCCTTGGGCCAGGGCTGGTAACGGAAACTCGCCGCGTCCAAAATGGTGCCGACGGGCAGCGCCTTGGTGGCGACCAGCACATGCGGCTGGTCCTCATCCGGCATGGACGCGGCGTTGACCTGTGGCGCGCCCGACGAACTGAACATGCTGCGCGCGAGCAGGGCCGTAGTGACCGCAACGATCAGCGCGCCCACCAGCAGCACGATTTTCTTAGCATCCATGACGAAATTCGCCTCCCCTCAAACGGGTGCCAGGCCCCCATCAAACCCGGTCATCACGCAAATTGGTTAAGATAACGTTCGCCAAGCAGCCAAAGCGCTGCGAGGGAAATGGCTATGCCGTAGGGTATTTCGGGCTGGCCCCGCCTTTTCGTCAGCCGGTGGTGCAGGACGGTGACGACCGTCACCAGACCGCCCAGCACCGCCATCAGCACCAGCAGCGACACGACCGCCTGCCATGGAAACCACAGGGCCAGCGCGGCCAGCAGCTTGACGTCGCCGCCGCCCATCCATCCCAGCGAGAAGAGCGCCGCGAAGAGCGTCAGCACCAGCAGGGCAAGCGCGAACTGCGCCGCGATGCCGGGCCACAGCGGCAGGTCGCAGGCAACCCACCAGAGCGGCGCCAGCACGGCGATCGTCATGGTAAGCCGGTTGGAGATGATGCGTGCGCGCAGATCCGTGATCGCCGCGCAGATCAGCAACATCCCCAGCACCCCCAGTAGCGCCAGTCTGAAATATTCCCCCGACATGGGATCGGGCTATAGACCGCATGGCTTATCAAATCGTAACCATGGCGTTATGGATTCGCTTGCTTTTGTCCCGCCGGCTCTGGATCGCCGCGCCTGGCCGATGGGGGGGCGGCTGGATTATTGGCATGCGCCCGACGGCTGGCCGATCCGCCGCTATCGTCTGGGACCGGGAACGCGCGGCCGGATGCTCGTGCTGGGCGGCCGCGGCGACATGATCGAAAAATATCTGGAGGTCATTCACCACTGGGCCGGGCGGGGCTGGGCCGTCACCAGTTTCGACTGGCGCGGTCAGGGCGGTTCGGGCCGGCTGGCCGACGATCCGATGACCGGGCATATCGCCGATTTCGGCCAGTGGACCGCGGACCTTGCCGCCTTTTGCGCGCAATGGCGCGGGGCAGGCGCGGGGGGCGGGGCGGGAACGCGGCCGGCCGTCATGGTGGCGCACAGCATGGGGGGGCACCTGATGCTGCGGGCGATGACGGAAGGTTTGCCGCTGCCCGACGCTGCGGTGGCGGTGGCGCCGATGCTGGGGGTGCATAGCGGCCCGTTCCCGCGCTGGTTCGCGGTCTGGCTGGCCGACACGCTGTGCCGGCTGGGCCTTGGCACCCGTCAGGCATGGACCCAGAATGAAAATTCCGCGCGGCAGCGGCGTATCCGGCAGGCCCGCCTGACCCACGACCCGGACCGCTATGCCGACGAACTGTGGTGGCGCGACCATAGCCGCGACATCGCGCTGGGGCCGCCCAGCTGGGCCTGGGTGGCGCAGGCGCTGGCTTCCACGACCGCGCTCGCCCATGATCGGGAGGGGCTGGCGCGCATTGCCGTCCCTGTGCTGATGCTGGCGGCGGAGGAGGACGAACTGGTATCCATCGCCGCCATCCGCGATGTCGCCGCCCGCCTGCCTGATGCGCGCCTGCACGTCTATGGACGCGAAGCGGCGCACGAACTGTTGCGCGAACTGGACCCCGTGCGGCTGGACGCGCTGGCCCGCATCGACGGGTTTCTGGATGATGTGGCGCCGTGAGGCGGGCGGATATCGTGATCGTCGGCGGCGGTATGGCCGGCGCCAGCCTAGGCGCCGCATTGGCGGCGCACGCGTCCGTCCTGATCCTGGAGGGGGAGGCGCAGGCCGGATATCACGCCACCGGCCGGTCCGTCGCTTTCTGGGAAGAAAGCTATGGCGGCCCCGTCGTGCAGCCGCTGACCACCGCATCAGGCCCCTATCTGCTGGCGCCCGACCCCGATTTCGTCGACCGGCCGTTCGTTGCCCGGCGCCGGGCGCTGCATGTCGGCCGTGCGGGCGACCGGGATGCACGCGATGCGCTGCTCGCCGATTTTGCCGGTGCGGTCGACATGCAGCCGGTCGATCCCCATGCGATGATTCCCGGTCTGCGGCCGGACTGGACGCTGGGCGTGCTGGAGCCCAGTTGCCGCGACATCGACGTCGCGGCCCTGCATCAGGCCTATCTGCGCCAGTTCCGGCGCCGGGGCGGTACGCTCTGCCTCGACCGGCGCCTGATCGCCGCCGCGCGTGACGGGATGGGGTGGCGGGTCGACACGACGGCGGGGCCGATCGCCTGCGCCATGATCGTCAACGCGGCCGGCGCCTGGGCGGACGATGTCGCGCGCGCCTGCGCCGTCGCGCCGATCGGCATCACGCCTCTGCGGCGCACCGTGGTGCAACTGCGCGTCCCGGGCCTGCCGTCGGCGGACCTGCCGCTCGTCATGGACCTTGGCCAGACATTCTACTTCAAGCCCGAAGGGGCCGGGCGCATCTGGCTGACGCCGCATGACGAAACGCCGTCCCCCCCCTGCGACGCCGCCCCGGAAACAGAGGCCGTGGCGCTGGCGATCGATCGCTTCCAGCAGGTGGTCGACTGGCCGATCGCGGCGGTGGAACGGAAATGGGCGGGCCTGCGCAGCTTCGCGCCCGATCGCGCGCCGGTCTACGGGTTCGATCCGAACGCTCCGGGTTTTTTCTGGTTCGCCGGGCAGGGCGGCTTCGGAATCCAGACGGCGCCGGCCGCCGCCCTGTTCGCGGCCGCCCTGATCGCCGGCACCGGCATGCCGGAACCGATCGCGGGCCTCGACCCCGCGCGCTATGGTCCTGAACGCTTCCGGTGACGTGGTGGCGCGGGCATCCACGCCCCTGGTTCCGCGCCCGGGCGTATCGCCATCCAGAAGGCGATGCGCCGAAACCGGTGGTTTTTTGAGACCCGGAGCGCAGCGTGCCGATGACAGGGAGCGCCGGAAACGCAAAAAAGACGCCATTTGCAGGCCGTCAGAGCCGAATGGCGATATGTCCTAAGCCCGAAACCCCTCCGCCGCCGCGCAGGCCAGCGCGTCGGCGCGCTCATTTTCCGGGTGGCCGGCATGACCCTTGACCCAGCGCCATGTGACATCGTGCCCGGCCGTTGCTTTCAGCAGCATCTGCCACAGATCGGCATTTTTGACCGGCTTCCTGTCGGCGGTCTTCCAGCCGTTTCGTTGCCAGCCGAAGACCCATTTGGTGATGCCGTCCATCACATATTTGCTGTCGGTGTGCAGCGTGACCTGGCAGGGGCGTTTCAGCCCGGCCAGCGCCTCTATCGCCGCCATCATTTCCATGCGATTGTTGGTGGTCAGCCGTTCCCCGCCGGAAATCTCCTTCTCCACGCTTCCGAAACGCAGCACCGCGCCCCAGCCGCCGGGTCCTGGATTGCCCTTGCACGCGCCGTCGGTGAAAATGTCCACGCGCGGCTGGTCCGTCCTTTCCGCGCCGCTCATGCGCCCAGCAGGTCCGTCACGCTCGCGCCGGCGTAGAAATCGAGCCGCCGCAGGAAGGCGATGGGGTCCTTGCGCGTCACCAGCGCATCGGCGGGCGTGTTGATCCAGTCATAGGCGCGGGTCAGCAGGAACCGCAGCGCCGCCCCCCGGCACAGCAGCGGGAAGGCGGATCGTTCCGCGTCCGACAAGCCATGCGCGTCGTCATAGCCCGCGCCCAGCGCCGCCGCGCGATCCGCGAAGAAGGTCGCACCGTCATTGCTGAACGTCCACGCGCTGTGCATGATCGCCAGATCATAGGCGCGCAGGTCCGTGCAGCTGAAATAAAAGTCGATGAGGCCGGTGACCTTGTCCCCCAGCATCAGCACATTATCGGGAAACAGGTCGGCATGGATGACGGTGCGTGGCAGGTCCGTGGGCCACCGCGCGTCCAGCAGCGACAGTTCGTCCGTCACGCGCCGCGTCAGGCCGGGCGAAATGCTGTCCAGCCCCGACCCGCATTTCCGCGCCAGATCATGCCATCCGGCGATGTCGAGCGCATTATCCCGGGCGCCTGTAAATCCTTCGGCGGCGCGGTGCAGCGCGCCCAGTGCCGCGCCGGCTGCCCGCGTCTGCGCCACGGTCGGTTCGGTGACGGATATGCCGGTCAGGAATTCGATCAGACAGGTCGGGCGGCCGGCCAGTTGCTGCAGGCGCCGGCCGTCGCGATCGGCGATGAACCGGGGCACCCGGCATCCCCGCGCGCCCAGATGGTCCAGCAGGTCCATGAAGAAGGGAAGGTCCGCTTCGTTCACGCGCTTTTCGTACAGGGTCAATATGTACCGATGCCCTTCGTCATCGGTGCCCCCCGCCCCCGTGGTTTCGAGCAGGTAGTTGCTGTTCTCGACCCCTTCGGCGATGCCCTTGGCCGACAGGAGGCGGCCGACATCATAGCGGGCGAGGAAGGCGTCGATCGCCTCGGCGGGAACATGGGTATAAACGGCCATCTGTGTTTACGCCGCCTCCAGCCCGCGGGGCAGTTTGAAGACCATGCGCTCGCGCGCCGTCTCCATTTCCTCCTCGACCACGGCGTAGCGGGTGGCGATATGGTCCACCACTTCGCGGACCAGTATTTCGGGCGCCGACGCGCCGGCTGTGATGCCAAGTGTCGTGACGCCGTTCAGCCAGGCGAAGTCGATGTCGGTGGCGCGTTGGATGAGGTGCGCGGCCGTCCCTTCCCGTTCAGCCACTTCGACCAGGCGCAGCGAGTTGGAACTGTTAGGCGCGCCGATCACCAGCACCAGTTGGACGCGCGGCGCGATCGCCTTGACCGCCGCCTGTCGGTTGGACGTCGCATAGCAGATATCCTCGCCCTTGGGCGCGACGATGGCGGGAAAACGGCGCTGGAGCGTGGCGACGATCGCGGCGGTGTCGTCGACGGACAGGGTGGTCTGGGTCAGGAAAGCCAGGTTTTCCGGGTCGGCTGGTTGCAGCGCCTCCGCGTCCTCGACGGTTTCGATAAGGGTCATGGTCCCTTCCGCCACCTGGCCGAACGTGCCGATGACCTCCGGGTGGCCCCTGTGCCCGATGAATATGATGTGGCGGCCGGATTCCACCTGCCGTTCCGCCTGGCGGTGCACCTTGCTGACCAGCGGGCATGTGGCGTCCAGATAGGATAATCCGCGCGCCTGCGCCTTTTCGGGCACGGCTTTCGGCACGCCATGGGCGGAAAAGACCACCGGCGCGCCATCGGGGACCTGATCCAGTTCCTCCACGAAGATCGCGCCCTTCCCCTTCAACTCGTCCACGACAAATTTGTTGTGGACGATTTCATGGCGGACATAGACCGGCGCCCCGAAGGTTTCGATCGCGCGTTCCACGATGACGATTGCGCGATCGACACCGGCGCAAAATCCGCGCGGCGCGGCGATCAGCAGCTTCATCGGCGGCAGGGGGGCGGTGGCGCTGGTCATGGGGCATCGGCTTAGGCGAATGTCGGCGCGGAAGGAAGAGGGGGAAAGGAGGGGAAGGAGAAGCGGGGCGGGAGGCGGGCCGTGTCCTTTCGGTTGCGCCGCGGGGAGCGGATGGATAATGAAACCCAACGCCTGCCCGGGGGAACAGCCTGTGCCGGTGCCCGCGTGCCAAGGAACTGCCTGTGATGATGTCCCGTATCGCCTTGACTGCCATGCTCGCCCTTGCCCTGGCGGGGTGTTCGCGCCGGGGGGAAATCGATGCGACGGGCGGCATCGTCGCAGTCCGGTCGGCCTGCCCGGTCGCCGCGATTCCCGCCTATACCGGGGACGTCACCCTGTTCGACCCGCCGCAGAGCCGCGACGCGGCGGCAATCGATGTGGTCGCCAACATGACCGATCTGCGCTCGACCTGCAGCGACGGGGCGCAGCTGTTCACCGAGGCGACCTTCACCGTCAGCGCCCGGCGCACCGATGCCAGCAGTGCGCGCCAGGTCACCTTGCCCTATTTCTCGACCATCGTGCGCGGCGGCAATGCCGTGGTCGCAAAGCGGGTCGGCCAGGTGACGCTGGATTTCGCGCCCGGCCAGTATCGCGCCAGCACCGTCGCGAAGGCGAGTTCCTATGTCGACAAGGCGTCGGCCACCCTGCCGCCCGACATCCAGGAGAAGATCACGCAGAAGCGCAAGGCCGGCGATGCGGACGCGGCGCTTGATCCGTTCGCCCAGCCCGATGTGCGGGCGGCGTTGCAGCGGACCAGTTTCGAACTGATGGTCGGGTTCAACCTGACTCAGGATCAACTGCGCTACAACGCCACGCGCTGATCCCGGCCCGCGGGCCTTGAAGAAAGTTCGTTCCGTGTCCCTCTACATCAGTTTTTCCGTTCATCTGAACGCCGTGCTTGACGCGATGGAGGCCGACGGCACGCTGCCGGCCGGTCTGGATCGCAAGGCCGTCACGGTCGAACCGCCGCGCGACCCGGCGCATGGCGATCTGGCCACCAACGCCGCGATGGTGCTGGCGAAGCCGGCCCGCACCAATCCGCGCGCGCTGGCGGAGCGGATCGTCGCGGGCTTGCGGCAGGTCGACGGGGTGGAAAGCGCCGCGATCGCAGGGCCGGGGTTCATCAACCTGCGGCTGACCGACGCGCTGTGGCGCGCCGAACTGGCGGTCATTGATGCGGAGGGGGCTGACTATGGCCGGTCCGCCATCGGTCGCGGCGTCAGCGTCAATGTCGAATATGTCTCCGCCAATCCCACCGGTCCCATGCATATGGGCCATTGCCGTGGGGCGGTGGTCGGCGATGCGCTCGCTACCCTGCTGGAATATGCCGGCCACCGGGTGATCCGCGAATATTATATCAACGATGCGGGCGGTCAGGTCGACGTGCTCGCGCGGTCGGTGCATTTGCGTTACCGCGAGGCGCTGGGCGAGGATGTGGGGGGGATTCCCGAAGGTCTCTATCCCGGCGATTATCTGGTGCCCGTGGGGCAGGCGCTGGCGGCCGAGCATGGCGACCGGTTTGCCGTCGCGCCGGAAAGCGAATGGATCGCCCTGTTCCGCGGCTTTGCCGTGGCGAAGATGATGGACATGATTCGCGCGGATCTGGCGCTGCTAGGCATCCATCATGATGTTTTCGCGTCGGAGGCGGCATTGCAGGCCGCTGGCAAGCCAGCCGAGGCCGAAGCATGGCTGCGCGCGCGTGATCTGGTCTATGACGGCGTGCTCGAAGCCCCCAAGGGCGAGACGCCGGAGGACTGGGAGCCGGTCGTATTGCCGTTGTTCCGCTCGACCCGCTTCGGCGACGATCAGGACCGGCCGATCAGGAAGTCGAACGGCAGCTGGACCTATTTCGGCGCCGACATGGCCTATCATTTTCAGAAAAGTCAGGCCGCCGACCAGTTGATCGATATCTGGGGCGCCGACCATGCCGGTACGGTTAAGCGCATCCAGGCGGCCGTCGCCGCGCTGACGGAAGGGCGCGTCCGCTTCGACGTCAAGCTGATCCAGATGGTCCGTCTGCTGCGCGAGGGCGAGCCGGTGAAGATGTCCAAGCGCGCCGGCAACTTCGTGACGCTCGCCGATGTCGTGCGGGAAGTCGGCAAGGATGTCGTGCGGTTCACCATGCTGACGCGCAAGGCCGACGCGCAGATGGACTTCGACTTCGCCAAGGTGGTCGAGGCGTCGAAGGACAATCCGGTCTTCTACGTCCAATATGCGCATGCGCGTATCGCGTCGCTGGGGCGGCGGGCGCAGGAGGCGGGTATCGACCTGCCCGCGCCCGACCTGTCCCGACTTGGGACTGAGGAACTGGGGCTGGTCAAGCTGGCCGCGCAGTTCCCGCGCGTGGTCGAAGGCGCCGCACTGGCGCGGGAACCGCATAGAATCGCGTTTTATCTCAATGATCTGGCTTCATCTTTCCATAGCTGGTGGAATATGGGCAACGACAATCCGCGCGCGCGCGTCATCCTGGCTGACGACCCGGGGACGACATCTGCACGGCTTTTCTTAAGTCGAGGAATAGGGCAGATTATCCGCAATGGTCTTGCCCTGATGGGCGTGGCGGCGCTGACCGAGATGCAGTGACGCGAGCGGAGTGTGAGTAATGGGCGATTATGCACGGGGCGAACTCGACTTTGACGAGGAGGATCGCCTTCCCTGGCTCGAACCCGGCGTGGATGAGGCGGAGGATGAGCGGATATCGCCCCTGCGCCTGCTGGGCCTGATCCTCGCCGGCCTCGTCCTGATCGGCATCATCGTCGGTGGCATCTGGTGGTTGCAGAACCGCAATGGCGGCGCCTTTGGCGGGCAGGGGACGCTGATCGAGGCGCCCGCGGGCGATTACAAGGTCGCCGCCAATGAAGCCGACGCGCGGAAGTTCGATGGCGAACATGATGTGAGCTTCGCGGCCAGCGAGGGCGTGTCGCGCGACGGGCGCATCGACCCCAGCCGCGTGCCCGAAGCGCCGATCACCGGCACGAGGCCGGCCGCCGCCAAGCCTCCCGTCCCCGGCGCGAAACCCGCGCAGAGCGTGCGTTCGCCGGTCGCCGACGGCACCGGGGAAAAGGCCGCAGGGCCGGCCCCCGTCACGCAACCGCGTGCCAGCGGCACCATCCAGCTTGGCGCCTATGGCAGTCAGGCGACCGCGCAGGATGCGTGGAAGAAGCTGGCCAAGCGGTTCGCCTATCTGGCGCCGCTGGGCATGTCGGTCGAATCGGCGCAGGTCGGCGGCTCCACCGTCTATCGCCTGCGCGCGGCGGCGGGCGGCGAAGCGGCTACCATCTGCGGCCGGCTCAAGGTCGCCGGGGAAAACTGCATGGTCGTGAACTGATCCGTGCGCGCGCCGCTGCGGATGTGACGCGGCGCGCTTTCAACAACCCTTCGACAGGGCCGCCTCCGGGCATTACCATCGCCGCATGATTCCAGCGATATTCGGTCTGTCCGGCGAAACCCTCACCGCCGATGAGCGCGCCTTTTTCAAGGACGCGCAGCCGGCCGGCTATATTCTTTTCCGGCGGAACATCGCCGACCGGGCGCAGGTGCGGGCATTGACCGACAGCCTGCGCGCGCTGCACGGCCGCGACGACCTGCTGGTGATGATCGATCAGGAGGGCGGGCGTGTCGCGCGCATGGGCGCGCCGGTCTGGCCGGCTTTCCCGCCCGGCGCTGCTTTCGATCGGCTCTATGACGTTGCGCCGTCCAGCGCGATCGCGGCCGCAAAGGCCAATGCCCGCGCCATTGCCGCCACATTGGCGGAGGTCGGCATCACCGTCGATGCCCTGCCGCTGCTGGACGTCCGGCAGGACGGGGCGAGCGACATCATGGGCGACCGCACATTGGGGGCGGAGCCGCTGCGGGTCGCGGCGCTGGGCCGCGCGGTGCTGGACGGGCTGGCCGATGGCGGCGTGGTCGGCATCGTCAAGCATATGCCCGGCCATGGCCGCGCGCTGGTCGACAGCCATCATGCCCTGCCGATCGTCACTGCCGACGAAGCTGCGCTGGCGATCGATCTGGCGCCGTTTCAGGCGCTTAAGGATGCGCCGATCGGGATGACCGCCCATGTCGTCTATACCCAATGGGACCCCGACCTGCCCGCCAGCCTGTCCGCGTCGATCATCGACACGGTCATTCGCGGGCGTATCGGCTTTGACGGGCTGTTGATGTCCGACGATCTGGACATGAAGGCGCTGGACGGCGACATTCCGTCGCTGGCGGCCGGCGTCGTCGCGGCGGGATGCGATCTGGCCCTCAATTGCTGGGGACGGATGGACGATATGGTCGGTATCGCCAGGGCGTTGCCCGACATCGGCGCGGCGGCGGCGGCGCGGCTGGACCGGGCAATGGCATCCGTCGCGCGACCGGCGGACGCCATGGCGGTCGAGGATTTGCTGGCCACGCGTGACGCGCTGCTGGCGCTGGCCCCGGCTTGACGGTGCCGGGGGCCGGGCCGGTCGCTGCGCCTGTGGGGACGCAGGATATGTTCCACCGCCCCGATCCGCCGGCGCCCGACCGGCTGACCATCAGCCTGGACGGCTGGGAAGGGCCGCTGGACGTGCTGCTGGCGCTGGCCCGCGCGCAGAAGGTCGATCTGCGTGAAATCTCCATATTGGCGCTGACCGAACAATATCTCGCGTTCATCAACGACACGCGCGCGCTGCGGCTGGAACTGGCGGCGGATTATCTGGTGATGGCGGCGTGGCTGGCCTATCTCAAATCGGCCTTGCTGCTGCCGCGCGAGGCGCAGCCCGATCCCGATCCGGCGGAACTGGCGCTGCGCCTGCAACTGCGCCTGCAACGGCTTCACGCGATGCGGGAGGCGGGCGCGCGGCTGATGGCGCGCGACCGGATCGGGCGCGACGTTTTTCTTCGCGCTGCGCCTGAAGGGTTGCGGCTGGTCCGCAGGGCGCGATGGAACGGCGATCTGTTCGACCTGATCCGGGCATATGGGCAGGTGCGCGCCCGGACGCGCCCGGTGGTGCATGTCGTCGCGACCCGTCCCGTCGTCACGCTGGATGAGGCGATCCACCGGATCGGCGCGCTGATCGGCGCGGCGATCGACTGGACCGAATTGCGCGCTTTCCTGCCGGCCGGGCAGGATGGCGCGCTGGCCCGATCGGCGCTGGCCAGCAGCTTCGTCGCGACGCTGGAACTGGCGCGGCAAGGACGGGTCGACATCCGCCAGGACGGGGTTTTCGAGCCGCTTTACCTGCGCGCCGCGGCTGTGGGACAGGACAGGCCGGAATGAGCATGGAGCCTGACGATTTCCGGCGCGCGGTCGAGGCCGCGCTGTTTGTCGCGGAGGCGCCGCTCAGCCTCGTGGACCTGCGCCTGCATGTGGGGGAGGCGGGGGACCTGCCTGCGGCGTTGGCGGCCTTGCGCGCCGACTATGCGGGGCGGGGCATCAATCTGGTGGAGCGCGGCGGCCGCTGGCATTTCCAGACAGCGGCCGACCTGGCGCACATCCTGCGACGGGAACGCGATGAACCGCGTAAGCTGTCGCGGGCAGCCATGGAAACGCTGGCCATCATCGCTTATCATGAGCCGGTCAGCCGCGCCGAGATAGAGGCCATTCGCGGCGTGCAGGTGGCCAGGGGCACGCTGGACGTGCTGATGGAAGCGGGCTGGGTCCGGCCCGCCGGCCGGCGCGAGGTGCCCGGCCGTCCGCTGCTCTATGCGACGACCGTAGAGTTCCTGTCACATTTCGGGCTTAGCAGCCGACGCGACCTGCCGGGGATGGACGACCTGCGCGCCGCGGGCCTTCTGGACCCGGTGGATTTGGCGCTGGAGGGGATGGATGTCCAATCCGTTCTGGAAAAAGATGGGAAGAGGCTTAAACAGGCCTCCTTTCAGGAGTATTGAGTCATGGGTTCGTTTTCGCTGATGCACTGGGTCATCGTGC
>JBFWMJ010000018.1:0-35015 GCA_050251675.1 Sphingobium sp.
GACAGGACGATATTACCCCGTCCGCCGCCAAATTCCAGGCCGCCGGTCAGCGACAGATCATATACCTGCCCGTCGCCGCGCGAGGTGATCTGGCTTGAAGCATCCGCCTGAAGCCCGGTGAAACGGTCGTCCAGGATGAAATTGACGACGCCCGCGACGGCGTCCGAACCATAGACCGCCGACGCACCGCCGGTCAGCACGTCGACCCGCTTGATGAGCGCAACCGGAATGGCGTTGAGGTCGACCGCGCCCTGGGAATCATAGGAAACTTGGCGCTTGCCGTTCACCAGAACCAGCGTCCGCTTGTCGCCCAGGCCACGCAGGTCGATCGTCGCGGCGCCGGGATTGCCATTGTTCACGGTCGGAGCGATGGCGGGCACGAACTGCGGATTTTGCGCCAGCAGTTTTTCCACGGTGGCAGAATTGCTCTGCTTGAACTGTTCCGGGCTGAGCGTCGTTACCGGGCTGCTCGCTTCCAGATCCGGGCGGACGATACGCGATCCGGTAACGATGATGACACTGTCGTCATAGGCGGCGTCCGATGCGGCATCCCGCGTTTCAGACTGCGCGGATGCCGGCATGGCCGTCATCAGTGCGATCGACATGATGGAGGTAGCCGCGCCATAGCGCGCCATTGTCTTGGTGATGTGGTTCACAGTCCAGTCCCTTGCTCTGGAGTGGACAGGCGGACCTGTCCGCTGTTTGCATCTGCCGGGACGGCAACAAAGCCCGACAGCAAAAGCCGTCCCTGCATGATGCTCAATCTGCTTGGCTGTTCATCCTGTGTAAAGGAGGAGCCTCACCGGACTGAACCGATTTGCATATCCATTGTATCAAATTTGCAACAAAAAAGAAATGATCGGCGGGCAAGTCACTGTAATTATATGTCGAGCCGCCCTCCGCCGTGACAACAAGCTGTTGCCCGACGCCGACTTCGTGGAACAAATTACGGTTTTCTGCGCTGTAGCGGCTTATTTCCGAGGTAATCCCGCGGGCATCGGCCCGGCGACGAGCAGGGGGTCGATCCGGGCGTCGCGCCACTTCATCCCCCAGTGGAGGTGCGGGCCGGTCGCCCGGCCGGTTGCCCCTACGGCACCGACGCGTTGCCCTTGCGCCACAGGGTCGCCCACGCGCACGTCGATTCGCGACAGGTGCAGGAACGCGCTGTTGAGACCATTGCCATGGTCGATCATCAGCAGATGCCCTTCCAGCGTGAAGGGACGATCGGCCGCCAGGATGACGACGCCGTCGGCCGGTGCGACCACGGGCGCGCCCGTGCCTGCCGCCACGTCGACGCCGCCATGATAGGCGCCGGGCGTTCCCCGATAGACGCGCTGCGCGCCGAACAGGCCCGATATGCGCCCGGTAGTTGGCCAGATGAACCGTTGCCGCCAGCCGGCCGCATCGGTGGTCATGGCGCGTGCCGCGGCGATCTGCTCCAGTTCCGGCCGACGCAGGGCGAGGAACGCTTCGCTGGGACCGCCCGGCCGTATCGGCGCATTGATTCGCTCGATCCGCCAGGCGCGCGGCGCGACGGCGAGCTGTTGCTCGACAACGCGCCCGTCCGCCAGCCGCGCGGCAAGACGCGCCTGCGGTCCCGCATCCCGGTCGAAAGCGATGACGAAACGGCGGTCGGCGGCAACCGGCACCGGCTGCCCATCGAGGCGCAGGTCGACCGTGGCGGGCGGCGCGACGCCGATGACCACGCCCCCCTGCGTCATCGGCCCCGACAGCATGAAAGCGGGGCGGGCGTCCGGCGCCGCCACGGGCGCGGACACGGGCGTGGCAAGACATGGCTGCACCCCGCCGAGCAGGATCAGCGTCGCCGCGCGCCAGAGGGTCATGCGCCGCTGCGGGCCTGTAATTCCGCCTGCGCCGATATCTCGGCGCTGGCATAGGGTTCCTGCCGCGCGATGCTCCAGTAACACAGGTCGTCAAGCGCGATCCGCTGGCCCGTCACCGCGCACAGCACATGGTCGCCGGCCTGCAACACGCGGAAACGATAGGGCATATAATGAAGCCGGGCGGGGCGGTCGCGATGGGTCATCAACATGGGCGGCATATCTTTCTGATCTGGATAGAGGGCTTATCAGGCCATGTGTCAGGAAAACAGGTCCTGTTGCCGGCTATCCTCCCCTGCCGTGCGCGGGCGCGCGGGGCGTTCCGGCACGGGGGCGGGCCGTGGGGCGACCGCCGGCTTTTCAACGGGCGCGCCGGGCGCCTCTTCCACCCGGGCACCGACTGCCCCGTCCGCGAAATGCAGCGTCACCGCCCCGGCGGCGCGGGCGCCGGCGGTATCGGCGATCAGCGCGGGTCCTGCCATCACGCGGGCGAAGCCGCGCTGCAACGGCCGGTCGGGATCGAGCGAAACGAACAGCCGCGCCATCCGGTCGAGCGCGGTCGCCCGGTCGGCATGCAGGCGGGCAAGATAGTCGGGCCGCAGCGCCAGCCGGTCGAGCCGGTCGGTGGCGCGCAGCAATTGTTGGCGCAGCAGGGCCGGGCGCAATGCCCCGCCCACCTGCCCCAGATGGATGCGAGCCGCCGCGACACGATGACGCAGCCCGCCGGCCAGGCCATCGGACAACTGGTCGAGCCGCTGGCGCTGGGGGCTTAGCAGCATGTCGCGCGCCGGCATCAGCCGCATCTGCATGTCCAGCCGTTCGCGCGCCTGACCGACGCCACGGCGGACGGCGCGCCCGGAACGCAGTCCCATGTCGACCAGCGTCGCGATCAGTTCCGCCCGCACCGGCACCGCCAGTTCCGCAGCAGCGGTCGGCGTGGGCGCGCGGCGGTCGGCGGCATGATCGCACAGCGTGGTGTCGGTTTCATGGCCGACGGCGGATATGACGGGGATCGAGGATTCGGCGACCGCGCGCACGACGCTTTCCTCGTTGAAGCTCCACAGATCCTCGATCGATCCGCCGCCGCGCGCGACGATCACCACATCCGGCCGGGGCAGCGGGCCGTCGTGCGCTATCGCCGAAAATCCGCGCACCGCCCGCGCGATCTGCGTCGCCGCCCCTTCGCCCTGCACCAGCACCGGCCACAGCAGCACGTCGGTCGGGCACCGATCGGCCAGGCGATGCAATATGTCGCGGATGACGGCGCCGGTCGGCGATGTGACGACGCCGATGGTGCGCGGCAGGAACGGGAGGGGCCGCTTGCGCGCCGGATCGAACAGCCCTTCGGCGGACAGCCTGGCCTTCAGCTTTTCGAGCAGCGCCATCAGCGCGCCTTCGCCCGCCAGTTCCATCCGGTCGATCACAATCTGATATTTGGACCGCCCCGGATAGGTGGTCAGCTTGCCGGTCGCGACCACCTCCACCCCGTCCTGCGCGGCAAAGGCCAGCCGGGCCGCGCTGCCTTTCCACATGACGCCGTCGATCAGGGCATTGTCGTCCTTCAGGCACAGATAGACATGCCCGGACGCCGCGCGCTTAAACCCGGAAATCTCGCCGCGCAGGCGGACATGACCGAAGCGGCCCTCGACCGTACGCTTAAGCGCGGCGGACAATTCGCTGACGGTGAGCGGGGCCGCGTTGTCCCCGGCCCGTTCCTCGGCTAACAGACGGCCCGATCCATCTACTGCATCCGTTCCAAAATCGGGGGGCATGGCCGAAATGAATATCCTTTTGCTGGGCGGTGGCGGCCGCGAACATGCGCTGGCGTGGAAGCTGGCGCAATCGCCGCGGCTCGACACCCTCTATGCCGCGCCCGGCAATCCCGGCATAGCGCAGCATGCGACGCTGGTCGACCTCGACGCGACCGATCATCGCGCTGTGCTGGATTTCTGTATCCGCCATTCCATCGGGCTGACGGTCATCGGGCCGGAAGCGCCGCTGGTCGACGGGCTGGCGGACAATCTGCGTACTATGGGCGTCGCCGTGTTCGGTCCCGACCGCAAGGCCGCCCGGCTGGAAGGGTCCAAGGGTTTCACCAAGGATCTGTGCAAGCGGGCGGGTATTCCGACCGCCGCCTATGAACGCGCGACCAGCAAGGGGGCCGCGCTGGCGGCGCTGGACGATTTCGCGTTGCCCGTGGTCATCAAGGCCGACGGTCTGGCGGCGGGCAAGGGCGTCATCATCGCCCAGACGCGCGGCGAAGCGGAAGCCGCGATCGACAGCCTGTTTTCCGGCGCGTTCGGCGCCGCCGGTGAAGAGGTGGTGATCGAGGAATTCATGACCGGCGAGGAAGCGAGTTTCTTCGCCCTCACCGACGGCAAGGCGATCGTGCCGTTCGGTTCGGCGCAGGACCACAAGCGCGTGGGCGACGGCGACACCGGGCCCAATACCGGCGGCATGGGCGCGTACAGCCCGGCGCGCGTGTTGACGCCCGCGCTGGAGGCGGAGGTGATGGAAAAGATCATCCGCCCCACGGTCGACACGATGGCGGCGGACGGCACCCCTTATTCGGGCGTGCTGTATGCCGGGCTGATGCTGACCGAAGACGGGCCCCGGCTGATCGAATATAATGCCCGCTTCGGTGACCCGGAATGCCAGGTGCTGATGATGCGGTTCGACGGCGACCTTGTCGACCTGCTGCTCGCCGTCGCGCAGGGGCGGCTGGCGGACCATGGGGCCGTGACCCTGGCCGACCGGGTCGCGCTGACCGTGGTGATGGCGGCCAGCGGCTATCCCGGCACGCCTGAAAAGGGCGGCGTGATCGAGGGCATCGACCGGGCCGACGCAACCGGCGCGCTGGTGTTCCATGCCGGCACGGCGCAGCGCGGCGCGGCGATCGTCGCCAATGGCGGCCGGGTGCTTAACGTCACCGCGACTGGCCCGTCCGTGAGCGGCGCGCAGGCCGCCGCCTATGCCGCCGTCGACGCGATCCATTTTCCCGGCGGCTTCTGCCGCCGCGACATCGGCTGGCGGGAAGTGGCGCGCGAGGCCGCCAGCCGGTCCGGCTAGGATAAAATCCTTGAGGTCTGCGCGCCCTTGCGGTGCGGGCGGCCGCGCGCTTACATAGCATCCGAACGGGCCGGTCGGGGACGGAGGAGAGGAGCAGCGATGCAGGAATTTTTCATCGACTATGGCCTGTGGTTGCTGGCCGGGCTGCTGGTCGTGATCGCCCTTATCTTCCTGCTGTCGGGCCGTCGCGCATCGGCCGACGCAGCGCCCGACGAAGTCGGGTCGCATCAGACCGGGTCGCTTCAGGAGGCGCCATCCGCGCGGGTCGTGGAACCGATGTCGGCCGCGCATCAGCCTCCGGCCGTGGACATGCCCTCAGACCCTCTGGCGCTGGTCGAGCCTGAAACGCCGCTCGAAACGCCGGCCGCGCCGCCGACCGCGCCCGTGCCGTCTTCGCCGGCGGTAACGGCGCCGGCCGCCACGGCGGAGACCGCCGACGACCTGTTGAAGCTGAAAGGCGTCGGTCCGAAACTGAACGTGCTGCTGATCGAACTGGGCGTCACCCGCTACGCGCAGATCGCGGCCTGGAGCGATGCCGACATCGCCGCCATCGACAGCCGGCTCGGCGCGTTCAGGGGACGGCCGGTTCGCGACAAGTGGGTCGACCAGGCGCGATATCTGGCCGCGGGCGACATCGCCGGGTACGAAGCGGTTTACGGCAAGCTGTAACGCCGGGGCAAAGGGCGCCCTATCCTTCGCGCCCCAATATGTCGCGCGTACGGGGTGCCAGCCGGGCGATCGCGGCCGCATGGATGCCCGCCGTGCAGCATAGCAGGCCGAACGCCGTGGGGTCCGGGCGGTTATAGGACAGGCGCGCGCCCAGCGCATCGGTGACGACCGCGCCCGCTTCCTGCGCGATCAGCCCCGCCGCCGCCACATCCCATTCATTGCCCCAGCGTACCGTCGCGACCAGATCGGCCTCGTCCGCGGCGACCATCGCCATGCGCAGGGCGATGCTGTTGGGTTTGTCCACGGTGACCAGATCATGGTCGACGCGGGGCAATTGATCGGCGGGCACGCGCGCGCCGGGCAACACCGTCCGCGCCCCGGCCCGCAACGGCACGCCATTACGCGTCGCACCCGCGCCGGCCCGCGCCATCCACAGTTCGTGCCGCGCCGGCGCCGCCAGCACGCCCAGCCGCACGGCGCCATGTTCGACCAGCGCGACCGATACCGCCCATCCGGGGTGGCCGCGCAGATAATCCCGGGTTCCGTCGATCGGATCGACCACCCAGACGCGCGGTGTCGTCAGCCGGTCGACGGTGTCGGCCGTTTCTTCCGACAGCCAGCCGGCATCGGGGTCGATCGCGCGCAACCGTTCCCGCAGCAGGGCGTCGATCTCCAGATCCGCCTCGCATACCGGATGCCCCGGCGTTTTTTCCCATTGACGCACGCGCGTATCGCCGTCGGCCCACAAGGTCAGCGCCCGGTCGGCCGCTTCCGATACGACCGCCGCCACGCCGGGCAACAGGGGGTCAGCCGCCGGCAACAGTCATCCCGTCGATACGCAGCGTCGGCACGTTGACGGCATAGTCGAACGACAGGTCGCTTGCCGGCACCAGCGCGCGGAACATGTCCGTAAGGTTGCCCGCGATGGTGATTTCAGACACCGCCTGCGTCACCGCGCCCTGTTCGATCAGGAAGCCCGATGCCCCCCGGCTATAGTCGCCGGTCACACCGTTTACCCCCATGCCGATGAGTTCGGTGACATAAATGCCGCGCGCTACGTCCGCCATAAGGTCGCCGACCGACACGGTGCCCGGTTCCATGTGGACGTTGCTGACACCCGCGCCGGGCGATCCGCCGCCGCCGCGGCTGGCATGTCCCGTCGGCTCCAGTCCCAGCTGACGCGCCGACGCGCTGTCGAGCAGCCAGCCGGTCAGCACGCCTGCGTCGATCAATGCCCGGCGGCCGGTGGGCAGGCCTTCGCCGTCGAACGGCCGCGATCGCAGGCCGCGCAGCCGCAACGGGTCGTCGATGATGGTCACGCCCGTGTCGAACAGCGCCGATCCAAGGCTGTCGAGCAGGAAGCTGGACCGACGTGCGATGGCCGGGCCGACCATGCCGGCGATCAGATGCCCGACCAGGCTGGACCCGACGCGGGGATCGAAGATGATCGGCATCACGCCGCTGTCGACCCTGATCGGGTTCAGCCGCGCCACCGCCCGCTGCCCGGCGCGCATGCCGATCGCCTCGGCGTCGTCCAGTTCCTTCAGATGGCGGACGCTGTCGCTGGCATGGTCGCGCTGCATGCCCGCGCCCGTGCCTGCCAGCACACTGGCCCAGGTCGAATGGGTGGTGCCGGCATAGGCGCCGCTGAAGCCATGGCTGGTGGACAGCGCGACCTGGCTGTACCCGCTGGCCGCGCCGCCCCCTTCGCTGTTGGTGATGCCCGGGACGGCCCGCGCCGCTTCCTCCACCACCAGCGCACGTTCCCGGAGCGCGGCGGGATCAGGATCCTCGCCATCCGTCAGGTCGAGCGCGGGCGGGCGTCCGCGCAGCAGCCGGTCTTCGGGCGCGAGCCCGGCATAGGCATCTTCCGGCGCCTGTCTGGCCATGGCGATGCACCGGTCGACCAGCCCGTCCAGTGTCGCCGGGTTCATGTCGGACGCGGAGATGGTCGCCGACCGCCGGCCGACGAACAGGCGCAGGCCGATCTCCTCCCCTTCCGAACGCTCGACATCCTCCAGCGTGCCGAGGCGCACCGACACATTGGTCGATGCGGTGCCGGCATAGAGCACGTCGGCCGCATCCGCGCCCGCCTTGCGCGCAGTCCTGACTAATGCTTCCGCGCGCGACTGGGCTTCTTCTAGGCTGAGCATGAAAGGGGCAGCATCTCGTGTGATTGCAGGAACAGGCCAGCCTTACGCGCTTGCCGCCCGGCGCGCAATCGGGCTGCACCGGCCGGCGGCGCCCACGTCCTCAGAGGGAATCGAGCCAGTGGCGGAGGAGGTGGGAGGCGATGGCCATGTCCGGCGGCGCGACGAACGGTGCGCCCGCATCCCCCGCAAGCGCGGCGCGCACGCCGGCGGCGTCGCACCAGAAGGCATGTTCGATTTCCGTTTCGTCCAGCGTCAGCGTGTCGTCGTCCGTCTGCGCCATGCAGGCGAGCATCAGCGAGGAGGGGAAGGGCCAGGGCTGGCTCATGACATAGCGCACCGAATGGACGGTGATGCCCGCTTCCTCCCACAATTCGCGCGCGACCGCTTCCTCGACCGTCTCGCCCGGTTCGACGAAACCGGCCAGCGCCGAATAGCGGCCGGGGGCGAAGCCGGGCTGGCGCCCCAGCAGCACCCGTCCGCCCTGTTCGGCCAGCATGATCGTCACCGGGTCGACGCGTGGGAAATGTTCCGCTTTGCACATGTCGCAGCGGCGCGACCAGCCGGCCTTGTGCGGCGTGGTGCCGTTGCCGCAGGCCGAACAGAAACGGTGGCGGGCATGCCAGTCGATCAGGCTGCGCGCACCGCCGTACAGCGCCAGTTGGTCCGGCGCCAGCAGCGGCGCCATCGCCCACACCGCCTGCATCGCGCCGGCGGCGTGCGGCACGTCGGGCGACAGCGCGGCGAAGATCGGGCGGTCATCGTCCACGCCCAGCAGCACATGATCCTCGATCCGCGCGTCGGCCGGCAGCGGTTCGGTCGCCAGCATCGCGCCCTCCATGACCGGGTCAAGGCCATCGAGCACCAGCCGGCACGCCCGGGGAAAACGGAACGCCTGCGCCAATATGGCGGGATTGGTGCGCACATGGTCGGCGCGATCGAGCGTCCCGCCCACAAATCCCGGCATTCTCGCATGATCAGATGGCGTCATGATCTTCCTTTCCTGCGGCCCCGCATTTCCGGGTTCCGACCTTTTGCATTCTGTCCTTCAGCACCGCCTGAGCGGCGCGGCGGAACAAGGTGGGCAGCCCGGCGTCCCCGATCCGGTCGACCGGCCACCATTCGCCGATCCCCGGCGGGTCGCCGGCCCCGGTCCATTCGGCATGATGGAGCGTCAGCGCCAGCGAAAAATGCGTGAATATATGCGTCACCGGATCAGCCAGCGTATGCCAAGGGGCGGTGACCGGCGGGTCGGCCCTTTCCTGCGCGGTCCAGTCCGACGTCGGCAACCCGCGCATGCCGCCCAGCAACCCCCGGTCAGGCCGCCGTTCCAGCCAGACCCGCCCCCCCCGTTCGATCCACCAGCCCTCGCCGGTTCGATGGGGTTTCGCTTTCTTCGCGGCCTTGACCGGAAATGCGGCGGGGTCGGCGGTGCGGCAGGCCGCGCATCCCCCGCGCAGCGGGCAAAGGATACAGGCGGGATTGCGGGCGGTGCAGATGGTCGCGCCCAGATCCATCATCGCCTGCGCGAAGTCGCCCGCCCTGGCGTCCGGCGTGATCCGGTCGGTGGCGGCGCGGATCGCCGGGCGCGCGGCCGGCAGGGGCGTCGCGATCGTAAACAGCCGCGCGACGACCCGTTCCACATTGGCGTCGACCACCACCGCCCGGCGGCCGAAGGCGATGGCCGCGACCGCCGCGGCGGTGTAGGCGCCCACGCCGGGCAGGGCGCGCAGCGCCTCTTCGCTGTCGGGGAACCGGCCGTCATGACGATCCACCACCGCCCGCGCGCACGCCAGCAGATTGCGCGCCCGCGCATAATAGCCAAGCCCGGCCCAGGCGGCCATGACGTCGGCGTCATCGGCGGCCGCCAGTGCCGACACGGTGGGCCAGCGGGTCGTGAAATGGTCGAAATAGGGAATGACGGCGGCGACCGTCGTCTGTTGCAGCATCACTTCGGACAGCCATATCCGATACGGGTCGGACGCATTGCTGCCCGGCGGCGCCCGCCAGGGAAGGCGCCGGGCATGGATGTCATAATGCGCCAGCAGGCTTTTGGCGATTTTGTCCGGCTGCATCTCGACGGGCATGGGCGCCCTATGCCATTAAGCCGGTCATGACGGAACGCCCCATCACGCGCAAATCGACCGGCAGGGGCGCGGGAAGGGGCGGCAAACCGGACGTGGGGCGGGACTCCGTCGCCCGGCGCGCGGGGGGACCGCGCGCGATCGCCGACCTTATGCCCCATATCGGACAGGCCGCGTTCCGCAGGTTCGGATTCGTCCAGTCCAGCATCGTCACGCGCTGGGCGGACATTGTCGGCCCGCACCATGCGGCGATCTCCGCACCTGATTCGATCCGCTTTCCAGCCGGCAAAAAGGCTGGCGGAACCCTGCAACTGACCGTGCTAAGCGGCCATGCGCCGATGTTCCAGCATGTGTTGCCCGACATTATCGACCGGGTGAACCGCTTTTTCGGCTATGCCGCCGTCGCGAAAGTGGCGATGCGGCAGGGGGAGATCGGTGCCGCCGGAACCAGCCGGCCGCCCCGGCCGCGCCCGGCCGAATCGACGCCCCCCGCATCCCTGCCGGTCGAACTGGGCGATTCGCTACGGGAAATCGGCGATCCCGAATTGCGCGCCGTGCTTGAATCGCTCGCGCGGGGGCTTGCCAATTCGCGCGGCCTGCCCAAAATCGGCTGAACGCTCCCTCCTTCCCGGCCGGACATGCGGACCAAGGACCCAAGACCATGATCACGCACCTGATGAAATCCCGCCCGTTGCATTCTCGTCTGTTTCATTCCCGCCTCGCCGCCCTGCCGGCCATGCTTCTGGCCGCGCTTTCGATGCCCGCGCTGGCGGCGCCCGGTGCCGGCTGGACCGCGCGCGTCGCGGTGTCGCCCATCGGCGGACATGTGATGGGCAATGCCGCCGCCCGCACGAAAATCGTCGAATATGTCAGCTATACATGCAGCCATTGCGCGCATTTCGTCAGCGAGGCGTCGGCTCCGCTGAAGGCGGATTATGTGAAGCGCGGGGCGTTCAGCGTGGAGGTGCGCAATGCCGTGCGCGACAAATATGACCTGACCGCCGCCCTGCTGGCGCGGTGCGGCGGTCCCGGGCGCTTCTTCGGCAATCATGAGGCCCTGTTCGCCAACCAGTCCGCATGGATGGAACGGCTGACCGCCTATGACCGCGACGCTGTCAGGCCGGAGGAGGAGAAGGCGGCGCTGCGCGACATCGGGCGGAAAACCGGCCTCTATGCGCTGATGCGGGGCAGGGGCTTTGCCGATGCGCAGCTTGACCGCTGCATCGACGATCCGCAGGCGATGAAGCAGGTGCTGGCGATGACGGAGGAAGCGTTCAGGACGGTGCGGATCACCGGCACCCCGGGCTTCACTGTCAACGGTACGCTGGTGCAGGGGGCGAACTGGGCGGCGTTGCGCGCCGCATTGCCCGGCGGCGCCCGCTGATTTAAGAAACCCGGCAAATGTTCCTTCCGGCAATGGAGCCTGTCCCATCGTGAAAATCCTCCCCACCCCCGTTCTGGCCCTGCTTGCCGTCAGCCTGTCGCTCGCCGCCTGCGGAAAGAGCAATGAGGCCGCGTCGCCCACCGGCGAACCGATCGCCGCCGTGGAGGCGCCGGCCGGCACCGTCTGGTCGGAAACCATCACTGAAACGCCTGACGGTCATTTCGTCATGGGCAATCCGCAGGCGCGGGTAAAGCTGGTCGAATATGGGTCCTATACGTGCAACCATTGCGCCGAGTTCTCGAAGGAGGCTTCGGAAGAGATCAAGGGCATCGTCGACAGCGGCAAGATGAGCTTCGAGTTCCGCAACTATGTGCGCGACCCGATCGACATCACCACCACCCTGCTTGCCCGTTGCGGCGGCAAGGATATTTTCTACCCGCTGTCCGACCAGTTTTTCGGCAACCAGAACGCCATGTTCGAAAAGGCGCAGGCACTCAGCGACCCGCAATATCAGGCGTTGATGGCGGCCGCCCCGGATCAGCGTTTCATCGGCCTTGCCAATGCGATCGGCCTCATGGACTTCGCCAAGCAGCGCGGTATTGCCGAAGACCAGGCGAAACAGTGCCTGGCCGACACCGCCGCCGCCGACTCGCTGGCCAAGGGGGTGGAGGCCGCGAACGCACGGTACAAGATCACCGGCACGCCATCCTTCCTCCTGAACGACGTGCTGGTCGACAATGCGGCGAACTGGTCGGCGCTGAAGGCCAAGCTCAAGGAAGCGGGCATCTGATTGGCGGGGACGGGCGAGAGGTGCCGGCGACGGCCTGCCGTTAAGGCCGCATCGCCCCGGCACCGGCCCCCGTTCCCGCGCGTCCGCGCGGCTGGCTGATGCAGATCCGTCGTCTCAAACTGTCGGGCTTTAAAAGCTTCGTCGATGCGACCGAATTGCGGATCGAACCGGGGCTGACCGGCATTGTCGGCCCCAACGGGTGCGGCAAATCCAATCTGCTCGAAGCGATTCGCTGGGTGATGGGCGAATCGAGTGCGAAGTCGATGCGCGGCGCGGGCATGGACGATGTGATCTTCGCCGGCACCGCGTCCCGCCCGCGCCGCGATTTCGCCGAAGTCTCGCTGCTGACCGTACAGGAGCAGGGCGAACTGTTCCCGGCGGTGGACGTCGGCGGCGATGGCGAACTGGAAGTGACCCGGCGTATAGAACGGGGCGCGGGCAGCGCCTATCGCGCCAATGGTCGTGACGTGCGGGCGAAGGACGTCGCGCTGGTCTTTGCCGACGCCGCCACCGGCGCGCATAGCCCCGCGCTGGTCAGTCAGGGCCGCATCGCCGCGGTCATCGCCGCCCGGCCGCAGGAACGCCGCGCGATGCTGGAGGAAGCGGCCGGCATCGCCGGGCTGCATGTGCGGCGCAAGGATGCCGAGCAGAAGCTGCGCGCGGCGGAGGCCAATCTGGCGCGGCTGGAAGAGATACTGGGCGATATGGACGCGCGTGCCGGGTCGCTGCGGCGTCAGGCGAAGGCGGCCGAACGCTACACCCGGCTGTCGACTGAGATCCGCACCGCCGAGGCGCGGCTGCTGTTTGCCCGCTGGCGCGAAGCCAGTGTCGGCGCACAGGCCGCGCGCGCCGAGGCGACGCAGGCACAGGCCGCCGTCGTCGCCGCGCAGGAGGCGCAGGCCGCCGCCGCCGCCCATGCGACCGCCGCGGCCCATGCGCTGGCCGATCGCCGCGCTGCCGCACAGGCCGCCCGCGACGCCGCCACGGAAGCCACCCACCGGCTGACGGCGTTGCGCGGTGAACATGCCGCCGCGATCCATCGGCAGGAGGATCTGGCCCGGCAGGGCGCGCGGCTGGAGGAGGACCGGGAACGGGAAGGCACGCTGGCCAATGACGCGGCGCAGGCAATCGCCCGGCTGGGCGCGGACATTTCGTCGCTCAAGGCCCGTATCGCGCAGGCGCAGGCGGCGCGGCCCGCCCTGTCCGAACAAATCGCGGCGGCGGAAGCGGCGGCCCGCGACGCGGAGCTCGATCTGGCGCGGGCGCTGGCCAAACAGGCGAGCGAGCAGGCCGAATTGCGGATCGCCGATGCCGCCCTGACCGCCGCGCAGGGCCGGCTGGAGCAGGTGGAGCGGGACCTGCGCCGGCTGGAGGCGGACGCCGCCGCCCTGCCGGATGCCGCGCCGCTGGAAATGCGGCAGGCGCAGGCGCGGGACGCGCATCAGGCTGCTGCCGCCGATCGCGACGCCGCCGAACATATGATCGCCGATGCGGAGGCCGCGCGTGACGCCGCCAGTCGGGAACGGGCCGATGGCGAAGCCGCGCTGGCTTCCGCCCGCGCGACGCTGGCGGCGCTGGACAGTGAAACGGCGGCCCTGCGCCGCGCGATCGACACCGGCAGGCAGGGCGGGAAGCGCGCGCTGGACGAGCTGAAGGCCGCGCCCGGTTATGAGCGGGCGTTGGCCGCCGCGCTGGGCGATGATCTGGAAGCGCCGATAGGGGAAGCGGGCATACGCCATTGGGTGGGGGCGGCGCCGATGTCGGGCGACCCGCCGTTGCCGCCCGGCTGCACGGCGCTTGCCGTCCATGTCGCCGCGCCAGTGGCGCTCGCCCGGCGGCTGGCGCAGGTGGCGGTCGCGGACCGGGACGAGGGGCAGTCGCTCGCCGTCGGGCAGCGGCTGGTGACGATCGATGGGCGTCTGCGCCGCTGGGACGGCTATGTCGCGACGCAGGGCGGGGCGGCGGCGGCCGAGCGGTTGATCCGCCTCAACCGGCTGGACGCGATCGACGCGGCGCGTCCGGCGGCGGCGGCGGCGGTGGATTCGGCACAGGACATGGTGGCGCAGGCGCGCGCGCGCGAGCAGGCGGCGGCGCAGGCGCTGGTGACGGGCCGGGCCGATCTGAACGGCGCGGATGCGCGGATGCGCGCGGCCCTGCGCGCCGTGGACGAGATGGCGACGGCCATAGAGCGTCTGGCGGGACAGCGCGAAAATCTGGCGGAACGGATCGGTCAGGCGCGGGACATTCGCCAGCATGCCGCCGCCGGACATGACGCGGCCCAGGCCGCGCGCGCCACCCTGCCCGACGGGCGGGATACCCGCTTTGCCGTGGACGCGTTGTCGCAGGCAAGCGGGCAGGCGCGGACGCTGGCCGCGCAATTGCAGTCCGGGCAGGCGCTGGCCGACCGCGCGCTGGCGGACGACCGTGCGCGTCAGGTAGCTGCGGAGGGGGACATAAAAAGCTGGCGCGCCCGCGCGGGTGAAGCGGCCAGACGCATCGCCGACATGATGGCGCGAAGCGCGGAGGTCGCGGCCGAACAGGCGCGGATGGAAGGCCAGCCCGACACGCTGGCGGCGGCGATCACTGCGCTGACCGATGACAGCGCCGTGATCGCCCGGACGGCGGAGTCGGCCCGCGCGGCCGAGGCGGAAGCCGACGCTGCGCTCAAGATCGCCGAACGACGCGCCCACGATGCCGGCGAGACGCTGTCCGCCGCGCGGGAAGCGCGCGCCGGCGCCGCCGCCCGTGCCGACGCGGCCGACGAACGGCGGATCGAGACCAGTCGCCTGTCGGGCGAGCGCTTCGAATGTCCGCCGCCGCTGTTGCCCGAGCGACTGGGCTTTGCCAGCGTCGATGTCCGCGCAGCCCAGCATGAACAGACCGAACTGGACCGGCTGTCCGCCGAGCGTGAGCGTATCGGTCCGGTCAATCTGGTCGCGGCGCGGGAATTGGCCGAACTGGAAGAGACGCAGGCCCGCAGCCGTGCCGAAAGCGAGGAACTGACCCACGCCATCCACAGCCTGCGCGGGTCGATCGGCAGCCTCAACCGGGAAGGACGCCAGCGGCTGCTCGCGGCGTTCGAGGCGGTCGACGGGCATTTCCGGCGGCTGTTCACCACCCTGTTCGATGGCGGCCAGGCGCATCTGCAACTGATCGACAGCGACGACCCGCTGGACGCGGGGCTGGAAATCATGGCCCAGCCGCCGGGCAAGCGTCTGGCCGCGCTGACGCTGTTGTCGGGCGGCGAGCAGGCGTTGACGGCCGTCGCGCTGATTTTCGGCCTGTTCCTCACCAATCCCGCGCCCATTTGCGTGCTGGACGAAGTCGATGCGCCGCTGGACGACGCCAATGTGGAGCGTTTCTGCGACCTGCTGGACACGATGGTGGCGCAGACCCGCACCCGTTATCTGATCGTCACGCATAATGCCGTCACCATGGCGCGCATGCACCGCCTGTTCGGCGTGACCATGGTCGAACGCGGCATCAGCCGGCTGGTATCGGTGAATCTGGGCGGCGCGGAGGCTTTGCTGGCGGCCGGATAGCGCGACGGGGCGGGCGGAAGATAGCCATGCTTGACCCGGCCCATGCAAAATCGGGGTCGATCATCCCGCACCGCCCTGTCAAAGGCATCCGGCGCGCATGGTGCGCGCCAGGGCGGCGGCGGGAACAGGGACGGCAATGGATAAGGGAGTGGAGGGCTGGATTTTCCGCCCCCGGCTGGCCGGGGCGACCGGCCTGCAACGGTTGATCGCATGCGGCGGCGCTGCGCTCGCCATCATGCTCAGCTATCTGGCTTGTAAAGCCGCCGCGCTCGGACCGGCGGGCCTGCCGATCCTGGCGGCCTCGGTTGGCGCATCGGCGGTTCTGTTGTTCGTCGTGCCCTCCAGCCCGCTGGCCCAGCCCTGGCCGGTCATCGGCGGCACCTCCCTGTCCGCCATGATCGGCATTGCCGTCGGGGATATGGTCCCCGAACCGGCGCTGGCGGGCGGGATTGCGGTGGGCTTGGCGATACTGGTCATGTCGCTGCTGCGCTGTCTGCATCCGCCCGGCGGCGGGGCCGCGCTGGGCATGGCGGTGATCGCTCCGGCGTTCCCCGATGCCGGCTATGCCGTCGTCATCGCGCCGTTCGGGATCAACAGCGTCGCCATCGTGCTGTGCGCAATGGCCTATCACCGCTTCACCCGGCACAGCTATCCGCACCGTCCCGGCGTGCCGGCCAGCGCGGCCCCCGCCGCCCCTGTCGCCGCCAGCGGACTGCATATCGAGGATATCGACAAGGCGCTGGTCGACCTTGGGGAGACATTCGATATCAGCCGCGCGGACCTTGACCTGCTGCTGAACCATGCCGAACTGCACGCAAAGGCGCGCTGCGCCCGGTCATGAGGTCAACCCGCTTGATCCGCCGCTTGCTCTTCATCATTGCGGCGGACCGGGGCGGGGTGGCGCCTTCCGGCGGCGTCACGCGCTGCCCACCACTAGACAGGCCAGCGCCATCAGCAGCCCGGCGAAGCGATTGGACCGGAATTTGACCAGCGCGTCGGTGCCGTCCTGCCGCAGCGTCGCGACCTGCCAGAGGAGATGCACGGCCATCGGCAGCAGCGCCAGCAGCGCGATCGGCTGCGGCCGGACATGCCAGATCGCCATCGCCCACAGCAGCAGCGCCGCGCCGTAAAAGCCCGCCACCCCCGGCCGTACATAGGCGCCCAGCGACAGCGCGCTCGACCCGATGCCGATCAGCGCGTCGTCCTCCCGGTCCTGCAACGCATAGATGGTGTCATAGCCGACCACCCAGAACAGCGACCCGGCATAGAGCAGCAGGCCGGGCGCGCCCAGTCCGCCCGCCACCTCCACCCATCCGACCAGTGCCGCCCAGGAGAAGACCAGACCCAGCCACAGCTGCGGCCAGCCGGTGATGCGTTTCATGAAGGGATAGGCCGCCACCAGCGCCAGCGAGGCGAGCGCGACCAGTTGCGCGCGCCCGTTCAGTTGAAGCAGCACGATCAGGCCGACAAGGCAAAGCCCCGCCAGCCACAGCCAGGCGGTCCGCAGCGACAGCGCGCCGCTCGCCAGCGGCCGCGCGGCCGTGCGCGCCACCTGAGCATCCAGATCGCGGTCGACGATGTCGTTGAACACGCACCCTGCCCCGCGCATGGCGATGCTGCCGACCAGCAGCCACAGGATCAGCGGCCAGCGGTCCACCGCGCCGCCCGCCAGCGCCACACCCCAGACACCGGGCCAGAACAGCAGCCACCAGCCAATCGGCCGGTCGAAACGCGCCAGCATCGCCAGCGCGCGCGGCGTCGCGGGCAGCCGGGCGACCAGCCCTCGTGCTTCGCTGTCGGGAACGATCGTGCCGGTCATCACGCTCCCGCTTATCGGCTGAAGGGGGCGGAGGAAAGCCTCTTCGACGCGCCGTGCCTCTCCGGCATGCCAGGCGCCCCGCACGCCGCCCCCTCGACACCGGCGGCATCGCACGGCAAGAGGGGCGCGTCATGACCGCCACGCCCGCCTGGCCACCGCAAAGCGCCCCGCGCCTGTATGTCGAAACGCCGCTGGGCAACGGCGTCGCCGTGCCGGTGGACGGCAATGCCGCCCATTATCTGATCCATGTCATGCGGGTGAAGCCGAACGATATCGTGCTGCTGTTCGACGGCCGGTCGGGGGAATGGGCGGCGCGCGCGCGCGACGTGCGCAAGCGCGACCTGATGCTGGATTGCGTGGCGCAGACCCGGCCGCCGGAAACCGTGCCCGATTTCTGGCTGTGCTGCGCGCCGATCCGCAAGGGCCGCATCGACCTGATCGCGGAAAAGGCATGCGAACTGGGCGTTGCCCGGCTGCTGCCGGTACGGACCCGGCGTGCGGTGGTGGACAAGCTGAACGCCGACCGGCTGCGTGCCCATCTGGTCGAGGCGGCCGAACAATGCGGGCGCACCGCGCTGCCCGACCTTGGCGAGATGGTGACGCTGGGTGCTTTGCTGGACGGCTGGCCCGACGCTCGCCACCTCTTTTTCGCCGATGAAACAGGGGGCGCGCCGCTGGACGTCGCCCTGCGCGCCCATTCCGGCCCCGCCGCGTTCCTGATCGGCCCGGAAGGCGGCTTCGACCCGGCCGAACGCGCGGCGATCCGCGCGCATCCCGCCGCCGTCCCGCTGTCGCTTGGCCCCAGAATCCTGCGCGCGGAAACCGCCGCCATCGCCGCTACCGCGGCATGGATGGCGATCAACGGCGACTGGGCATCGCCGCTGTCCTGATCCCGCCCGCTTCGACGGCCAAATTTTTTCACGTTTCATTTCGCAATTGGAATGCAGCGTCTATAGCCGCAGCGGGGCGTGACGCGTCAAACCGCTCGTTTGACGGGCGGAACGGAAACAGTAAGGGCAGGGCATGAGCACCAGGACCGACTCAGAGGGGAACGATCCCGTCATCGAAAGCCGCGATCAGCTGATCGCCGCCTTCGCCAGGGGAGCCAAGCCCAAGGAGCGCTGGCGCATCGGCACCGAGCATGAAAAATTCGTCTATGCGACCAGTGATCATCATGCCCCCGCTTATGAAGAAAAGGGTGGAATCCACACGCTGCTGATCGGCCTGACCCGCTATGGCTGGAACCCCGTGTTCGAGGGGGAGAACATCATCGCCCTGTCGGGGACCGACGGCACGATCAGCCTGGAACCGGCCGGCCAGCTGGAACTGTCGGGCGCGCCGCTCGAAAACCTGCACCAGACCTGCGCGGAAACCGGCCGCCATCTGGAACAGGTGAAATATGTCGGCGACATGCTGGGGCTGGGATTTTTGGGGCTGGGCATGTGGCCGGACAAGACGCGCGACGACCTGCCGGTCATGCCCAAGGGGCGATATGCCATCATGCTGCGGCACATGCCGCGCGTGGGGTCGCTGGGGCTGGACATGATGCTGCGTACCTGCACCATCCAGACCAATCTCGACTATGGCAGCGAAGCGGACATGGTGCGCAAATTCCGCGTCAGTCTCGCCCTGCAACCGCTCGGCACCGCGCTGTTCGCCAACTCGCCCTTCACCGAAGGCAGGCCGAACGGCTATCTGTCCTACCGCAGCCATATCTGGTCTGACACCGACCCGGCGCGCACCGGCATGCTGCCCTTCGTGTTCGAGGACGGGTTCGGCTATGAACGCTATGCGGACTATGCGCTCGATGTGCCGATGTACTTCGTCTATCGCGATGGTCGCTATATCGATGCGGCAGGGCATAGTTTCCGCGATTTTCTGGACGGACGACTTGCCGTGCTGCCGGGCGAGAAGCCGACGGAAAAGGATTGGGAGGACCATCTGTCCACCGCCTTCCCCGAAGTGCGGCTCAAAAGCTTTCTGGAAATGCGCGGCTCCGACGGCGGGCCTTGGAACCGCATCTGCGCGCTTCCCGCGTTGTGGGTCGGCCTCCTCTACGATGAGGGCGCGCTCGACGCCGCCTGGGACCTGGTGAAGGACTGGTCGCTGGAGGACCGGCAGATGTTGCGCGATTCGGTGCCGAAACTGGGACTGGACGCTCCGATCGGCAAGGGGCGGACGTTGCGCGACATCGCGCGGCCGGTGCTTGATATCGCCCGGTCGGGGCTGGCCGCGCGCGGTCGGCTGAACGGTGCGGGGGACAATGAAACGGGCTATCTGTCCGCGCTGGAGGAGGTGGTTTCGTCGGGCAAAACGCACGCCGAACGTCTGCTGGAGCGGTATCATGGCGAATGGGGCGGCGATATCAGTCGCGTCTATGCCGAAGAAAGCTTCTGACGGCTGACGCGCTGCGCTGTTGCGCCGGTTCGGGCGCCTGATCGTCCGGGCGGCGCCTGCCGGTGATCCAGGCGAACAGGCGCGGCACGGGGCCGTGGCGTTCCATCCAGGCGCTATAGGCGCGATAATCGGGGTTGGCGGACAGATGCTTCTCCTCCGTCTTCGCCCGCCAGTAATAGACCGCGTTGGTAAGGGCGAGCATGGCGCAGTTGCGTACCATGTCGGTAAAGCTGCCCGAGACGGCGAGGAAGGGTAGCGCGGAAAACCACCAGAACAGGTTTTTCGCCAGATAGGCGGGATGTCGTGTCCAGCGATAGGGGCCGTGGGTCAATATGCCGCGATCGGTCAGGTTGGAAAAGCGGATGCCGAACGCAACCGTCGCCCACGCATAGATGGCCGTCAGCAGCACCAGCCAGCCGCCCATCGCCCATTGCAGCATGGCCGACCCGGCGGTCCAGTAATCCCATTCCGCCCCGCCCCGGTGATAGTCCAGCGGGCCGCCGCTGCCCATCAGCACGAAGGGGGGGTAACAGATCAACGCCGCCACCCAGCCGCCCAGATGGGGGTTGGCCGTGCGGATATGCGAATCCAGCGGTTTCATCGTCAGCATATAGCCGACCGTGGCCAGACAGACGTCGACCATGAACATGACCGCGATCAGGAAGGCCGCGAGCGGCACCGGGCCGGACAGCGCCTGCGCCAGGCTCCAATGAACGACGCTGGCAAAATTGCCCGGCACGATGGAGATCATGAAGGCGAGGAAAAAACCCTTCACCGCCCAGGTGCGGGCGTGATTGGCCACCCCCTCCATATCCGGCCTGCCCGCCTTGCCGCCGATCACCCATTGGCCAAAGGCGTAGCTGGCGTCGCGCGGTTCGACCAGCCGCCTGTCCAGCCATAGCACATAGGGCACGGACAGCAGCAGCAGCCATGGTGCCGCGCCCATCAGCAGGTCCATGGAAAAACGGTAATTACCGTCCCAATACCAGCGGGCGATGCAATAGAAGATGGCGATGGCGAGCCATGTCGCCCACAGCCCCGCGATCTTGAGGATGCTGATGTCGAGCACGTCGCGCAGCGGGCGCGCCGGTCCGGTCCAGTCGATGCCGGTCGACGGGTTGCGATGCACCCGGTCGACGACCAGCGACCACAGCACCATCGGAACGGCGCAGGCGATGACCGCGGTCATGCCGGCATATGGCCCGTCCATCCCATAATGCCGCGCCACCAGCGTCCACAGCGCAAGGCCGGCAAGACCGGCGAGGCCGACGCCATGGCTGACGGCGGATTTCGGGCAGGGATCGCCGGAAGCAGGGTGCGGAGAAACGGGCGGCATGCGCCGGTGTGTAGGCGAAAATGGTAAGCAAGCAATGAAGGCGCGCGTCCGGGCGGCAAGGCACCGGCGCACGCTCTCCCCTCGCGAAGACATCGCCGTCATCCACCCAGCACGTTGATGGTGAAGGCGATGATGCCCAGATTGAACACGAACGCGGCGAGGCAATGCGCCAGAGCCACCTTGCGCACGGCCACGCTTTCCATCGACACGTCCGACGTCTGGAAGGTCATGCCCAGGGTGAAGGCGAAATAGAGGAAATCCCAATAGGTCGGCTCTCGCGTGCCGGGAAAGACAAGGCCGCCGCGATCCCCGCCCGCTTTATCGGGCCGGTAGAAGATGTGCGCATAATGCAGGGCATAGACGAGGTTTGAAAACAGCCAGGCCAGCGCAAGCGTGGCCAGCAGCAGGGCGACGACCGGCGCCCCCGGTCCGCCGCGCTGGCGCACGGCAACGCCCACGGCGACCAGCACGACCAGCAGCACGATGGCGGTCAGCAGCAGCATCAGTTCGCGATTGGCGTCATTTGCCTGCGCGCTGCGGCGCATGTCCGCGGGTGCGGCGCCGATCAGCGGTGTCATCGACAGGAAGAAGGCGATCGCGGCAACGTCGAATCCCGCCATTGCCGCTTCGTGCCACGGCATGACCCATGCCAGCGGGACCGCGACCGCCAGCAGCGTCAGGAACATGGCATAGCGCCAGGGGAAGAGGGGCAGGCGGGCCATGGCTGTCAGTGAACCCCCGAATGCCCGCCCGCGCAAGCCTTTCCGGCCGCGCGGATCATCCCGCATCACCGCATCGATACGGGCCGATCTTTTGACTGGCGCGCGCGGGGCCATGTACGTACAGAACAGATCATGACCAAAGGGCAGCGGATATGATCGCGAAACTCAGGGGGCGGCTGGACAGCACCGGGCTGGACCATGCGGTCATCGATGTCGGCGGCGTCGGCTATATGGTCGGCGCCTCCACACGCACGCTCGCCGCGCTGGGGCCGGTGGGCGAAGCGGTGACGGTGTACACCGAAATGCTGGTGGCGGCGGATTCGATCCGCCTGATGGGCTTCGCCAGCGCGCAGGAGCGCGACTGGTTCAGATTGCTGACGGGGGTGCAGGGCGTCGGCGCGCGCGTGGCGCTGGCGATCCTGTCCGCGCTGGAACCGGCCGAATTGCACCGGGCGGTCACGCTGGGGGACAAGGCCATGGTGGCGCGCGCGAACGGTGTCGGTCCCAAGCTGGCCGAACGGATCGTGCGCGAGTTGAAGGACAAGGTCGGCGTGGCGCCGGCCGGCGGCGCGGTCGCGGCGGGCGCCGCCGCCCTGCCCGACGGCAGCCATGGCGCGGATGCGGTGTCGGCGCTTCAGAATCTGGGCTTCCGTCCCGGCGAGGCGGGCGCCGCGGTCGCCGCGGCGGAGGCGGAGATTGGCAGCGACGCCAGCCTTGACGCGCTGGTCCGGCTGGCCCTGCGCAAGGCGGCGAAATGACCGAACCCGATCGTCTGATCACGCCCGCGCGCCGGCCCGAGGATGTAGATGCGGCGTTGCGGCCTAAATCGCTGGACGAGTTCGTCGGCCAGAAGGCCGCACGCGAAAATCTGCGCATTTTCATCCAGGCGGCGAAGGCGCGGGGCGAGGCGCTGGACCATGTGCTGTTTTTCGGCCCGCCGGGGCTGGGCAAGACCACCCTTGCCCAGATCGTCGCGAAGGAGATGGGCGTGGGGTTCCGCGCGACGTCCGGCCCGGTCATCGCCAAGTCGGGGGATTTGGCGGCGCTGCTCACCAATCTGGACGAAGGCGATATCTTGTTCGTCGACGAAATCCACCGGCTCAATCCCGCGGTGGAGGAGGTGCTTTATCCCGCGATGGAGGATCGGGCGCTGGACCTGATGATCGGCGAAGGGCCGTCCGCCCGGTCGGTCCGCATCGACTTGCCTCCTTTCACGCTGGTCGGCGCGACCACACGGCAGGGGTTGCTGACCACCCCGCTGCGCGACCGGTTCGGCATTCCGGTCCGCCTGCAATTCTACACCATCGACGAACTGGAACAGGTGGTGCGGCGCGCGGCGCGGCTGCTGGCGCTCACCATCACGCCCGATGGCGCGGTGGAAATCGCGCGCCGTTCGCGCGGCACGCCGCGTATCGCCGGGCGGCTATTGCGGCGCGTCCGCGATTTCGCCGCCGTGGCGAATGCGGACAGTGTGGACCGCGCCGTCGCGGACGCGGCGCTTGGCCGGCTGGAAGTGGACCAGCTTGGGCTCGACCTGATGGACCGGCGTTACCTCATGATGATCGCCGACATCTATAAAGGCGGGCCGGTGGGCGTGGAGACGCTGGCCGCCGGCCTGTCCGAACCGCGCGACACGGTCGAGGAGGTGATCGAACCCTATCTGATCCAGTTGGGCCTCATCGCCCGGACGGCGCGCGGGCGGTGCCTGAACGGACCGGGCTGGACCCATCTGGGTCTCAATCCGCCATCCGGCGCGCAGGATGGTCTTTTCGATTAGGCGGGCGGGCGGGTCACAGCACCCCCCTGGCGCTGAGCGCGCGGACCAGCCAGAGCGCGCCGAACAAGGCGCCGATGGATAGCGCCACCGACGCGGTGACATAGAGTGCCGCCAGCCAGGGCTGGCCGCGTTCCCACAACAACGCCGTGTCCAGCGAAAAGGCCGAGAAAGTCGTGAACCCGCCCATGACGCCGGTGGTCAGGAAGAGGCGGAGAGGGTGAGGAAGCCCGGATCGGATCGCCCAATATTCGGCAATAATACCGATGAGAAACGACCCTATAATGTTGATGGCGAGCGTCGCCGAGGGAAAGCCCGGACCCAGCCATCGCAGTGCCAGCACCCCGATCCCGTGGCGCGCCATGCCGCCGATACCCGATCCGATGAAAACCAGAAAGAAGCCCACGCACACCTCCTTTTGGCGCACAAAGCGCGAAAGCAGACGTCATCAGCAACAACGCGGTTTTTAGGGAGACATCATTCCCGTCGGTCATCCGATAGTGGTTGGCGCCTTGCACGGCAAGCGATGTCCGAACGGCCCTGTGCGGTCCGATCGCGCCATCGGCCGGCATCCGCCGGGCCTCGGCTGCCCGTCGGTGCTTGACCCGCCTTATCGATATAGGCGAAGCATCTGGCGAATGTCCCGCAGGAGAGCGACCATGCCGATCACCAGTCCGCAATGCCGAGCCGCCCGCGCGCTGGTGCAGTGGCCGCTCGATCATATCGCACGCCTGTCCGGCCTGCCGGCGGAGGATATCGCCGCGTTCGAGCGTGGGACCGGCCATCTCGACGACGATGCGAAACGCCGCCTGGCCCACCGGCTGGAGGAGGGCGGGGCGGTGTTCATCGCCGAAGACAGCGGCGGCGGGATCGGCGTCCGGCTGCGCTTCACCGCAAAGGACGTGCGCGCCATCAACCGGATGGAAGGCGAAGGCGGGCCGGTGGGCGATGACGATATATGACCCGCCATGGCGCGCATCGGGGGCGCGCTGATCCGATGCGCCCTTTGCCCCGTGCGGCGGCGGGTAAGGGGAAGAGAGCTGCTCCTGACGGCCCTTCGGACGGATCGACAGTTCGCTCTGACGGCCTGAAAATGGCGGTTTTTCGCGCTTCCGATGCTCATCTGACGTAAGCAGGCCGGGCTTCGGGGCGCGAGAAACCGCCATTTTCGTCACGCCATCGTCTGCCTCTCGATCGACCACATGGGCATCATATAATTGACGGTGATCCTGATGACTCCGAAGTTTGTGCAACGCCAGCCGAACAGTGTGACGAACTTCAGATTAGGGTCACTAGTTCAGGCCCAGCATGCCGCGCAGGCGCGAAAGATCCTCCGCCAGAATATTGACCTTGCCGGCCAGCAGCCTGCGGTCCCGCTCAGACAATTGTTCATAGGACATGAAACCGCCGCCCGCCGTGCGATATTTGGCGAGCGTGTCGAACACCGTCTTGAAATTCGCCTCGGTCTTGGCCGCGAAGGCCCGGTCGCGCGGTTCGGTCAATGGCCGCAGCAGCGTGACAATCTTGTAGGCGCCCTCGAAATTGGCCTGAAAGTCATAGAGGTCGGTGCGGCTGTACCGATTTTCCTCGCCCGATATCTTGGTGGCTGCCACCTCCTCCATCAGCACCGCCGCGCCGCCCACCACCTTTTCCGGCGGAAAAGTCAGCCGGCCGAGCCGGGTCTGCAACGCCAGTACGTCCGCCAGCAGCTTGTCCGCGACACGGCCGACGCCACGCGTGCTTTTTTCCACCCACAGTGCATATTCGATCCGGTGGAATCCGCCGAACCCCGGGTCCTTCTCCCGCAGTTCATGGTCGTCGGCGCGCGAATCGATCGCCGCGTCAAGGTCGCTGAACAGTTCCGCTACCGGCTCGATCTTCTCATAGCTGGTGCGGGTCGGAGCATAGAGCCGCTGGGCCTGCGCGATATTGCCCGCCTTCACGGCGGCGACGAAGGCGCGGGTATCGGTCACCAGCCTGGCGGCATTTTGCGTCACATAAATCTTATACTGCGCGACCGGCCTGACGAGCTGGAGCGGTGAGGGCGCGGGTTGCGCCAGGGCAACGCCGGGCAGGAACGCGGTCGCGGCGAGGGCGGCGACAAGGGTGCGGCGGGACAGTGGGAACATCGGTATCCTCAGGCTATCGGGGTGGGGAAAGGGTCATGCGCGGCGGCGCGCGGCGATCAGCGACCGGCCGATCCAGTCCCGGTCGTCGCGCACGCCGGGCAGGGTGAAGAAGAAGCCGCCGCCGACCGGCTTGATATATTCCTCAAGCGGTTCGCCATCGAGCCGGCGCTGGACCGTGACGAAACCGGCGTTCAGATCGGCCTGGTAGCAGATGAACAGCAGCCCCATGTCAAGCTGCCCGGACCGGGTCACGCCGTTGGAATAGTTGAATGCCCGCCGCAGTATGAGATTGGCCTCGCTCTGCGCCGTGCGGGGGTTGGCAAGGCGAATATGGGCATCGAGCAGCGTCTTTTCGCCCTGGGGATCGCGGCCGTAATCGGGCACGTCATGTTCGGTGGTCCCGCTGTCCATGGGCGCGCCGTTCGCCTTCCTGCGGCCCATGATCGCCTCCTGCTCGCCAAGCGGCGTGCGATCCCAGCGTTCGACGAAATTGCGGATGATCCGCACCGCCTGATAGCTCCCGCCGACGGCCCAGTCCGGTTCACCCTTGCCGGGCTGTACCCACACGATCCGGTTCATCAGCCCTTCGTCACGGGAATCGGGATTGGCCGATCCGTCGCGAAAGCCCAGGAAATTGCGTGCGCTCTGCGCCGGCTGGCCGGGGACCGCCGGGATTGGCGGCACCGTCCCCTCCTGCTTCCAGAACAGGACCAGCAGATCGGGCGTGTTTTTCACGATGTCACGCAAGGCGTGGATGTTGGTGTCGGGCGTGTTCGCGCAGAACTGGATCGACAGGTCGCCATGGCACAGCGCCGGATCGAGTGCGTCGTTGGGATGCGCCTCCATCTGGCTGAGATGGCGGGGCTTGAGCGCTGCCAGACCAAGGTCGGGGGTAAACAGCGACGCCCCGACCGACACCGTGATCGTCAGCGCGTCGGGCTGGACGACCGGCCCCAATATGCCCGACCCGGCGGGCGGCAGCCTGGGATCGAAATCGGGCTGGCGCCCGCCTATGGTCAGGAAGGCGATCCGGTCGGTGAGGATATGGAACAGCCGTTCCAGATCATCGACCGTTTCCGCCAGCACATGGAACGCCGCGATCATGCCGGCGGTCGGCCGCGGCGTCGTGACGCCCGCCTGATGACGCCCGTGAAACGGCACCCGTTCCTGCGTATGGCTGCTCGTCGGCGCGTCGGCCACATGGACGCCGTGCGTCTGGGCGCCGGCATCGCCCGCGCTGTCGTCAGGCCGGGCCCGCGCGGCCGCCGGCAGGACCGCCAGCGCGGGCGATGCCGGCGCCCAGCAGCCGGCGCCGATCCGGCGACGACGGCCGGTGCTGATTGTTGCGCGGTGGTTTGCCGGTCATCGTTCCGCCTTCACGTCAGCCCGAGGGCGGCGTTGGTGTTCGCGAAATCCTGCGCCAGCTGCGCGATGACCTTCGCCATGCTTCGGCGTCCTGCCGCGTCCAGCGCTGCCGGACCGATCCCTTCGCCGACGCGGAACGGGGCGAGTGCGCGGTCATAGGCCGCGATGTCGGCCTTCAGCGCGGCGTCGAGTTTCGGGTCGGCCCGCAGAAGCAGGGGCGAAAGCAGGTCGGCGATCTTGCCTGTCCCTTCGAAGGCGGCCTGGAGGTCGGCGGGGGTATCGTACGGCGTGGAAGCCTGGAGGGAGCCGGACAGCCGGCGCAGCTGCTTCTCCGCCAGGCCGGCCAGCTGCTCGGGCATGAGGTCCATCGTAGCCAGCCGTTCCTTGAGCGCCGCGATGTCGGTCAGCAGATGATCGCCCACGCTGCCCAGTTCCCGCGTGTCGCCGTCACCGGACAGTCCGCGCTGTATGCGCCGGAAGCCCAGAAAGGCCGGATCGGCTTCCTTCTTCTCGAAATAGTCGGCCGGCGCGTTCAGCCGTGCTTCCAGGTCGCCGAACAGCTGCGCTGCCGATTCGATCCGCACATAGGCCTGATGGGCGGGCGCATAGAGTGCGCGAGCCTTGTCCAGCTGTCCGGCCCTGAGCGCGGCGACGAGTGCCTGTGCAGCCGCGTCGAGCGTTTCCGCCTCCGTCAGCAGATAGGCCTGATATTCGGCGAGCGGGCCTACATAGGCAACAAGAGAAGGGCGCGCCGCTTCCGCGTCGGACTCCGCGGAGGGCGTGACATGCAACCTGCCGCGTGGATTGTTGAGCAGGCCGCAGGTGATGGCGTAATCACCGGGGGTCAGCTTGACGGTCATGGTCTGCCGGAGGCCGGGCGCAATATTCTCCCGCTCGTCAACCACCATCACGCCATCGAGTATTTCCCATTCGAGCGCGCGATCGGTCGCATTGACGATCGTGAAGGTCGTGCGGCCGGCGGGCACGGTGATCTCGCCCGGATCGCAGGTCTTGCCGCGGATGGTGACGGTTACCTGATGATCGCTGGCCGGCCGGGGCGATTTCGCCGCGCGGTCGGACGCGTACCAGAAGGCGAGCAGCCCCAGCACGACCAGCAAGGCCGATGCGATGATGGCAAGGCGCATGGTGCGCGGGGAAGGGGTGCTGCGTGTCATCGGCCGGCCTTTATCGCGGTGCGCGCCGAGGGCGCGGAAGGGCGAAAGAAACAGAACAGGGTGACGAGGAGGAACAGCGTATAGACGAGCACTTCACCCGCCACCGGCGCGTCCTGATAGCCGAACAGGCCCGACAGCACCGCCCCGATGGGGCTGTCCATCGGCACTAGCTCCGAAAGGTCGACCACCACCGTCTGGAGGCCGTTCCACAGGCCCGCCTCGTGGAATTTCCGCAGGGCGCCGGCGAGCAGGCCCGCCGCGACCAGCAGGATGATGACGCCGGTGATGCGGAAGAACCGCCGCAGGTCGAGGCGGATGCCGCCGGTATAGAGGCCGATGCCGATGCCGATCGACACGGCGATCCCGGCCAGCGCGCCGACAGGCGCTTCCCATCCCCGGCTTTGCTGGAAAATGGCAAGCAGGAAGAACACCGATTCCAGCCCTTCCCGCGCAACGGCGAGAAAGACCATGCCAATCAACGCCCAGGCCGGTCCGTTTTCCCGTGCCAGCGCCTGGTCGATCGACGCATGGAGTTCGCCCTTGATCGACGTTGCGGCCCGGCGCATCCAGAACACCATGGAGGTAAGGAGGGTGACCGCCACCAGCCCGACGATCCCTTCGAACAGTTCCTGTTGCCTTTGCGGGAATTCGGCGGCCACCAGTTGCAGGCCCGCGCCGACGAAAAGCGACAGGGCGCCGGCCAGCAGCACGCCGACCCAGATCGCCGGCATCAAATCCTTGCGCCGCGCATGATGCAGATAGCTGGCAACGATCCCAACGATGAGCGCGGCCTCGATCCCTTCCCGAAGCATCACCAAAAAGGGAACCAGCATGCGCGCTCCTGCCCGGACGGTGACGTCGATACCCGAGTCATCTGTCGTCCGGCACGCCACGCCCTGCCAGATTTGAGAATCATTCTCAAGAGGGCAAAATGACGGCCGCGCATCTCCGTGGCCCACCGGCTTGCGATGCCGATGCCAGTACCCATGCCCGTCGGCGGAGCGCTGGCCGGCCGTGTGCCCGGGAACCGCTCCGCCTTGATGCTCTGCTACATATGTTTCGGGAGGTTGCGAGGTACGGGCAACTCCCCCACCAAGGCCGCAGCCGGCATTCAGCCCAGGCTCGACCGCAGCATCCACGCATTCTCCTCATGCACGCCGATGCGCGCGACGAGCATGTCGTGGCTGAACAGGTCGCCCGCCGTGTCGGCCAGTTCCGCGAACTCGCTCATGCGCCGCGCCACCGTCTCGTTGTCGCGCGCCAGTTCGGCGATCATCTCCGGGGTCGGCTTGTGGGGCGCCTCATTCTCGATCACCGTGAGGGCGCGGAAGGTTTCGTTGCCGGTCGGCGCCAGTTTGCCCAGCGCGCGGATACGTTCGGCCAGCGCGTCGGCCGCCTGATGCAGTTCGTTATACTGCGCGTCGGTCAGCTTATGCAGGCCGAAGAAGCTGGGCCCCTGCACGTTCCAATGCACGCCCAGCGTCTTGGCATACAGCGTGTAGCTGTCGGCAACCGCCCGGGTCAGCGCCTCCGCCACTTTCTCCCGCGCCGCGCTGTCGACGCTCGTATTGAGCGTGCTTCCGTCGCTTTCGACCTTGCGCGGCGACTTGGATTTGCTGGCTCGCAAGGCCTTTCCGGCCTGCGAGGACTGGGATGCTTTGGCCACGACATTCTCCTTCATTCGGGTTGCATCATGCTTGTCCCACGATCTGATCCGGGGGCGCGCAACAGGATAAGGCAATATCGCGCAAATCGTTCCGCCTCCGGCATGCCGGCATCGTCCGAAAACTGCCCTCCGGCTGCGGAAAAACCGCATTGACCTTGATCCTGTGCCGCTGCGATCGCATGAAGGAGGATGTGGTATTTGCAATCGAATCGCAAGTGAAGGGCGGCTGCTAACCATCGCCACGACAGGAGATCAATATATGCGCAAAATAATGTCTGCAACGCTGGTAGCCTTCGCGCTCGCGGCCGGCCCCGCTTTGGCGCAAGGTGCCGCCTCCCCCTCCGCGCCGGCCGCCGCGCAGCCGGCCGCCGCTTTCACGCTGCCCCCGCTGTCCTATGCCCTCGACGCTCTGGAACCGGCGATCGATGCGCAGACCATGACGATCCATCACGGCCGCCATCACAAGGCATATGTCGACGCGCTGAACGCGGCCGTCGCGGCCGATCCGGCGTTGCAGGGCCAGCCGCTCGAAGCGCTGGTCGCCAGGGCAGGGACATTGCCCGCGGTGGTGCGCAACAATGCGGGCGGGCACTGGAACCACAGCTTTTTCTGGAAGACGATGGCGCCGCCCGCGCAGGCGGGTGCGCCGTCGGCCGCGCTGCTGGCGGCGATCAAGGCGAAATGGGGGTCGCTCGACGCATTCAAGGCCGCGTTCAAGGATGCCGGCGCCAAGCGGTTCGGGTCGGGCTGGGTCTGGCTGATCCGCGAGCGCGGCGGCGATCTGGCCATCACCTCCACGCCCAATCAGGACAATCCGCTGATGGATGTCGCCGATGCCCAGGGCACGCCGCTGCTCGGTAACGATGTCTGGGAACATGCCTATTATCTGGGCTATCAAAACCGCCGCGCGGACTATCTCGACGCCTGGTGGCAGGTGGTCGACTGGAAGGCCGTGTCCGACCGTTTCGACGCCCGGTAAGGCGCTTGTACGGGGCGGCCGGCACAGGGCTGCTACGCCGGCATGCCAGGCTGTCCGCCATGCGTTCACCCTGTGCATGACGGCGACTGTTGCGTCTGGAAGAATTTCGAGCCAGATGGTTTGATCTGGCGGCTTGGACATCACGGCAAGGCCGTCCGCACACGTTTAACAACAAGGAAGTAGTGCTCATGAACAACAGCGATCTTGCCGACATTCTGGCCGCCGACCACGGCCTTTCCAAGGCCGATGCGAAGAAACTCGTCGACGCGGTGTTCACCACGATCAGCGACGCGGCCGCAAAGGGCGAGGAGATTTCCCTGAACGGCTTCGGCAAGTTCAAGGTGAAGGACAGCCCGGAGCGTGAAGGCCGCAATCCCGCCACCGGCGAAGCGATGACCATCAAGGCGTCGAAGAAGCTGACCTTCGCGCCCGCCAAGGCCGTCAAGGACAAGCTGAACGGCTGAAATCTCAGGAGCGCTTTGCCCGTTCGGACCGAACCGGGCCGGCAAAGCGCCATGGCGCCATCGCACGCCCATGGCTGAAGCCGGCTGGGACGGCCCGCCTCAGCCATGCCGCGGGGTGCGAAGGGCGTGACGGGGCAGGGCGCCCCTGCCCCCTTTCCCCGCGATTGGGGTGGAGCGACAACAACGCCCGGATGGGCGGTGGAATGCCGGCCGTGCATCATTCCGCTCGCCGCTCGCCTTTCGCGGGCTGAGCCCTTCCCCCGATATCCAGGATCGCCTGTTCTCGCGCCGGGATCACCCCCGGCTCTGCGGGCAGGGCGGAGCCCGTCGCATGGCCGAGGCGATGCGGGGCGTCCACAGGACAGCGGCGGTCGCCCGAACGATAAACATGGTCAGGAGAGTCGCGGGTCTTGTGCCCGGTTTTATGCTATCAGGAACAAAGCCGCCTAAACCATTTGGCAACAGGTTCCGTCCATGCTGATATAGGCCTGTTGCGGGGTGGAGCGGAGAACGTGGTATGTTTCGGACACCCTCTGATCCAGTCGTCTTCAAGAAATATTTTATCCGGCAGGTAATCTGGCCGATTGCCGCGGTTGTGGTGATCCTGCTGATCGCGGCAAGTCTGGGTCTCTACTGGGCGACCGGGAAAAGCGATGAAGTGGCGCTCCAGCGGCAAACGGACGCCGTGCAGATGGCCATCCACAACAGCACCATCCAACTGGCCTATGAGCAAGGCAGCATCGCGCGCTGGGATCAACTGGTAAGGGAGGTCGGGCGATCTCCAGTCGATACGGCCTAGCTGGACGCGGAAATAGGCGGCTGGCTCAATCAGGTCTTCCACCATGACATGACGTTTATATTATCCGGCGACGATCGCCTGCTCTACGCTTTTGCATCCGCTTCGGAACGGCAGGCGTCTTCATTCTCCGCGATCCGAAGTGACCTCCAGCCGCTCATCGCGATGGTGCGCACAACCGCGGGGAGGAACGCGGTGCCCACCCGACACCGGGCCATGATGCGGCCGGGCGGGGTTTCGAAGCCGATCAGCCTTAAGGAAACGGATGTTCGCATGATCGACGGGCATCCCGCCGCGATCAGCGTCATGCCGATCGGCGAGGTCGTCGGCGGCGATGCGAGCAGGAGTCCGGTGATCGTCAGCATCCGCTTTCTGAGCGCGGATTATCTGCGCGAAATGGGCTATTGGCGACAGATAGAAGGGCTGCGCTTTTCGCGCGTCGATGACCGCCGATCCGGTGAGGCGGTCGTCCGACATCTCGATACGAATGGCAGCAAGGCGGGATATTTCTTCTGGCAACCCCAGCTGCCCGGAACCCACCTGTTATGGATATTGGGGCCCTTGTCGGCTGGGCTGGTCGCTCTTCTGCTCGCGATCATGGCATGGCTGGTGCGGTCCTTGTGGCGCTCGGGCAAGCAGCTGTCCAATGCCGTGGTCGATCTGCAGGCGAGCGAAGCGCAGGCCCAGCATCTGGCCTTTCACGACGTGCTGACGGGCCTTCCCAACCGGGCGCTTTTCAATGACAGGCTCGACCAGGCGCTGGCGCGTGCCCGTCGCGGACAGCCCTGTGCGATGCTCGCGCTCGACCTCGACCGGTTTAAACAGGTCAACGATACGCTGGGGCATTCGGCCGGCGACCAGTTGATACGGGAGTTTTCGGCAAGGCTGAATGGCCTTGTCCGCGATGCCGACACCGTCGCGCGGCTGGGAGGGGACGAGTTTTCGCTGCTGTTATCCGACACGGCGCGGCGCGACGATGTCGAAAATCTGTGCGCGCGCATCCTGGACGCGGTGCGGCAGCCGTTCGATATCTTTGGCAACCAGGTCTTTGTCGGGGTGAGCATCGGGGTGGTGCTCGTGCCCGAGGCCGGGCTGGACCGTGGCGACCTGGTCCGCAAGGCCGACATCGCTCTTTATCGCGCGAAAAGCGAGGGGCGGGATTGTTATCGGATTTTCACGCCGTCGATGGACGAGAGCATCCAGCTGCGCGCCGAGGTGGAGGACGACCTTCGGCGCGCCATCCTGCGCGATGATGAAATACAGGTGCATTATCAGACGGAAGTCGGACCCGACGGCCAGAAGATCGTGGGCCTCGAAGCGTTGCTGCGCTGGCACCATCCCACGCGGGGCATGATCCCGCCGGAGCAGTTCATTCCCATCGCCGAGGAAACCGGCCTGATAGCGCCGTTGGGCGATTTCGTGCTGAAGGAGGCCTGCGCCATGGCCGGGCGCTGGCCTGAACTGTTCGTTGCCGTCAATCTTTCGGCGGTGCAGTTCCGGTCCGTGGACCTTGCCGAGCGTATCATCGGCATCGCCGACTGCGCCCGATGCAACCCGCGCCAGATAGAGCTGGAAATCACCGAAAGCGTGCTGCTCGAAGAAGATGATATTGCCCGCACCATCCTTGAACGGCTGCGCGAGGCGGGCTTCCGCATCGCGCTCGACGATTTTGGAACGGGCTATTCCAGTCTCAGCTATCTGCGCCAGTTTAAGGTCGACAAGATCAAGATCGATCGCTCTTTCACCCAGAATCTGGGTCATGATGCCGAAGCCAGCGCCATCGTGACATCCGTCGTCACCCTTGGCCATGCCATGGGCCTGACCGTCACCGCCGAGGGGGTCGAGACCAAAGCACAGATGCGATTGCTTTCGGCAGCGGGCTGCAATGAACTTCAGGGCTATCTTTTTTCCAACCCGCTGCCCGAAGACAAGGTGAGCGCCCTTCTGTCCCGGAAAATGCCCAAAGGCCGCGACGTGGCCTGAGGTAGGGGAGTATCGCAGGGCTTTGGCGGTGGTCGGGGTCTTCGCATAAGGCGCCGCACGGGCGCGCACGACGGCGATGTCCGGTCTGGAGATGTCCCGCCGCCGTGCGCGTCAAAAGGTCGCGAAGGCGCCGCTAGCGCCCGGCAACCTCCCTCAGCAGCGCGCTGGCGGCCAGCTTGCCGAGCGCGTTGGACGCGAAGGGGCTGTCGCCGGTGATGAGTTTGCGGTCCTGATGGGTCGCGCCGCTGACATCGGCATTAACGATCGTGATGCCCTGCGCGGCCAGCTTCTCACCGAAGAACCAGGTCAGTCCGCCGGGCATATAGCCGATATCCGGTGTTTGCCGGTCGACCGCGTCGGGAAAGGCACAGATCGCATAGCCGCTGAGGGGCGATGGCCTGCCGCCATGCCCCGCCGCCAGGAACGCGGCCGGACCATGGCAGATCGAGATGACGTGCCGGTCATTGGCCATTGCCCATTCCAGCACACGGGCCACATCCGCGCTTTCCGGCAGCCCCATCAGCGCGCCGTGACCGCCCGGAATGAAGATGGCGATATAGTCTGACGTGTCGAGCCGCGCCGCGACATCGGACAGTTTGAGCGGTTTTTGGAACTGGTCGAGGCAGGCGCGATGCAGCCCTGTGACCCTCTCATCCTCGTTCGGCATGGCCCACAGTTCGAACTTCACCGGATTGCCCGACACAGTGGCAATGTCGAACTGGAACCCTGCCTTGTGCATATGGTGCATCGGCACCAGCGTTTCCACCGGATGATTGCCGGTGGAAATCAGCTTGCCGTTGTCCGTCGGCAGATAGCGCTCGTCCGCCGCGATCACGAGTATCCTGCGCGGGCCGGAATAGGGCGCGGGATAGTCATCCCCG
>JBFWMJ010000019.1:0-34613 GCA_050251675.1 Sphingobium sp.
GTACATCAACGGGTTCTACAACACCCGCCGCCGACATTCATATCTGGGTGGCATCAGCCCGCTCGCCTTCGAAGCCAAGGTGGCATAATGAGATAGGTGACCGGCACAAAACCGTTACAAGTCCAGACTGGCTTTGCCGCCCCATTTCCGCCGGAACATCCCGTCAACGGCAACGCATCCGATGAGCGGCGTGGGCAGTGTCGGTAAGGGGGCAGGCAAGCCCATGGCGAATGTCACCGTTCTGATCAGTATTATCGGCAACAGGGCGCTTTTCGCCCGTCAGTGAGGTTCCGTCCCGCCCGTTTCCTGTCGGGCGGGACGGGTCGGATCAATCGCGCAGCAGGTCGTTGATCGCGGTTTTGGACCGGGTCTGCGCGTCGACGCGCTTGACGATCACGGCGCAATACAGGCTGGGTCCCGGCGTGCCGTCGGGCAGCGGCCGGCCCGGCAGCGATCCCGGCACGACCACGGAATAGGGCGGCACCTGGCCGACGAAAACCTCGCCGGTGGCGCGATCGACGATCTTGGTGGACTGGCCGATGAACACGCCCATCGACAGCACCGACCCCTTGCCGATCCGCACGCCTTCGACCACTTCGGACCGGGCGCCGATGAAACAGTCGTCCTCGATGATCACCGGGTCCGCCTGAAGCGGTTCGAGCACCCCGCCGATCCCTACGCCGCCCGACAGGTGGACGTTTCGGCCGATCTGCGCGCAACTGCCCACCGTCACCCAGGTGTCGACCATCGTGCCTTCGTCGACAAAGGCGCCGATGTTGACGAAACTGGGCATCAGGATGACATTCTTCGCGATATGCGCGCCGGCGCGGGCGAATGCGCCCGGAACGGCGCGGAAGCCGGCGGCGCGGAACGCCGCTTCGTCCCAGCCGGCGAACTTGCTCGGCACCTTGTCCCACCAATGGCCAGCGCCCGGGCCGTTTTCGATCATGACATTGTCGTTGAGGCGGAAGGACAGCAGCACCGCTTTTTTGAGCCACTGGTTGATCTGCCATCCGTCTCCGTCCGGCTGGGCCACGCGCGCTTCGCCGCTGTCCAGCAGGCTGAGCGCCCGGTTCACGGCCTGGCGCACATCGCCCTGAGTGGCGGGGGTTACGGCGGCCCGGTCCTCCCAGGCGGCGTCGATGATGGCGATCAGGTCTTGGCTCATGGTCTATCCCCAATAATGTCGGCCAGGAATGGCGTCAGATGGTCGGTTTCGTAATCGATGAAGTCGGGATGATGGCCGTGGTCGCCGGCCTCCGACCCGTTATTGACCCAGATCGTCGTCATGCCGATGGCCTTGGCGGGCCGCAGGTTGCGGGCCATGTCCTCGAAGAAGGCGGCGCGGTCGGGGTCGACGCCATGCGCGGAACACAGCGCGGCATAGCCCGACGGGTCCGGCTTGGGCACATAGTGGCAAGCGTGGATGTCGTGGATCAGTTCGAACATGTCCGACAGGCCCAGCCGGTCGAGCACCCGTCCGGCATAGTCGGCGTCGCCATTGGTGAAGATCAGCCGCCGTCCCGGCAATGCGGCGATCGCGGCGTTGAGCGCCGGATCGACGGCCAGCCGGTCCATCGAAATATCGTGGACATAATCCAGAAAGGCGCGCGGATCGACGCCGTGATGACGCATCAGGCCCGACAGGGTCGTCCCATGGTCCAGGAAATAGCGTTTCTGCGTTTCGCGGGCGATCTGCGCGTCGCAACCCAGCAGGCCCTGGATGAATTCGCCCATCTTCACGTCGATGAGGGCGAACAGATCCGCCTTCGCCGGATAGAGCGTATTGTCGAGATCGAAGATCCAGCAATCGACATGGGCGAGCGCGGGCAGCATGCGCCGGGCGTTAGTCCGGCCCGGCGGGGAGGGCAAGGGTGCCGCGCCTGCAACGCCGTCACCCGCCGCCTTATTTGCAGCCGGGCGCCTCGCTCCCTTCGTAAAAGGCCTGCACGGCGGCCCAGCCCTCCTGCGCGGTTTCGACCCAGTTGATGAGGTCGAGGTCGCCCGGTGAAATGACCCCTTCGTCGGCCAGCGCATCGAAATCCACCACCCGCGTCCAGAAATCGCGTCCGAACAGCAGAATCGGGATGGGCTTCATCTTGCCGGTCTGGATGAGCGTCAGCAGTTCGAAAAATTCGTCGAACGTGCCGAAGCCGCCGGGAAAGACCGCCAGCGCCCGCGCGCGCAGCAGGAAGTGCATCTTGCGCAGCGCGAAATAATGGAACTGGAAGGACAGTTCGGGGGTGACGAACCGATTGGGCGCCTGTTCGTGCGGTAGCACGATGTTCATGCCGATCGATTCGGCGCCCACATCGGCGGCCCCGCGGTTGGCGGCCTCCATGATCGACGGGCCGCCGCCGGAACAGACGACGAAATGGCGGCAGCCGGCCTGGGTGACGGGATACTCCGCGGCGATCCGGGCCAGGGCGCGCGCCTCGTCATAATAGCGTGCCTTGCGGGCCAGATTTTCCGCGATCCTTTTCTGGTCGGCTGTGGTGGCCGCCGCGATGCGCGCTGCGGCCTCGCCCGGTTCGGGTATGCGCGCCGATCCGTAGAAGACGAAGGTCGATTCGATTCGCGCCTCCTCCATCAGCAGATGGGGTTTGAGCAGTTCCAGCTGGAACCGCACGGGACGCAGATCCTCCCGCAACAGGAATTCCGTATCCTGAAAGGCCAGCCGGTAGGCGGCGCTCTGCGTCTGGGGCGTTCCGGCCGCATTGCGTGCGTCGATCGCTTCCTGACGGGCGGGGCGGAACTTGCGCTCTTCGATTTCCTTGGTGCTCATGCGCGGCGCTCTAGAGCCTGGGCGCGGCAAAACCAAGGCTGGTCGGCAGGTTCCTCTGGGCGATATGTCCTATCGGCAGAAGCCGCCACGGCCGCCATTGTCGAAATGCAGATGATCGCGATGGGCCGCATTATAGTCGGGGCCAAGGACGGTGCGAAAGCGCTTGCATGCGCTGGCATGGACGGCAAGCAGGAAGCGCCGCGTGCGCGTGTCGCTGTTCCACCCCTGTTCGATCGTGATGCGCCGGCCGTCGTCCAGTACGAAAGCGGATACGTCGACGGCGTTGCTGTGGGCATGTTCGGACAATTTCGCGCTGCCCGCGATCGGGCGGCAGTTATACGTGCCGAAGGTTTCCACCCGGACGACTTCCGCGCCGAGAATGAGGCGCGCCGCAGGCTGGACGCCATAGCGGGTCCAGGCCGCGAAGCTGGCGGCAAGGTCGCATTTCATCGCGCCCAGATTGGTCGCGGGCACGCCGATATCGAGCAGTTTGACGCTGCCCAATGCGCTGCACCCGCCCCCGAATCGCTGGTCGGGCAGGGGGTTGAACCGGACGGCCTGCGCCGTCAGTCGCGCATGGCATTGGCGCAGGTCGGTGCTTTGCACGGGCGCGCGCGTCGCCTTGGGCGGGGGCGGCGCCGAAACCGTGCGGCCGCGTGGCACAAGGTCGCCGGAACATGCCGCCAGCGGCAGCAGCATGGCCAACAGGACGATTCGACCGGCGCGTTCCCCCAAACCGCCGGATTTCAGGGATCTTTCATGCATGACAGGATATTTACCATGGCGATTCTTGACGAAAGGTAACCGGGGCGAACCGTTCGTCCCGTCGGTTGGCCGCCTGACCGGATCGGCGGCGACCGTGCCGCGACGGCTTGACTGCCGGACGTTTGCCGTTAAGGCAGGCGGCGGGCCACGCGGTCCCAACGCCGCGCGTGCTCTCTGCAAGGAGACGCATTACATGACTGATCGTACCCCCGCCGGCGCCACTCTGGCGCCTGCCGCGAAGCCCGTTACTCTGCCGGCTCGCCCTTTCTTCTCCTCCGGCCCCTGCGCCAAGCCTCCCGTCTGGAGCGCTGCCGCGCTCGCCACCGATTCGCTCGGCCGTTCGCACCGGTCGAAGATCGGCAAGACCCGGCTGGCCTATTGCATCGACCTGATGCGCGAACTGCTGAACCTGCCCGACACGCACCGCATCGGCATCGTGCCCGGATCGGACACCGGTGCCTTTGAAATGGCGATGTGGACCATGCTGGGCGCGCGGCCGGTGACGACGCTTGCCTGGGAAAGCTTTGGCGAGGGGTGGGTGACGGACGCCGCCAAGCAGCTGAAACTGGACCCCACGGTCATCCGTGCCGATTACGGCCAGGTGCCCGACCTCGCCACGGTCGATTTCTCGACGGACGTGCTGTTCACCTGGAACGGCACGACGTCGGGTGTGCGCGTGCCGAACGCCGACTGGATTGCGGCGGATCGCGAAGGGCTGACCTTCGCCGACGCGACCAGCGCGGTGTTCGCCTATCCGATCGACTGGGCGAAGATCGACGTCGCGACCTTCTCCTGGCAGAAAGTGCTGGGCGGCGAGGGTGGCCACGGTGTGCTGATCCTTGGACCGCGCGCGGTCGAGCGGCTGGAAAGCCACACGCCCGCCTGGCCGCTGCCCAAGGTGTTCCGTCTGATGTCGAAGGGCAAGCTGGCCGAGGGCGTGTTCAGGGGCGAGACGATCAACACGCCGTCCATGCTGGCGGTCGAGGACGCGATCCTGGCACTGGAATGGGGCAGGTCGCTGGGCGGGCTTGACGGGCTGATCGCGCGCAGCGACGCCAATGCCGCCGCGCTGGACCGGATCGTCGCGGAACGCGACTGGCTCGGCCATCTTGCCGCTGACCCCGCGACGCGGTCGAAGACCAGCGTGTGCCTGACGGTCGAGGGCGCCGACGAAGCCTTCATCAAGGCGTTCGCCGCCCTGCTGGAGAAGGAAGGCGCGGCCTATGACGTGGCGGGCTATCGCGATGCGCCGGCTGGCCTGCGCATCTGGTGCGGCGCGACCGTCGACACGGCCGATATCGAAGCGCTGGGGCCGTGGCTCGACTGGGCCTATGCGACCGTGAAGGCCGGCTGATCCTTTTTCGTCCCCCCGGCGCAGGCCGGGGGCACCCCCTGCAAGAAAGCGGTCCCGGCCAGCGCCGGGATGACGACCACCCTATTCCAAGGAGCATTTCCATGCCCAAAGTCCTTATTTCCGACAAGATGGACCCCCGCGCCGCCGCGATTTTCCGCGAACGGGGCGTCGAGGTCGACGAGATCACCGGCAAGACCCCGGAAGAGCTGAAGGCGATCATCGGCCAGTATGACGGCCTCGCCATCCGCTCCTCCACCAAGGTGACGAAGGAAATCCTCGACGCCGCCACCAATTTGAAGGTGATCGGCCGTGCCGGCATCGGCGTCGACAATGTCGACATCCCCTATGCCAGCGCCAAGGGCGTGATCGTCATGAATACGCCGTTCGGCAATTCCATCACCACCGCCGAACATGCCATCGCGCTCATGTTCGCGCTCGCCCGCCAGCTGCCGGAGGCCGACGCGTCGACCCAGGCCGGCAAGTGGGAGAAGAACCGCTTCATGGGCGTGGAAGTGACCGGCAAGACGCTGGGCCTGATCGGCGCCGGCAATATCGGGTCGATCGTCGCCGACCGCGCGCTGGGCCTCAAGATGAAGGTCGCGGCCTTCGACCCGTTCCTGACCGCGGAGCGGGCCGTGGACATGGGCGTGGAGAAGGTGACGCTGGACGAATTGCTGGCCAAGGCGGACTTCATCACCCTGCATACGCCGCTGACCGACCAGACGCGCAATATCCTGTCGAAGGAAAACCTGGCCAAGACCAAGAAGGGCGTGCGCATCATCAATTGCGCGCGCGGCGGCCTGATCGACGAGGCAGCGCTTAAGGAAGGGCTGGATTCGGGCCATATCGCCGGCGCCGCGCTTGACGTGTTCGTGACGGAACCGGCCAGGGAAAGCCCGTTGTTCGGCACGCCCAATTTCGTGTCGACCCCGCATCTGGGCGCATCCACCGACGAAGCGCAGGTCAACGTCGCGTTGCAGGTCGCAGAGCAGCTCAGCGACTATCTGCTGGACGGCGGCATCACCAATGCGCTGAACGTCCCCAGCCTGTCGGCGGAGGAAGCGCCCAAGCTCAAACCCTATATGGCGATCGCGGAAAAGCTCGGCTCGCTGGTCGGGCAGCTGGAAGGGGACGCCATCACCGGCGTTGCCGTCGAGGTGGAGGGCCATGCCGCCGAACTCAACCAGAAGCCGATCACCGCCGCCGTGCTCGCCGGGCTGATGCGCGTCTATTCCGACACGGTGAACATGGTCAACGCGCCCTTCCTGGCGAAGGAGCGCGGGCTGGACGTGCGCGAAGTGCGCCATGATCGCGAGGGCGATTATCAGACGCTGGTGCGCGTCACTGTCACCACCGAAAATGGTGAACGTTCGGTCGCGGGTACGCTGTTCGGCGATGCCAGCCCGCGTCTGGTGGAACTGTTCGGCATCAAGGTGGAGGCGGACCTCGCCGGCACGATGCTCTACATCGTCAACCAGGACGCGCCCGGTTTCATCGGCCGGCTGGGGTCCACTTTGGGTCAGGCGGACGTGAATATCGGCACTTTCCATCTCGGCCGGCGCAATCAGGGCGGGGAAGCGGTGGTCCTGCTGTCGGTCGACGGCACGGTCACCGAGCCGTTGCTGTGGGACCTCTCCCAGCTGGCCGGTGTCAACAAGGCGAAGCTGCTGCGCTTCGCCTGACCGGGGCCTGATCCGGCCCGATCCTTCCTTTCATGCGGCAGGGTCGCATGGAAGGAAGGACGGGACTGGTCGAATCGCCCAAATCCGTTAAAGGCCTCCCCATGACCATCCCACCCGGCCTCCTGCCCGAAGGGCTGTCCGACCGCCTGCCGCCGCAGGCCGAAGCCTCCGCGCGTTTGGCGCGGCGCGTGCTCGATACCGTCGCCACCCATGGCTATGAACGCGTCATGCCGCCGCTCGCGGAGTTTGAGGAAACGCTGGCGAGCCGGCTGAAGACGATGCGCGTGCAGGACCTGCTGCGCGTCGTCGATCCGGTGTCGCAGCGCAGCCTTGCGCTGCGGCCGGACATGACCGCGCAGGTCGGCCGGATCGCGGCGACGCGGCTGGCGGCGGCGCCCCGGCCGTTGCGCCTGTCCTATGCGGGGCCGGTGATCCGCCTGAAGGCGAACCAGCTGCGGCCCGAGCGCGAGCGGTTGCAGGTCGGCGCCGAACTGATCGGCAGCGACAGCGTCGCGGCGGCGGTGGAGATCGTCAACGTCACGATCGAAGCGTTGCAGGCCGCGGGCGTAAGCGGCATCACGATCGATTTCACCCTGCCCGACCTGGTCGATGTGCTGGCGGCCGGGCCGCTGCCGCTCGACGCGGGGGAGATTGAGGCGGTGCGCAGCGAGCTGGATGCCAAGGACGCCGGCGCGCTGGTGGCGATCGGTCCGGCTGCCGCCGCCTATCTGCCGCTGATCGAGGCGACCGGCCCCTTCCATGCGGCGATGGAGCGGCTGGAAGCGTTCAGCGCCCGGCTGGGCGGGGTGATCGACAGCCGTATCGCGGGTCTGCGCGCCATTGCCAAGCCGATCGGCTGGGATATCAGCCTGACGCTCGACCCCACCGAACGGCACGGGTTCGAATATCAGCGCTGGTTCGGCTTTTCGGTCTTTGCCGAAGGATTTACCGGCGAAATCGGCCGGGGCGGCAGCTATTTCATCACCCGCGCCGATGGGTCGGACGAACCGGCCATGGGATTTTCGCTCTATCCCGATCCGCTGATCGACGGTGGTTTTCATGGTGCCCGGCCCGACCGCCTGTTCCTGCCGCTGGGCCATGACAGCGTCCGTGCGGCAGCGTTGCGCGCGGAGGGATGGCATACCGTCGCGGCGCTTTCCGCGCAGGAAGACGGCGCGATGCTGCGCTGTTCCCACTGGCTCGACGGCGCACAGCCGCGTGCCTATGGCGATACGCCGGCTTGACGCACCGGGCCGGGGCGGCTACCCGCGCCCCGCATCCGGCGCCCACGCGGCGCCCCTGATCCGCCCGGTCGCCGAGTCCTGTCGAAGGGCGGCCAGGCTTGTCCCGGCAGGCGAGAGATTTTATCCATGGCCAACGTCACCGTAATCGGCGCCCAGTGGGGCGATGAGGGCAAGGGCAAGATTGTCGACTGGCTGGCGGAACGCGCCGACGTCGTCGCCCGGTTCCAGGGCGGGCATAATGCCGGCCATACTCTGGTGGTCGGCGATGCCGTTTACAAGCTGTCGCTGCTGCCGTCGGGGATCGTGCGCGGGACATTGTCCGTCATCGGCAACGGCGTGGTGCTCGACCCCTGGCATTTCCGCGAGGAGGTCGCCAAGCTTCAGGGGCAGGGTGTCACCATCACGCCCGACAACCTCCAGATCGCCGAAACCTGCCCGCTGATCCTGCCGTTCCACCGCGATCTGGATGGGTTGCGCGAGGATGCGAGCGGCGCGGGCAAGATCGGCACCACGCGCCGGGGCATCGGCCCGGCCTATGAGGACAAGGTCGGCCGCCGCGCCATCCGTGTCTGCGACCTGTCCCATCTGGACGATCTGGGGCCGCAGATCGACCGGCTGACCGCGCATCATGACGCTCTTCGTGCCGGTTTCAATGAACAGCCGATCGACCGCGACGCGCTGATGGCGGAATTGCGCGACATCGCCGATTTCATCCTGCCCTTCGTCAAGCCCGTCTGGCTGACGCTTAACCAGGCCAAAAGCCAGGGTAAGCGCATCCTGTTCGAAGGCGCGCAGGGCACGTTGCTCGACATCGACCACGGCACCTATCCGTTCGTCACCTCGTCCAACACGGTGGCGGGCACGGCGGCGAGCGGCACGGGGCTGGGCCCGTCGGGCGCCGGCTTCGTGCTGGGTATCGTCAAGGCCTATACCACCCGCGTCGGTTCCGGCCCGTTCCCGACCGAGCAGGATAATGACGTCGGCCATCGACTGGGCACGCGCGGTCATGAATTCGGCACGGTCACGGGCCGCAAGCGCCGCTGCGGCTGGTTCGACGCCGTGCTGGTCCGCCAGTCGGTCGCCGTGTCGGGCGTTACGGGCATTGCGCTCACCAAGCTCGACGTGCTGGATGGGTTCGAGGAGCTGAAAATCTGCGTCGGCTATCGCATCGGCGACCGCAATTACGATTATCTGCCCGCCCATGCGCAGGATCAGGCGAAGGCGGAACCGGTCTACGAGACGATCGACGGCTGGGCCGACACGACGGCGGGCGCGCGCAGCTGGGCCGACCTGCCCGCGCAGGCGATCAAATATATCCGCCGGATCGAAGAACTGATCGGCTGTCCGGTGACGCTGGTGTCGACCAGTCCCGAACGCGACGACACCATCCTGGTGCGGGACCCGTTCGCGGACTGAACCGCCGCGAAAGGGTTTCCGGCACGGGGCATGGGGCGTCCGTCAGGTGGGACGATCGCGCGGATCGTCCACCATGTCGGATGCCAGTTCCAGCCCCGCGCGCCCCTGGGACGGGGTATGGGACGGCGCCTGGGGATGGGGTGCGTCGATCGGCTCCTCCACTTCCAGCATGCCTTCCCATTTGGTGACGACCGACGTGGCGATCGCATTGCCCAGCACGTTGGTCGCGGTCCGGCCCATGTCCATGAAGTGATCGACCGCCAGGATGAAGGCGATTCCCTCCACCGGCAGGTTGAACTGGCCCAATGTCGCGGCGATGACCACCAGCGACGCGCGCGGCACGGCGGCGATCCCCTTGCTGGTCACCATCAGCACCAGCAATATGGTGATCTGCGTCGCGATGGGCAGGTCGATATTATAGGCCTGGGCGATGAAGATGGTGGCGAAGGTCGCATACATCATCGACCCGTCCAGGTTGAAGCTGTAGCCCAGCGGCAGCACGAAGCTGTAGATACGGCGCGGGACCCCGAACCGGTCCAACTGCTCCAGCATCTTGGGATAGGCCGCCTCCGACGAGGCGGTGGAAAAGGCGATCAGCACCGGTTCACGGACATAGCGGACGAGCGTGAACATCCGCCTGCCCAGGAAGATCGCGCCCGCGCAGAACAGCAATATCCACAGCACGCCGAGCGCGAGATAGAATTCGCCCACCAACTCGCCATAGGTTTTGAGCACTTCCAGCCCGTTTTCGGTCACGGAGGAGGCGAGCGCCCCGAACACGGCGAACGGCGCGACACGCATGACATAGCCGGTGACCTGGAGCATCAGGTCGACCATCGCCTCCACCACGGTCACGATAGGCTTGCCCCGGTCGCCGATCGCGGTGAGCGCCACACCGACGAACAGCGAGAAGACGACGATCTGAAGGATCGAATTTTCCGCCATCGCCCCCACCATGGAGGTGGGAAAGACATGCAGTATGAAGTCGCGGAAATTGAGCGCCTTGGCGTCGACCCCCGCATCCGCGCCGGAACGCACGAGGTTCAGCCCATCGCCCGGCGCGAAGAAGTTGACGAGGACGAGGCCAAGGCCCAGCGAGATCAGGCTGGCGATGATGAACCAGCCGAGCGCCCGCCCGCCGATCCGGCCCAGCGCCGCGCTGTCGCCCATATGCGCGATGCCCGCGACCAGCGTGGAAAAGACCAGCGGCGCGATGATCATCTTGATGAGGTGCAGGAAGATGTCGGCGAGCAGGTGGAAATAGCCGGCGATATCCCTGGCCAGCACCTTGTCGTCGCCGGCCCAGACGTTGGCCGCGAACCCGACCAGCACCCCCAGGATCATGCCCGCCAGAATGGCGACCGTCAGTCTGTTGCGCATCTAGCCCCCTCTGGCTGTCCGGCCGGTGACGGGCCCTGCCTGTCTCGCGTCCTGATGGCGGAAACTATCAGCCGCCACCCCGCCCCGCAATCGCCGCTCGTGGGGCGGGCGGGACGGCTGGACGCGGATCAGGGATAGAGCAGCCCTTCGCGCCACTGGTCGCCGTCGCGTTCGAACAGGCGGCGTTCGTGCAGGCGATGTTCGCGATCCTGCCAATATTCGATGCGGTCGGGCGTCAGGCGGAACCCCGACCAGTGCGGCGGCCGGGGCACCGCGCCGCCCTCGAACCGCGCGCGCGCCGTTTCATACCGGCTCATGAAAACATCGCGGGATGGCAAGGGGCGGGACTGGTCGGATGCCCATGCGCCTAGCTGGCTGTCGCGGCTCCGGCTCGCGAAATAGGCGTCGGCGGTCGCGTCGTCGACCCGGTCCACCCGTCCTTCGATGCGGATCTGCCGCCGCAGCGATTTCCAGTGGAAGAGCAGCGCGGCATGGGGGTTGGCCAGCAATTCCCCCGCCTTGCGCCCTTCGAAATTGGTGTAGAAGACAAAACCGTCCGGCCCGTGCCCCTTCAACAGCACCATGCGCACCGACGGCCGTCCGTCCACGTCGGCGGTCGCCAGCGCCATGGCATTGCTGTCGTTGATCTCGGTCTCGCGCGCCTGCGCATACCAGGCGTCGAACAGGGAAAAGGGATCGGTCATGGTCCAGCCTTATGCCGCGGCTTGAAGGATTGCCAGCCTTTCGCCACATAGGAGGCACGCTTCAACGATAGACAAAGGATGAACTGCGGCCAATGGCTGATCCCTATTCCACCCTGGGCGTCGCGCGTAGCGCGAGTGAGGCGGAGATCAAGTCCGCCTATCGCAAGCTGGCCAAGGAACTGCATCCCGACCGCAACAAGGATAATCCCGCGGCGTCGGAACGATTTTCTCAGGTGACCAACGCCTACGACCTGCTGTCCGACAAGGACAAGCGGGCGCGGTTCGACCGGGGCGAGATAGACGCGGACGGCAATCCGGCCGCCCCCTTTGGCTTTGGTGGAGGCGGCGGCGGGGCCCGCGGCCACCCCGGCGGCGGTCAGGCGGGCGGGTTCGAATTTGGCGATGGCGCGGATTTCGGCGATATCTTTGAGGGATTGTTCGGCGGCGCCGGCCGTCGCGCGGGCGGCGGCGGATTTGGTCGCAACGCGCCGCCGCCGAAGGGAGCCAACGTCGCCTATCGGCTGGCCGTGCAGTTCGTGGACGCGGCGACCCTGGCGCCCCAGCGCATCACGCTTCAGGACGGCAAGACCATCGACCTGAAACTGCCGAACGGCGTGGAATCGGGCACGCAGATGCGCCTGTCGGGCAGGGGCCAGCCGGGACCGGGCGGCGCGGGCGATGCAATCGTCACGATCGAGGTGAAACCCCATGGCTTTTTCACGCGGGACGGTGACAATGTCCTGCTCGACCTGCCCATCACGCTGGACGAGGCGGTGAAGGGCGCCAAGGTGAAGGTGCCGACCGTCGACGGGCCGGTCATGCTGGGCGTTCCGGCGGGCACGGCGTCGGGCAGGACGCTGCGCCTGCGCGGCAAGGGCTTCACCGGCAAATCCGGCAAGCGCGGCGACCAGCTGGTGACGGTGCATATCGACGTCCCGGCCGACGATCCGGCGATCCGGGCGCTGGTGGAAAGCTGGAGCGATAGCCGGGCTGTCCGCGCCCATCTGGGCGTATAGGGCCGGTCGGCGCCGTCATGCCGCTGCCTTCGCCCTATTCACCCGAATCGCGCCGCCATCGTCTGGCGGCGCAGACGCGCGCCGAATTGCAGCGGCAGATCGGCAAGGTCCGGCCGGGGTTCCATGCGTTCGAGGTGATGAAACGGGTGGCGATCGGCACCTATAATGACGGGTTCATCCATGCCGGGAACCTTGCCTATCTCTCGCTGATGACCCTGTTCCCCTTCTTCATCGTCGCGGCCGCCGTCGCCAGCATATTCGGCCGGACGCAGGATGGGCTTGCGGCGGTGAGCGCGTTCCTCACCACCGTGCCCCCCGGCGTCGCCGACGTCGTGCGGCAACCGATCAACGACGTGCTTCAGGCGCGGACCGGACCGCTGCTGTGGCTGGGTGGGCTGGTCGGCCTGTGGACGGTGGGCAGCCTTATCGAAACCATTCGCGACATTCTGCGTCGCGCCTATGGAACGAAAAGCACGACGCCGTTCTGGCGTCATCGCCTCGCCGCGATCGGCATCACGCTGGTCAGTGTGTTCGCGGTCATGTTCGCCTTTTCGCTTCAGGTCGCGATCACCGGCATCGACCAGTTCCTGCACCGCATCCTGCCGTTCGCCGACGATGCGATCGCGCTGGTGTCGTCGGCCCGGCTGGCACCGATGGCGATATTGTGCGTCGCGCTCTGGTCGCTGTTCGTGTCGCTGACGCCGACCGCGTACAAGGGGCGGCAATTTCCCAAATGGCCCGGCGCGCTGGTCACAGCCCTCTGGTGGTATGGCACGACCCTGCTGCTGCCGCCGACCCTGTCCCTGCTGGGCGGGTATGATCGTACCTATGGCAGCCTGGCCGGGGTCATGATAACGCTTATTTTTTTCTTCCTAGTGGGACTTGGCGTGGTAATTGGCGCGGAACTTAACGCGGCGCTCGCGGAATTCCCGGAAGAGGACATGCGCAAGGCGCCCGGCGATCAGGGAAATGGGACGACAGAATGAACGGGTTGATGGCGGGAAAGCGTGGGCTCATCATGGGGCTGGCGAACGATAAGTCACTGGCCTGGGGCATCGCCAGGGCGCTGCACGCGCAGGGCGCGGAAATGGCCTTTTCCTATCAGGGCGAGGCGCTGGCCAAGCGGGTGCGGCCACTGGCGGAGCAGGTGGGGTCCGATTTCCTGATCGATTGCGACGTGTCGGACATGGACCGGCTGGACACGGCCTTTGCGGAGATCGAGGCGCGCTGGGGCAGGCTCGATTTTCTCGTCCACGCCATCGGCTTTTCGGACAAGAACGAACTGCGCGGCCTGTATGTCGACACCAGCCTCGACAATTTCCTGATGACGATGAACATTTCAACCTACAGCTTCGTCGCGGTGACGCGCCGCGCCCGCGCGCTGATGCCGGATGGCGGCAGCATCCTGACGCTCAGCTATTATGGCGCGGAAAAGGTCATTCCCCATTATAACGTGATGGGCGTGGCCAAGGCGGCGCTGGAAACCAGCGTCAAATATCTGGCGATGGACCTTGGCCCGGAAAATATCCGGGTGAACGCCATTTCCGCCGGCCCGATCAAGACGCTGGCGGCCAGCGGGATCGGCGACTTCCGCTATATATTGAAGTGGAACGAACTGAATTCGCCGCTGCGCCGCAACGTGACGATCGAGGATGTGGGCGGCGCCGGCCTCTACCTCCTGTCCGACCTTGCGTCGGGGGTGACCGGGGAAATCCATCATGTCGACGCGGGCTATAATGTCATTGGCATGAAGGCGGAGGACGCGCCCGATATCGCGCTTGAGCGGCCGTGAGCGTCAACAGTTTCGGCCGGGTCCTGCGCTTTTCCACCTGGGGGGAAAGCCACGGACCGGCAATCGGCGCGGTCGTCGACGGCTGCCCGCCGGGCCTGCTTCTGGACGAAAGCGACATTCAGCCGCTGCTCGACAAGCGCAAGCCGGGCACGTCCAAATTCACGACCCAGCGGCGCGAGCCGGACGAGGTCCGCATCCTGTCCGGCGTGTTCGACGGGAAGACCACCGGCACGCCGATCAGCCTGATGATCGAGAATAGCGACCAGCGGTCGAAGGATTATGCCGAGGTCGCCAAGGCGTATCGCCCCGGCCATGCCGATTATGCCTATGACGCCAAATACGGTTTTCGCGATTATCGCGGCGGCGGGCGGTCGTCGGCGCGCGAAACGGCCAGCCGGGTCGCGGCCGGCGCGGTGGCCCGCCTTATCATCCCGGAGGTCAGGGTCTTGGCCTGGGTCAGCGAGATTGGCGGCGACGCCATCGACCCGTCCCGGTTCGACGCGGAGGAGATTGAGCGCAATCCCTTCTTCTGCCCCGATCCGCAGGCGGCGAAGCGCTGGGAACAACTGGTGGACGGTGCCCGCCTTGACGGATCTTCGCTGGGCGCGGTGGTGGAATGTGTCGCGACCGGCGTTCCCGCCGGCTGGGGCGCGCCGCTTTACGCCAAGCTGGATGCGGATCTTGCCGCGGCGATGATGGGCATCAACGCCGTCAAGGGAGTCGAGATCGGTGACGGCTTCGCCGCCGCACGCCTGCGCGGGGAGGAGAATGCCGATCCGATGCGGCCCGGTTCCGGTGGTGTCGGGGGCGCCCCCGATTTTCTGGCCAATCATGCGGGCGGCGTCGCCGGCGGCATCTCCACCGGTCAGCCGGTCACGCTGCGCGTCGCGTTCAAGCCGACCAGTTCGATCCTGATCCCCGTCGAAACAGTGACGCGCGACGGCGCGGCGTCGGACATTGTCACCAGGGGACGGCATGATCCATGCGTCGGCATTCGCGGCGTGCCGGTGGTGGAAGCGATGATGGCGCTCGTCCTCGCCGACCATAAACTGCTCGACCGGGCGCAATGTGGCGGCGGCCGGGGCAGCGAAGCCGGGTCGGCGCCGTCCGGTCCGACGTCTGTGGCCTGACGCTCCATCCCTTAATTCCGTAAGGGAATCGCGTCAGGACGAAGCAGGCGGGCGATCGGCTGTTCGATCGAGCCGCGACATTCCTCGCAATTCGCGGTAGCATCGTGCCCATAGTCCCCACGAAGGACGAGCGGCAGAGCGAAAGCATGGGGAGCGTCAACGTCCATGGGACGGCAATGACGGTCAAAGCGTCCCCTTAAGCCGTGACATGGACCGGCCATGGCGACATGGCCGGTCCTTTTCTTTCCGGGCGTGGACCGGCGCGCGTCAGACCCTGGCGGCCCCCCCGATCATCGTGGTCGGGCCAGATTGTCCTAGCCGGGCCAGATTGTCCTAGCCGGGCCAGATTGTCCTAGCCGGGAAAGAGCGCGATGAGCCGCGCCAGCCCGGCCTTCAGCGCATCGCGCTGTTCCGGTTCGGGCGACATGCCCAATCGCACGATCGTCAGCCGCTGGCCCGGCGATATGAGAAGATACTGACCGTTCCGTCCGACGCCGCCGAACAGTTGTTCCGGCGCCGGTGCGGGGATTAATGCGTTGCTTCCACTGGCGTGGTTCAGCCACAGATGCGCGCCATAGGCGGGGTTGCGGGGCGAGGGCGCCCGCATGAAATCGATCCATTGCGCCGGCACGATCCGATGCCCGGCTTCGGTTCGGCCCCGGAGGCGCAATATTTCGCCGAACCGGGCATGATCGCGCGCCGTCATGTGCAGGAAATCGCCGCCGATCACCGTGCCGGCGGCGTCATATTCGGGGGTCAGGCTGGACAGGCGCGCCGGTATCTTCAGCCGGCCGTCGATGAAGCCCTGCATGGCGCGGCGCCGTGCGGCGGGGTCGTCGCTGTCGGTCAGTTGCCGGGTCATCATGTCGGACAGGATCATCGTCGCCGACGGGCTGTAGGCAAATACCGATCCGGGCGGGCTTGCCAGCGGCTTGCTTTCCGCAAAGGCTGCCATGTCCGACGCTCCGTCGGTGAACAGCATGCGCATGCTGTCCCGCGCCGCCCGGGGCACGGCGGTTTCCGCATGGTCGATGCCGGACGTCATCTGCAACAGCTGGCGCACCGTGATGCGCCCGCGCGGATCGCCCGGCTGGCTCCAGGCCGGCACCGGCGCCGGCGTATCGAGCGCCAGCCGCCCGTCGGCCACCATCATGCCCGCGAGCACCGCCGTCACGCTCCTGGCGATCGACCAGGACATCAGGCGACTGTCCGGCCCGAAGCCGGGACCATAGCGTTCGATCGCTGGCCGCCCGTCGCGCAGGACCAGCAGCGCACGGGTCTGCCCCACCATGGCGTCGTCGAACAAAGCGTCGATCGCCGCGCGCAGGGCCGTTTCGTCGACCCCCGCGCCAGCCGAGACATAAGTGGGCGCGTCGGCCCCGTCCGCGGCGTCATCCGCGCGTACGACCATGATCCCGGCCGCCGCCGCGATGAGCAATATAATAGCAATAAACGCGCCTATGCGCTTTACCATCCTGCCGTCGCGCTTCATAAGCAGGCGCCCATAGCACGCTACGCCGGAAAGACGAGCATGTCGGGTCGCCCGAAACGGTATTTCATCATGGCGCTGCTTGCGCCGATCGCCCTTGCCCTCGTGTCGGGCATCGTCCTGTTCGCATGGAAGGGGCCGGCTCTGCACGCCCGTGCCGGACTGGACGCGGCCTATGGCGCGCGCATCGCCTGTTCGTGCCGCTTTGTCGAAGGGCGGGCCATGGGCAGTTGCCGCCACGACAAGGAACCGGGCATGTGGATGGTCGCGCTTTCCGAGCGGCCGCAGGAGCGTGCCGTCCACGCCCATGTGCCTCTGCTGGCGGCGCGGACCGCGCGCTATCGGCCCGGCTGGGGCTGTATCCTCGATCCGGCGGGCTGAGCGAGCCGGCGGCGAAAGGCGGTTCCCCCCGTCGCGCACTATGGCCTATAGGCTGGCCCCATGCGTCCAGACATCGCCGCCCTGTTGCACGATATTTTCGGTTTTCCCGCCTTCCGGGGCGTGCAGGCGCAGGTTGTCGAGCGCATCATGGCCGGGCGGCCGACGCTGGCGATCATGCCGACAGGGGCTGGCAAATCGCTCTGCTACCAACTGCCCGCCGTTGCGCTGGAGGGATGCTGCGTCGTCATATCGCCGCTGATCGCGCTGATGCACGATCAGCTGCGGGCGGCGCAGGCCGTGGGTATTCGCGCTGCCAGCCTGACCAGCGTCGACGCGGACTGGCGTGAAACGCAGGATCGGCTGCGCGACGGCGTGCTCGACCTGCTCTATGTCGCGCCGGAGCGTGCCAGCACTGAGGGGTTTCGCAGCCTGCTGCGCACGGCGAAGGTCGCGCTGTTCGCGATAGACGAGGCGCATTGCGTGTCCGAATGGGGACATGATTTCCGGCCCGACTATCGGCTGCTGCGCCCGCTGCTGGACGAATTTCCCGATGTGCCGCGTCTCGCGCTGACCGCCACCGCCGACGCGCATACGCGCGCCGACGTGCTGGTCCAGCTGGGCATTCCGGCGGACGGGATGATCATCGCCGGCTTCGACCGACCCAATATCCGCTATGCGGTGCATCCGCGCGATGGCCTGACGCGCCAGCTGGCCGATCTTGTGGCGCGCAATCCGGGACCGGGCATTGTCTATGCCCAGACCCGCGCCGCGACGGAAAAGATCGCGGAGGGGCTGGCGCGTACCGGCCGTCCGGTCGGCATCTACCATGCCGGGCTGGACCCGCGGGTGCGGGCCGCGAACCAGGCCGCCTTCATCGCCAGCGAAGACAGTGTGATGGTCGCCACCATCGCCTTTGGCATGGGGATCGACAAGCCCGACGTCCGGTTCGTCGCCCATGCCGGCCTGCCCAAGTCGATCGAGGGCTATTATCAGGAATCCGGCCGGGCCGGCCGCGATGGCGAGCCGGCGCAGGCGCATCTGTTCTGGGGCGCGGAGGATTTCGCCCGGGCCCGCATGCGGATCATGGAACTGGACCCCGCCCGTCAGCAGGGGGAACGGGCGCGCATTGCCGCGCTGGGCGCGCTGGTGGAAACGGCGACCTGCCGCCGGGCGATATTGCTGCGTCATTTCGGCGAAGATCCGCCAGCCCTTTGCGGCAATTGCGACAATTGCCTGACGCCGCCGGCCAGCGTCGATGCGACCGAAACCGCGCGCAAATATCTGTCGGCCGTCTATCGCACCGGCCAGAGCTTTGGCGCGGGCCATATAGAGGCGGTGCTGAGCGGCGGCGTGACCGAGCGGATACGCGATCGCGGTCATGACCGGATTTCCGTTTACGGCATTGTCGCCGGGGAAGAGACGGCGTTGCTCCGTCCGGTGTCGCGCGCGCTGCTGGTGCGTGATGCGCTGGAAACGACCGAACATGGCGGATTGATGCTGGGCCCCGCAGCCCGGCCGATCCTGCGCGGGGAGGAGGAGGTGCGGATATTGGTGCCGCCGCGCCGTGAACGCGTTAAACGGTCCGCCCGCAACGGGTCTGGGGTCAATCCGGTCGGTGACCCGCTGTTCGACGCTCTGCGCGCCTGCCGCCGCGAGCTGGCGCAGGAGGCGGGCGTGCCGCCCTATGTGATCTTCCACGATTCGACCCTGCGCGAAATGGCGGAGGCGAAGCCGTCCTCCATCCATGCGCTCGCCACCGTCAGCGGCGTGGGGCAGAAAAAGCTGGACGCCTATGGCGATGCGTTCCTGGCGGCGATCCGGCCCTATCTGTGAACCCCCTTGAATCCCGCGCCGCGCGGGCGCATGGGATCGGCAAAGGAGTATCCGCCTCATGTTCCGCCAGCTGACCGACACCCTCTATGTCGCGCCGCAGATCGCCGTCGGCGACGTTGCGGCGGCGAAGGCGCTGGGCGTGACCATGATCATCAACAACCGCCCCGATGGTGAGGAGCCGGGCCAGATCGGCGCGGCGGAGATAGAGGCGGCGGCGAAGGCGGCGGGGATCGGCTATGCGGCGGTGCCGGTCAGCCATGGCGGATTCGCGCCCTGGCAGATCGACGGCATGGCGCAGGCGATGGAACAGGCGGGCGGGGGCAGCACGCTCGCTTATTGCCGGTCGGGCACGCGCAGCACGCTGCTGTGGGCGCTTACCCGCGCCCGCGCCGGAGACGATTGCGACCATCTCGCTGAACGGGCGGCCGCCGCTGGTTACGACCTTTCGCCGGTGCGGCAGATCATGGATGCCCTTGCCGCGGGTGGGTAGGGCGGCTTGACCACGATCGCCGACTATGACGTCATCATCCTGGGGGCTGGCGGCGCCGGATTGATGTGCGCCGCCACCGCCGGGCAGCGGGGGCGCCGCGTTCTGGTGGTCGACCATGCCGACGCGCCGGGGAAGAAGATCCTCATTTCCGGCGGCGGCCGGTGCAATTTCACCAATATCCATACAGCCCCCGACCGGTATCTGTCGGCCAACCCGCATTTCGCCAAATCGGCGCTGGGCCGCTACAGGCCCGCAGATTTCCTGGCCCTGGTGGAGCAGCACGGCATCGCCTGGCACGAAAAGACGCTGGGCCAGCTGTTTTGCGACGGGGCCGCGCGACAGATTGTCGCGATGTTGCTGGACGAATGCGCGGCGGGCGGGGTCGATATCCGCGTGGGTCGGCCGGTCACGGACGTCGATCATGGTGACGGCCGGTTCCGCGTGACCCATGGGGATGGCGTCGCGGCGGCGCCCGCGCTGGTGATCGCAACCGGCGGGCCGTCCATCCCCCGGCTCGGGGCGAGCGGCTTCGCCTATGCGCTGGCCCGGCGATTCGGTCTGAAGGTCGTCGAACCGCGCCCGGCGCTGGTGCCGTTGACGCTGGGCGGGGAGGATGTGCTGTTCCGCGCGCTTTCCGGCGTGTCGACCGAGGTGGTCGCCCGTCATGGCAAGACGGCGTTTCGCGAAGCCGCGCTGCTGACCCATCGCGGCCTGTCCGGCCCGGCGATCCTGCAAATCTCCTCCTATTGGCGTCCCGGCGACGCGATCACGCTCGATTTCCTGCCTGACATGGCGCCCGACTGGCTGACACAGGCCAAACGGGTCAGAGGCCGCGCCACGGTCACGTCGGTGTTGCGCGCCCATCTGCCCGACCGTCTGGCCGATGCGCTGACGGAACGTCTGGCGCTGCCCGGCGAACTGGCCGCCATAGCCGATCGCGCCCTGCGCGCGGCCGAAGGGCGTCTTTCCGCCTGGCCGTTCAGGCCCAACGGGACCGAGGGGTTCGCCAAGGCCGAAGTCACCGTCGGCGGCATCGCGACCGCCGAACTGTCGTCGCGGACGATGGAATCGCGCCGGGTGCCGGGCCTTCATGCGATTGGCGAGGCGGTCGACGTCACCGGCTGGCTGGGCGGCTATAATTTCCAGTGGGCGTGGGCCAGCGGCCGGGCGGCCGGGCAGGTCGTTTAGGGTCAGGCCCCTAAATGGCGATGGCGCGCGCGGCGGTCATGGTTGCGGGTCGGCCGCGCATTCCACGGTCACATGCTCCATCCCCGGCAACGTCCCGATCCGCTGCCTGATGAACGCCGTGTCGGCGCCCGGCGCCAGGCTGATGATCACCGCATGGGCGTGCGGGCCGATGCGCCAGACATGCAGGTCGCGGATCGTGGCGCCCTGCGCCTCCACCACCGCGCGCACCCGCGCCATCAGGCCGGGTTCGGCCGTGTCCAGCAGCACGCCGGCGGTATCCTTCATCAACCCCCATGCCCAGCGCGCGATCACCACCGCGCCAAGAATACCCACGGCCGGGTCCATCCACCACCAGCCCAGATAGCGCCCCGCCAGCAGCGCCATGATCGCCAGCACCGACGTCAGTGCGTCGGTCAGCACATGGATATAGGCGGCGCGCAGATTATTGTCGCTATGGGCGGAGGGGCCGTCATGATCGTGGCCATGGCCCTGCCCCTGCCCCAGCAGCAGCGCGCTGAACAGATTGACGATCAGGCCGGCCACCGCGACCAGCGTGGCCTCGCCGAACGCCACCGACACCGGCTGGAACAGGCGCATGCCCGATTCGATAGCGATGAACAGTGCGGTTCCGGCCAGCAGCAGGGCGGAGGCGAAGCCCGACAGGTCGCCGACCTTTCCGGTGCCGAACGTGTAGCGCGGGTTGCGGGCATGACGCCGCGCATAGGCATAGGCGGCCGCCGCCACCGCCAGCGCGCCGGCATGGGTTGCCATGTGGAACCCGTCCGCCAGCAACGCCATGGACCCGGTAAGCCAGCCGGCCATGATTTCCACCACCATGGTCGCGGCGGTCAGCCAGACGACCCACAGCGTCCGCTTTGCATTCCGGTCGTGGCCGGCGCTCAGATAGATATGATCGAAATAATGGCTCTCCTCCTCATAGATCGGGGAAGGAGAGGAGGGTGAGGCGGGGGCATGATGATGCCCGCCCTCCTGTCCATGGTGGTGATGATGATCGTCGTGCATGGTCATTTCCCGTACCGCCGGATCAGCGACAGCATCTCTTCGGCGGCGGCCGCCCGTTCCGCGTCGGTCAGGCCGGGCCGGGAGACATGGTGCCGCATATGCTGTTCGATCAGTTCCTCCATCAGGCTGCCGACCGCGCCGCGCACCGACGCGACGAGTTGCAGCGTTTCCCGACAACCGGCGTCGCCCGTCAGTTGCCGTTCGACCGCGCCGACCTGTCCGGCGATGCGCCTGACCCGGGCGAGCAATTTGCTCTTGTCTTCCACTACATGCATAATATACCCCCCTATACTATTTTGCCGCGCTGGGCAATCCGCTCTTCCTGCGCCGTGCCGATGCCGCTATCGGGGGGCGTGGCGGAACCATCCTCATGCGACCTGGCGATCGTGGGCGGCGGTCTGGCCGGCGGGCTGATCGCGCTCGCCTTCGCGGCGCGGCGGCCCGATGTCCGCCTCCTGCTGCTGGAACGGGATGCACGGCTGGGCGGCAATCACCTCTGGTCCTTTTTCGACGGCGATGTGGACCCTGCCGACCGCTGGCTGGTCGATCCGCTGGTGTGCCAGCGATGGACCGCCGGGCATGATGTGCGGTTTCCCGGTCATAGCCGGACGCTGGCGGCGCCCTATAACAGCATCGAATCGCGCGCGCTGGACGCCCGTCTGCATGCCGTGCCGGGCGGACGGGTCGTCACCGGCGCGCCGGTCGTCGCGCTGATGCCCGACGGTGTGGAATTGGCCGATGGCCGCAGGATCGGCGCGCACGCGGTGATCGATGCACGCGGGCCGGGCGACATGTCGGCGTTGCGTTGCGGCTGGCAGAAATTCGTCGGGCAGACGCTACGCATGGCGCGGCCCCATGGCATCACTCGGCCGGTGATCATGGACGCGACCGTGCCGCAGGTCGACGGATACCGTTTCCTCTATCTGCTGCCCCGGGACGATCATCGGCTGTTCGTGGAGGATACCTGTTACAGCGACACGCCCGCGCTGGACGTGCCGGGCGTCGAACGGCGCATCGCCGATGCGGCGCGCGCGCGCGGCTGGCGCGTCGATGCGGTGGTCCATCAGGAAAGCGGCGTCCTGCCCGTGGTCCATGGTGGTGATTTCGATCGGTTCTGGCCGGGGAACGACCCGGTCGCGCGTGCAGGCGTTCGCGCCGGCCTGTTCCACCCCATGACGGGCTATTCGCTGCCCGATGCGGTTGCGACCGCGCTGTGGATGACCGGCCGGCCGCTGGACGGGCTGGCGGCGGCCACCCGTGCGCGGGCGGCTGCGCGCTGGCGGGCGGGCGGCTATGATCGGATGCTTGGGCGCATGCTGTTCGGCGCGTCGCCGCCCGACCTGCGCTGGCGGGTGTTCCGGCACTTCTATCGCCTCCCCGAACCGCTGATCGGACGATTTTATGCCGGGCATTCCACATTATGGGACCGGATGCGCATCTTGTGTGGCAGGCCGCCCGTGCCCATAAGGGGCGCCATGCGCGCCCTGCTGACACCGCCCGCCTGATGAACAGGAAAGCCGTCATCATCGGCGCCGGCTTTGGCGGGCTTGCCCTGGCGATTCGCCTGCAATCGGCGGGCGTGGACACCACGCTGGTCGAAGCGCGTGATCGCCCCGGCGGCCGTGCCTATATGTGGCAGAAGGATGGGTTCACGTTCGACGCAGGGCCGACGGTCATCACCGACCCCGCCTGCCTCGCCGAATTATGGCGCCTGTCGGGACATGATATGGCGCAGGACGTGAAGCTGTTGCCCGTGTCGCCCTTTTACCGGCTCAACTGGCGCGATGGCACCAATTTCGATTATTCCAACGACGATCGCGCGCTGCGCGGCCAGATCGCCCGGCTCAGCCCGCACGACGTCGCCGGCTATGAACGCTTCCTCGACTATGCCGCCGGCGTGTATGAGGAGGGATATCGCAAGCTGGGCGCGGTGGCGTTCCTCGATTTCGCGTCGATGGTCCGCGCTGCCCCCGCCCTGATGAAGCATCAGGCGTGGCGGTCGGTCTATTCGCTCGTCTCCTCCTATGTGAAGGACGAAAAACTGCGGCAGGCCCTGTCGTTCCATACCCTGCTGGTCGGCGGCAATCCGCTGGAGACCAGCGCGATCTATGCCCTGATCCACAAGCTGGAGAAGGACGGCGGTGTCTGGTTCGCGCAGGGTGGCACCCATCGGCTGGTGGAGGGCATGGCCACGCATTTCGAGCGGCTGGGCGGCACATTGCGTCTGGCCGACCCGGTGGTGCAGGTTGAGACGCATGGCGACCGGGCGGTGGCGGTGCGCACCGCGTCGGGCTGGCGCGGGGAAGCGGACGCCGTTGCCTCCAACGCGGACCTCATCCACCAGTATCGTGACCTTATCGGCCATCATCCGCGCGGCGTGAAGGAGGCGGCTCGCCTGTCGCGCAAGCGCTGGTCGCCCAGCCTGTTCCTGGTCCATTTCGGTATCAAGGGCAGCTGGCCGGGCATCCCCCATCATATGATATTGTTCGGCCCGCGCTATGAGGGGTTGCTGACCGACATCTACACCCACGGTGTCCTGCCGCGGGATTTCTCGCTCTATCTCCATCATCCCACCGTCACCGACCCGTCGCTTGCGCCGGACGGGCATTCGACCTTCTATGCGCTGGCGCCGGTGCCGCATATGGGCAAGCTGCCGATCGATTGGGACACGGTCGGGCCGGCCTATGCGGAGCGGATATTGGACGAAATCCAGCACCGGCTGATCCCCGACATCCGCGCGCGCATCGTCACCCGTTTCCATTACGGGCCGGCCGATTTCGGACGGGACCTGAACGCCCATCTCGGTAGCGCCTTCAGCCTGGAGCCGTTGTTGACGCAAAGCGCCTGGTTCCGCGCCCATAATCGGGACGACACGATCCCCAACCTCTACCTCGTCGGCGCGGGCACACATCCCGGCGCCGGCATCCCCGGCGTCGTCGGCAGCGCCAAGGCAACTGCCGCGCTGATGCTGGAAGACATGGCATGATTTTTCGCCGGCTGGCGGTCTATTGCGGATCGGCGACCCCGGCCGACCCCGCCTATATCGAAACGGCGCGCCGCGTCGGACGGACGCTGGCGATGCGGGGTATCGGCGTCGTCTATGGCGGCGGGCGGCTGGGCCTGATGGGCGCGCTCGCCGATGCGGCGCTGGAGGCGGGGGGAGAGGTCATCGGCGTGATTCCCGACGCGCTGGTCGGGGCGGAGGTCGCGCATCGCGGCCTCACCGCACTGCACATCGTGCGGACCATGCACCAGCGCAAACAGCTTTTCACCGACTTGTCCGATGGTTTCGTGACCCTGCCCGGCGGGGTCGGCACGATGGACGAACTGTGGGAAGCGGTCAGCTGGGCGCAGCTGGGCTATCACGCCAAACCTGTGGGCCTGCTCAACGCGGGCGGTTTTTACGACGGGCTGGTAGTTTTCCACCGGCATATGATCGACACCGGCTTCATCCGTCCCGCCCATGCGGACATTCTGGTGCATGGACGGGACATCGACACGCTGCTCGGCCAGATGGCAGCGCGTCGCGCGCATGAGACGATAGTGGCGATGCCGGCACCGCGGCCGTAGGCGGCCCGCGTTCCGGCGCGACAATGCTCGACAGGCGCGGGCAGGGCGGGCATGACCCGCATGTGGCCGCCATGCCCCCCTTCTTCGACCGTGCCGCGCTGGTCGCCCATGCCCGCGGCAGCATCGCGCGCGGCTCCAGATCCTTCGCGCTTGCCTCTACCCTGTTCGATCGTCGCACGCGGGAGCGTGTCTGGTTGCTCTACGCCTGGTGCCGCGCCTGCGACGATATGGCCGACGGGCAGGACCATGGCGGGACGATGCGGCTGGAAAGAGGAGACGGGGACGCGCAGGCGCGGCTGTCCGGCATATGCCGGATGACCGATATGGCCTTGCGCGGGGAGGCGACGGGTGATCCGGCGTTCGACGGTTTCGGGATCGTGATGCGCGAATGCGCCATTCCCCAACGCTATGCGTGGCATGTGGTGGAAGGGTTCGCGCTGGACGCGCGGGATTGGCGACCGTGCAGCGAGGCGGATATGCTGCGCTATTGCTATCATGTGGCGGGCGCGGTCGGATGCATGATGGCGGTGTTGATGGGGGTTGACCCGGCCGATGACGCGACGCTCGACCGTGCCTGTGACCTTGGCATAGCTTTCCAACTTGCCAATATTGCCCGCGACATTGCCGAGGATGACGCCGCGGGCCGCTGCTATCTGCCCGCACAATGGCTGGCTGAACTGGATATCCCGCCGGGCGTGCCGCTGATTCGGGCGACGCGGGCGCAACGGGCGGTGCTGGGACGCCGGCTGGCGTCCATGGCCGCCGTCTATGAGGAGAGCGCGCGCCATGGCACTGCCGCATTGCCGCCGCGCGCCGCCTGGGCGGTGCTGGCGGCAGCGGGCATTTACGGCGATATCGCCCGGACCGTTGACCGGCGCGGCGAGAGGGCCTGGGACAGCCGTGTGGCGACCCCGCTATGGGCCAAAATGGGCTGGGTGGTCCGCGCAGGCGGGCAGGTGGTGGGCCGCGCGCGCCGCTGGCCCGCCGGATCGCCGCGTCCCGCCAGCCTGTGGAAGCGGCCCGCGGCGTAAGGCCGCTCCACGAAAAAGGGGCCGGCACTTTCGCGCCGGCCCAGGGGGTGTTCGCAGGAGGAACATCGTGGGGCGGGCGGGCCATGCCATGATCGGACGGCCCGCCCTGCCGAAGTTTTACGGGTTGTAGGCGCGCTCGCCATGCTCGCCGAGGTCGAGCCCCTGCTGTTCGACCTCTTCGCTGACGCGCAGGCCGGTGACAGCCTTGGCGATCAGGAAGGCGATGGCCGACCCGATGGCCGCCCAGGCGATAGCAACCGCCGTCGCGAAGATCTGCGTGCCCAGCTGCGCGCCGATCGCATAGTCCGCATCGCCGGGACCGCCCAGGCCGGGGGCGTAGGTGAACGCCACGCCGATCGATCCCACGATGCCCGCGACACCGTGGATGCCGAACACGTCGGCGGTGTCGTCCAAGCCCAGCTTGGGCTTGAGCGAGGTCACGAACACATAGCAGATCACCGATGCGATGAAGCCCAGGACGATCGCGCCGAACGGGCCGCTATTGCCGGCCGCGGGCGTGATGACCACCAGCCCGGCGATCACGCCGGAACAGGCGCCCAGCAGCGTCGATTTGTGGCCCGACGCCTTTTCCGCGATCATCCAGGCGAGTGCGCCGGCAGCAGTGGCGGTGAAGGTGTTGATCATCGCCAGTGCGGCCGAACCGTTGGCACCCAGGGCCGACCCCGCGTTGAACCCGAACCAGCCGACCCACAGCAGGCCGGTGCCGATCAGCGTCGCGGTCAGCGAATGGGGCGCCATGACGTCCTTCAGATAGCCGATGCGCTTGCCCACGATGAGACAGCCGACCAGACCCGAAACGCCCGCATTGATGTGGACGACGGTGCCGCCCGCAAAGTCCAGAGCGCCGCGTTCGAAGAAGAAACCGCCTGCCGACCAGACCATGTGGGCCAGCGGGAAATAGACGATCGTCAGCCAGATCACCGCGAACAGCATCAGGGCCGAGAATTTCGTTCGCTCCGCCAGCGACCCTACGACCAGCGCGCAGGTAATGGCGGCGAAGGTCATCTGGAAACTGATGAAGAGATATTCCGGGATGGTGCCGGACAGGGTGTCGGGCGTTATGCCGGCGAGGAACAGCTTGTCCAGGCCGCCGAAGAACGGGTTACCGTCGGTGAAGGCGATGGAATAGCCCCAGCTGACCCACGCCAGCATCGCCACGCAGGCGATCGCCAGCACCTGTGTCAGCATGGACAGCATACTCTTGCTGCGCAGCAGGCCGCCATAGAACAGGGCGAGCCCCGGCACGATCATGGCCAGCACCAGGACGGTGGAAACCAGCATCCAGGCGGTGTCGCCGGTGTCGAGCACAGGCGTCTCTTCCTGTGCCCAGGCGGGCATGGCGGTCAGCAGCGAGAGGCCGACGCCCCCCGCGGCACCGCATAGTTTCTTGGAAAAGGTCATTGTTCCTCCCTTCTTACAGTGCGGTTTCGCCGGTTTCGCCGGTGCGGATACGCACGGCATGGCCGACATCGAGGACGAAGATCTTGCCATCGCCGATGGCACCGGAATTGGCCGCGGCCTGCACGGCCTCCACCGCGCGCGGCGCGAGATCGTCGTCGCAGACCACCTCGACCTTGATCTTGGGGACCATGTTGGTGGAATATTCGGCGCCGCGGTATATTTCGGTCTGCCCCTTCTGGCGTCCGAACCCTTTGACCTCGGTCACAGTCATGCCTGCGATGCCGAGCGCGGATAGCGCGTCCCGTACATCGTCAAGCTTGAACGGCTTGATGATTGCCATGACAAGTTTCATGTCGCCCCCTGTTGCTGGTGTGCGATTGCTGGTGTGCAATGCAGCATCAGCAAGAGCCGTGCCAATTCGTCAAATGAGGGATAAGGCGGGCTTTTGGCGGGCGCAGGGGTGCTGATGTGCCGAATTTATGGGCACAGATGCAGGTCTGCCTGTTTTTTGGGCAGACAGGCTATCGATGGGATCGGGCGGCGTTAGCCAGGAAGCGGGCTACCAGCCTTTCCCTTCGTCGACCGCCGCCTGCTCTTCCGCTGTTGTCGGTCTTCCCAACACGGCATCGCGATGAGGAAAGCGCCCGAACCGTGCGACAATGGCATGGTGGCGGCGCGCGAAATCGAGCGTCTTGGCGTCGCCCAGCCCCTCGAACAGTGTCAGGGACAGCTGCTGGTCGGCCAGATCCTCGCTATGCTGGAAGGGCAGGTAGAAAAAGGCGCGGCCAGCCCCGCCGATCTGGATATCATAGCCCTGGGCGACGGCACCGTGGGCGATTTCCCGCGCCAGCGCGTCGGTGGCGAACGCCCTGGCGTCGCCGCGGAACATGTTGCGGGGCAACTGGTCGAACAGCAGGATAGCCGCGAGCGCTTCGTCGGCGCGGTCCAGAAAGGCGCTCGCCGGTAGGGCCTGCTTGTCCTGCCACAATGCCGAAAAGCGGGTGATGCACTGCTGGTCGAGATCCGGGTCATGGCTCCACCACCCTGCTTCGCCCACTTCGTCGAACCAGAAATCGAGCAGGGCGGCGGCCCAGTCGGCGGTCACGGCGTCATGGCTGTCGGTCGGCATGGTCAGGCTCTCCATAAATGGGACGGGTCGGGGGGCGTCCCACGGGCCGGGCTATCCCGTTCAGCTCGCCGTGCCGCCCACGGTTAGCCCCTCCATCAGCAATGTCGGCTGGCCGACGCCGGCCGGGACGCTTTGCCCGCCCTTGCCGCACATGCCGACCCCTTCGTCCAGCGCCCAGTCCCGGCCGACGCCGATCACCCGCGTCAGCGCGGTCGGCCCGTCGCCGATCAGCGTGGCGCCCTTGATCGGATCGCCCAGCCGGCCATTTTCAACCTTATAGGCCTCCGTGCAGGAAAAGACGAACTTGCCCGACACGATGTCCACCTGCCCGCCACCGAAACTTTTGGCGAAGATGCCGGACGTCATGCGGCTCAGCAATTCCTGCGGATCGTCCGCGCCGCCCTTGATGAAGGTGTTGGTCATGCGCGGCATCGGCGCATGGGCATAGCTTTCGCGGCGGCCATTGCCGGTCGGTTCCACGCCCATCAGCCGGGCGTTCAGCCGGTCCTGCATATAACCACGCAATATGCCGTCCTCGATCAGGATATTCTCCCGCGTCGGCGTTCCTTCATCGTCGATGCTGAGCGAGCCGCGCCGGTTCAGGATCGACCCGTCATCGACCACGGTCACGCCGGGCGCCGCCACGCGTTCACCCAGGCGGCCGGAAAAGGCGCTTGTGCCCTTGCGGTTGAAGTCGCCCTCCAGTCCGTGACCGATCGCTTCGTGCACCAGCACGCCGGGCCACCCCGGCCCCAGCAGCACCGTCATCTCGCCGGCGGGCGCCGCGACGGACCGCATGTTGACCCGCGCCTGCGCCAGCGCTTCGTCGATGGCGCGATTCCAGGTCGCCGGGTCCATGACCTGATCGTACAGATACCGCCCGCCAATGCCGAAGGAACCGGTTTCGCGCCGGCCATTATCCTCCAGGATCACCGACACGTTCAGCCTTACCAGCGGGCGGATGTCGGTCGCGTTAAAGCCGTCGGCGCGGACGATTTCAACCACCGACCAGCTGCCCGACAGACTGACCGACACCTGCGCGACATGGGGGTCGCGGGCGCGGGCGGCCGCGTCGACCTGCGCGCACAGCGCCACCTTCTCCGCGAAGGGGACGATTTCCATGGGATTGGCGTCGGTGTAAAGATGGCGGTTGGTCCGCGCGGGCGCCGCCGCTGCCGGGGCCTTGGCCGGGTCGAGCAGGGTCAGCGTTTCAGCCGCGCGCCGGATTGCCGCCTCGCTAATGTCGTTGGCATGGGCAAAGCCCGTCATCTCCCCCGACACGCCGCGCAGGCCGAAGCCGGCATCGGTGGAATAGTCCGCCATTTTCAACCGGCCGTCGTCAAAGCCGAAGCTCTCGCTCGCCCGATATTGCAGATAAAGCTCGCCGTCGTCGCAGGCGGTCAGTGCCTCGGCGGTCAGCGCGCGCGCGCTGTCGGGGTCAAGCAGGCCCGGCCTGTAAAGCAGGCCGCGGGCGTCGGTGAATTGGGAAGACAGGCTGGTCATGCCGCCGATATAGGCAGGCGATGCGCCGCGCCCAAGAGTAAAAGCGCGAAGGGTCTTAAAGGCTGGCGCCCGACGATATGTCGGGGCGGTTCGCATTTTCCGGCGTATCGGCGATACTGCCGATCAGGACGAAGCGGCGATCGCAATAGCCGCAATCGACATAGCCATGCTCGTCGATTTCCAGAAAGACGCGCGGATGGCCCAGCGCCGCCGGAATATCCCCCGACCCGTCGCAGGACACGCGGGATTTGGCAGTGCGGATGATTTCGGGGGGCTGAATCATGCAGTTGGGATTAGCAGCCCATCCGCCGCATCGCAATATGGCTCGGACGGCATCGCTGTCTGAGGAGGGCGGGGTGGCGGCGACCATGTTCCGTGTCCCGGCCAAAGCGTGAAGAGAAGCGTGAAGATAAAAATATGGTGGGCGATGACGGGCTCGAACCGCCGACATTCTCGGTGTAAACGAACCTTTGTCACGCAATTCCGCCATTTAAAGCCGACTTCGAGAGCGAACGGAGCGGTAACAAATGAAATACAAATGCGAACATGCGGACCATTCGCGGACCACTTCTTCTCCCATGTCTGAAGACCTGCTGAGGCTGGCGGAGAGGGTGGAGAAGTTGGAGGGGCCGGATCGGAAGGTGGACGCGCGTATTTGTATCGCGTCAGGCATGTCTCGTGGGAATGTCATGGCGGGCGCTGATGGTTGGTGCATCAACAGCATCAGCAACCCGAATCCCTACAAATCCCCATCTTATACCGCCTCTATAGACGATGCGATGACGCTGGTGCCGAAGGGATATGGCTGGTGCCTCTACAGCGATGGATACGCCGGATGCGCGCCATATGACCCGGAGCAGCCGCCGGACGGCATCAAATGCGGCGCAACTCCCGCCCTTGCCCTAACCGCTGCCAGTTTGCGCGCCCGCGCCTCCATAGGGAAGGGGGAGTAGGGGGATGGAACCTCATTTGATGCTCATCGCCCTCATTGCTGGCCACGCGCTGGCCGATTATCCGCTACAAGGCGACTTCCTTGCTCGCGCAAAGAACCGGGCCGCGCCTATTCCCGGCGTCCCGTGGCAGCAAGCTCTAGGCGCGCATGTCGTGATACATGGCGCGTTTGTTGCTTTCATCACTGGCATCTGGTGGCTGTTCTTCGCAGAGGCACTAATTCACTGGATCACAGACGACGCGAAGTGTCGGGGCAGGCTCTCCTTCAACCAGGATCAGGCGATCCATTTGGCCTGCAAATTAGCATGGTTCGCGGTGCCAGCATCATGGGCCGCGTTCTCTCCCGCCACATTTATCTTCGGAGTCTTTTCATGACCCCCAACGACCAACCCGACAGCATGACCCAGGCTGAAGCGCTGGCTAAATGCCGCGACCAGTTCCAATTCTATGCGGACGAACATCGCAGGGCGGGCAAGGACGAGAAAGCGGCAACCAACCAGCGATTTGCCGATCTGTGCGCCACGGTTCTTTCCTCTCCCACCCCCACCAGTGCGAATAATGCACTGAGGGAGGCGGCGCAGGCGGTGCTAGATCATCGCTTCTCGACGTATAGGGCGCGCAATGGGCGCGAGGTCGGCATCCAAGGCGATGACGGCGAGAAGGTATGGCTGGTCCATAGCGATCAGATGTTTGATCTGGGACAGGCCCTCGCTTCCTCGCCCGCCGCTGATCCCGTGGCTGGCATCTCCGTAGCTGATGAATGGTCCGCCTATATGGACGAGGCAGTCAGCAAAGCGCCTAAACCTCTGCGTCAGTTGGGAGAATATCTGGCAGGCTTGCTGGACGAAGATCGGTGGAAGACGGCGGAACGGTATCTGAATGCCGCCGCCCTCGCCCAGCTTGAAGCATCGAACGGAAAGGGGGAGGGGTGATGGGCGCCCTTCCGAAGCACGATCTCTTTGGCCACGAGACGCTGGAGCGCACCGCCATCTTCTCCGGTGAAGATAGGCTGGAGTTGGGACGCCGCTGGGCCCCGGGACCGATCGCCTGCGTCATCGGCTGCAATCCATCGACGGCGGACGCGAAGAAGGACGATCCGACGTCCCTGTGGTGGAACGCCTGGTTCCAGCTTTTCGGGTTCGGCGGCTATCGCGCGGTCAACCTTTACCCCTTCTGCACGTCCAGCCCAGCGGAGTGCCGACAGCGCGCGAACTGGCATGAGCGGGAGGATTGGTATGCCCGCGACCAAATGATCATGACCAACCTGCCGCATGTCGTCGAAGTGGCGAAGGCGGCGCATCAGGTGTTCGTTTGTTGGGGTAACATCGCTTGGGACGACATGTGGATCGAACACGTCGTCGAGGAAATCCAGACCGGCGTCGAGCCGTATCCTGAACTGTGGTGCTGGGGGAAGACGAAGAACGGCGCGCCGACCCATCCTATGGCGCGCGGCAAGCATCGCATCCCGCGCGACCAAAAGCCGATCCTATGGAGGGCCCCATGACTGAAATCGAAACCATCGCGGCTGGGCTGAGCGAGGCGCAGAGGCGGGCGATTCAAACGGGCCAATCTGGCGGCGGCGGGTGCTGGCCTATGCGGAATGCCCTGGCCCGCAAAGGTATCGCGCAGGCTATGCCTTTTCGCCTCACCCCTCTCGGCCTCCAGTTGCGCCGCTACCTACAGGAGAACCAGAATGACCGTTGAGCCGCACATTATCGCCACTGCCGCCAGTTCCCTTGGCGCCTCACCGGCGGACTTAACCGGACTGTGGAACGTGCCGGGTCATCCAGAGCTTACTACTGGACAGATGCTCGACTTGTTCGTGCGCATGGCGACCAATATGACACCGGAGCAAGTCTTGGCTGCAAAGTTAGGCAGGCTTTCTTGATCGTCCCCATCCTCCTAGCCGCCGCCATGCCCGCAAGCGCCTGCACCGTTACCGATGGCGATACGATCAAATGCCGAGGCGAGCGCATAAGGCTCTTGGGCATCGACGCTCCAGAAATCCACGGATGCCGCAAAGGCCGCGTCTGCGTCCTCGGTGATGGCCAGGCCAGCAAGCTGGCGTTGGAGCGCATGATGCGCGGCAAGGTGCGGATCGATCGGGTTGGGCGGGATCGGTATGGAAGATCGCTCAGCCATGTCTATGCGGGACGGGAGAATGTCGCGTGCCGGCTCGTCAAGAAGGGGCTGGCCACATATCAACGTGCATGGGACAACGGGCGCAGGCTGGCGCGGGAGTGCGGATTTTGAGACAACGCTATCGTTGGGAAGACCGCTGCGCCGATCTGGAGCGCCCGCGCAGTTCGTGGGCATTTCGTATCGAGGCGGCACTGTTGGCCGGCGCCATGCTGTTTGCGGCAGTGCAGGGGATCGCCTGGCTGATCTGGTAGGCGCTACCCCCTTGACCGAATCGCGAACGAAGCACGAACATGGGGCATGCATATTCCCCCTCGATTCCGCATCACGATCACTGGTGACCGCATGAAGGTTTGGCAGCGGGAGCATGTCCAGGAAGGCATCGCCCGCCTGCTTGGGCAACTTGTCATATGGGACGGGGACTTTCCTCTCGACGCCTTCAAGCCGTGGGGCTTGACCGTGACGGTGGAGGAGGATCGCGATGCTTAACGACTGGTCCGACCGTGATCCCAAACCCCGACCGCCGGGGTGGCGAGGCGGGTTGGTACTTCTCGCCGCGACCGCGATTGGCGTGGCGCTGGTGGTCAATATCGTGCGGGGTATTTCTACGGGCGTGTGGAACTGGTAGGATCTCAGTGCGACGTCGATCGTCGGGGCATGGGAAGATGCCCCGACGATCTTACAGGTCAGAAGGGGAATGCGCCTTGAGCAGGCGCGACATCAGGATAATATTTGCCCTTCATGACCTCAGAGACGCGGCCCTGATTGATGCCACAAAGTGCTGCTACCTGATGCTGAAACAGCTTCCGCTCCTTTATGAGAAAGCGAATATGCGCTGCCATTTCCGGCGTGATTGTGGGAGAGTTTTTCCGATCCATATCGTTTAGCCTTCATGAAAGGCGGTTGGATCGGGTTGACAATTTGCCGGCAGAATATAAAACTCTGCCTGCTTTCAGCAAATTTCGACTGCGATCCAACCGCAGTTTTAAGCCTCAGTGCGTTGGCGCGCACTGAGGCTTTTTCTATGGCTGAACGCAAATTAAGAATCAAGCGGACTCCTCTCAGAAGCCGCAGGAGCGCCAAAACTGATTTTTGGCATGTTGGGTCCCACAGGCTCCTTTTTGCGCCCTACGGGCCTCTGGTGGCAAAATCGAAGCTATATGGAGATAAAGGAATGTTTATATAAACGTTCCAGT
>JBFWMJ010000020.1:0-33001 GCA_050251675.1 Sphingobium sp.
ATTATTTCAGTCGAAATAGAGGAAAATCAGGTCGGCAACCATCGCCGGCCGGTCCGAACCCTCGATCTCGAAGCTCGCCTCGGCGACGATCTTCAGGCCGCCATTCGCCGGCTCGCTCGACTTGACGGTCATGAACAGGCGGATGCGCGATCCGACCGGCACCATCGCCAGAAAGCGGACCCGGTCGGACCCCACATTGATGATGCGGCTGGCATTCACATTATAGATTTGCGGCGCCAGCGTACCCAGCAACGACAGGGTCAGGAACCCATGGGCAATCGTCTTGCCGCCGGGTGCTTCCTTCGCCGCACGCTCGGGATCGCAATGAATCCACTGGAAATCGCCGGTCGCCTTGGCGAAATCGTCGATCCGCTCCTGGGTGATCTCCAGCCAGTCGCTCGGCCCCTGTTTCTCGCCGATCGTCTTGGCCAGTTCGGCTGCATTCGCATAGTCACGCATGTTCAAATCCCCTCAGATGATGGGCGGTAGACCGCCAACGCCCCACCTTTCGGGGCGCTGGCCATGATTGCAAGGAAAAGCTGTGCTGCAAGTGCATTATACCAGCACAGTTATTGGCGCGGCCCCGCCCGGCGACATGCCGGAACGAAGGCCCCGCCGCGATAGTCCGTCAAGCCGCGATCCAGGCGACCGCCTTTTCCGCTGCCTCGTTGCCGGTGACGGCGCAGGCCTGCGTGCCGCCGTCGCCATAGGGCTTCACCGAATCGCCGACATTCCACAGATTGGCGATCGGGGTGTCGACCTCCATGTCATATCCGGCGATCGTGCGCTGCGCCGGCCATTCGCCGCGCATCGGCGTCGCCACCAGCAGCTTCGCATCGGCAAAGGCAGGATATTCGGCGCGCAGTTCGGCCAGCGCCGCGTCGATCTCCTCCTGATCGTCGATCTCGGCGAAATTGTCCTTCGGCACCGAATAGGCGACGTACAGGCTCCATCCTTCGGGCGCCATTTCCGGGCAGGTCTGCGTCAACTCGCCCAGTGTGCACAGCCGCTCGGTATTGGCGAAGGTGATGAGGCCGGGGATTTCGACCACCGACTTCTGCAGGCCCAGATAATAGTTGTAGATCGCGGCCGGCCGAATAGTGCGGTTCGCCAGCGCCACATAGTCGGCGCCCAGCGCATCCTCGCCCGCCAGGCCGATCGTCGCGGTCACGCCCGCATTGGAAATGACCGCCTTCGCCGCGATGGTCTCGCTCGCCCCGTCCTGTTCGATGACCACGCCGGTCGCGACGCCGTTCTCCACGACGATCCGCACCGCATTGGTGTCCAGCCGGATCTCGCCGCCCTTGGCGCGGATGCCCGCGGCCAGATCCTCCCACACGCCGACCGTCCCGCGCGGGCAGAAGCCGAACTGCTTGAACGCGCCCTTGACGCCAAAATAGGTCAGGAAGGCGCGGGCCGGCAATTCGGTCGCATTGGCGGCGAACAACGCCGCGCAGAAATTGCGGAAAAGCCCGTGCACGGTCTTGTTCTTCGTGAACTTGCCCAGCCATTCGGCGGTCGACATCTTTTCCTCGGGCAGGTCGCCCCGGCGGGCATCGGCGAACTTCGCGCCGATCTTCGACGCGCTCTTGGTCAATGTGCCCAGCAGCAGGCCCAGCCCGCCCTTGGCCGCGTTCACCACCTTGCCGTCGACACGGAACACCGTGCCGGGATTGGGCTGGCGCACGTCCAGTTCCACCCCGGTACGGTTCAGCAATTCCTCGAAGATCGTGCCCTTTTCCAGCGCGATCGCACCCATGTTGACGGTGAACCCATCCACTTCATAGGACGTGGCCCGCCCACCCACGCGGCTGCGGCTGTCGACCACCAGCACGCTCTTGCCAGCGTTCACCAAACCCGCGGCGGCGAACAGGCCGCCAACGCCCGCGCCGATCACAACGGCGTCAAAAGACCTGTTCGACATGCAATCATCCTCTCAGTCAGCTGGTTTCGCGATCAGGCGGTCTCGACCTCAAGACGGACCGACAGGGGCACCCCGTCCTCCATCAGGTCGAGATTCTCGGACATGCCGAAACAGGTCATGCCCTCGCAGGAATAGCGCATCAGCGCCTCGGTAATGCGTGAGAAGGTCACGCTGCCGTCCGCCTGCTTGCGCAGATGCCGCAGCGGAATGGTCGTGACCCTTTCGCCTTCCAGCACATATTCCCGCTCCGCCGTGAACAGGCGGGTGGTGATGTGCGTGGGCATGTAGCTTTCGTCATAGGTCGTGCTGACCTTGATGTCGGTCAGCTTGTGCAGCTTGCCGTCGGCAAAGACATGGCCGTTGACGAACGGTTCGCCGTCGGGCTGGCCCATCAGCGACATCATGATGCCGAAGTCGGGCGAAAAGGTCATCGGCTGCCACTTGTACCAGTAGAAATTGTCCCAATGACGCGGTCCCCAGCTTTTGTCACGGAAACCGAAACCGTCGATGGCATGATCGACGCCGTCGACACTGATCGTGCCGCTGACCGACATATGCTGCTCGGTATGGCCGCGAAACACGCTCTTGTCCGGGTCGAGATCCCACGGGCTGCCGTCCATGTTCACGATCTCGCCGCCATGCATGGGCGACACGCCCTCGAACCGCAGGCTGATCGTGCAGGGCACCTTGGGGTTGTTCTTGAAGGCCTGGCCCGGGTCCATCATCTCCTCGGGTCGCTCCATCAGCAGGATGGTGCCCTCATAGCTGACATTATGGGTCTTGAACGGCTCGACCACCTCGAAACGCATGCCGCCAGCCGCCATCTCGCGATTATGCCTGATCTCAGGGCGCGCGAACATGAAGCCCACCTTGCCGTCCGGCAGGTAGACGCAACAGGTCATCTCGGCATGGCCTTCGTTCAGGCGGTTACCGATACGTACCCACAGGCCGACGCCGGCCTTTTCATCCATGGCGTTGAAATACATCGATTCATTGTAGTTCTTCGCCGCTTCGGGCGCGTGCGTATATTCATCCTTCGGGTCGAGGATGACCTTCATGCCATCAGGTACGATCATGACTTGCTCTCCTTTTCTCGGGGCCGGGCGACAGTGCCGGCGCTTGTTTCCTACACTGCGCGCCCGGCGTACATCCCCGCGACCCTCACAATGGCCTTCACGCCCGTTCGAAAATGGCAGCCAGTCCCTGCCCGCCACCGATGCACATGGTCTCCAGACCATAGCGTCCGTCACGGCGGCCCAGTTCACGCAACAGCGTCGCCAGGATGCGCCCGCCCGTCGCGCCAATCGGATGCCCCAGCGATATGCCCGACCCGTTGACGTTCAGCTGGTCCATCCGCATGTCGTCGGGCGACCAGCCCCAGCCGCGCAGCACGCCCAGCACCTGCGGCGCAAACGCCTCGTTCAGCTCGACCAGGTCGATATCGTTCCAGCCCAGCCCGGTGCGAGCGAACAGCCGCTCCACCGCCGGCACCGGACCGATGCCCATGCGCGAGGGTTCGCAGCCCGCCGCCGCCCAGCTGTGGAACCAGCCCAGCGGTTCCAGCCCCAGTTCGGACAGCTTGTCCTCCGCTACCACCAGACAGGCGGCACCCGCGTCATTCTGCTGACTGGCGTTACCCGCCGTCACCACGCCGCCCTTCTCGATGGCCTTCAACTGCGCCAGCGATTCAGGCGTCGCATCCTCGCGAATGCCTTCGTCACACGCGAACACCACCGGGTCGCCGCGTCGCTGCGGGATGGAAACGGGCACCAGTTCATCGTCGAACTTGCCGTCCGCCCACGCCGCCATGGCGCGCTGATGGCTGCGCGCCGCATACACGTCGCATTCCTCGCGGGTGATGCTGTAATCCTTCGCGACATTCTCGGCCGTTTCGATCATGCCGCTGATGACGCCGAACCGCTCGATCGGCTGCGACATAATGCGCCCGCGCGTCAGACGGTCATGCAGTTCGATCGAACCGCTGCGCACGCCCTTGCGGCCCTTGACCGTATAATGCTCGACCTGGCTCATGCTTTCGACGCCGCCCGCAACGACGACATCGGCCGCGCCCGTCTGCACCATCATCGCCGCGTCGATCACCGCCTGAAGGCCCGACCCGCAGCGCCGGTCCAGCTGGAAACCGGGGACGGACACGGGCAGTCCGGCGGCCAGCGCCGACCAGCGGCCGATCGCCGGCGCCTCGCCATTGCCATAGCCCTGCGCGAAGACGACATCGTCGATGCGTTCAGGGTCTATCTTCGTCCGCTCCAGCAGGGCGCGGATGACGATGGCGCCCAGTTCGCCGGCCGGAATGGCCGACAGACTGCCCAGATATTTGCCCACGGCGGTACGGATCGGGGCGACGATGGCGGCTCTACGCATGGCTATTCCTTAAAACGTGTGTTCAGGCGTCTGCGAAACTCTTGCCTTCGGCGGCCAGCCGAACGAGCAGGGGCGCAGGGGTGAAGTCGGGACCATGCACGGCTTCCATCGCCTTCAGCCGCTCGACCACCTTGGGCAGGCCTTCGATTCCCGCCCAGTGCATCGGTCCGCCGCGATAGACCGGCCAGCCATAGCCCGTGACCCAGATCACATCGATGTCCGACGCGCGGATGGCCTTGCCTTCCTCCAATATCTTCGCGCCTTCGTTGACCATGGCATAAAGGATGCGGTCGCGAATCTCCTCGTCGGACACCGCGCGCCGGGCGATCCCCTGCTTCGCGGCGAACGCCTCGATCACCTCGGCGGCGACCGGCGAAGGGGTGGCGTTGCGCTTCTCGTCATAATCATAATAGCCGCCGCCCGACTTCTGTCCGTGACGGCCCATTTCGTTCAGTATCTCGCGCACCGTCGCCGAACTGCTCTTCTCCCGGTTCCAGCCGACATCCAGCCCGACCAGATCGCGCATCTGGAGATGCCCCATCGGAAAGCCGAAATCGTAGAGCACCTTGTCGATCGCGGTCGGCGTCGCGCCTTCCAGCAGCAGCTTGTTCACCTCGCGGTCGCGGATGGACAGGATGCGGTTGCCCACAAAACCGAAACAATTGCCCACGACCACGCCCAGCTTGCCGATCCGCTTGGCCAGGCCCATCGCGGTCGCCAGTACGTCGGGCGCGGTCTTGTCGCCACGCACCACCTCCAGCAGCCGCATCACATTGGCGGGCGAAAAGAAGTGCAGCCCCACCACATCCTGCGGCCGGCCGGTAAAGGCGGCGATCTCATCCAGGTCCAGATAGGACGTGTTGGTGGCCAGGATTGCGCCGGGCCGGGCGATCTTGTCCAACCGTTCAAATATGTCGCGCTTGACGTCGATCTGCTCGAACGCCGCCTCAATCACCAGATCGACACCGGCCAGATCGCCCATGTCCAGCGACGGCGTCAGCAGCCCCATACGCTCTTCGACCTGCCCGGCCTTCAGCTTGCCCTTGGACACGGTCGTGTCGTAATTTTTGCGGATGGTCGCCAGCCCACGGTCCAGCGCCGCCTGCGTCGTTTCGACCAGCGTCACGGGGATGCCGGCATTGACCAGACTCATGGCAATGCCGCCGCCCATGGTGCCCGCACCGATCACGCCAACCCTGTCGACCGCGCGGGCCGGCGTGTCCGCGCCGATGCCCGGCACCTTGGCCGCCTGCCGCTCCGCGAAAAAGACGTGACGCTGCGCCGGGGACTGGGTCCCGGCGAACAGTTCGGTGATAAGCCGCCGCTCCTCGACCAACCCTTCCTCGATCGGCAGGTTCACGGCCGCCTCGATGCAGCGGATATTATATTCCGGCGCCAGGAAGCCGCGGAATTTCTTCGCATTGGCCTTGCGGAACGCCTCGAAAATCTCCGGCTTGCCGCGGGCCGCCTCAACCTTCTCGTTGGAATCGCGCACCTTCTTGAGCGGCCGGCCTTCCTCGACGATCTTGCGGGCAAAGGCGATCGCGCCCTCACGCAGCTTCCCTTCCTCGACCAGCTCATCGAACAGGCCCATGTCATGCGCCTGACGCGCGGGCACATGCCGCCCGCTGGTCACCAGGTCCAGCGCGGCCTCCACGCCGACGATGCGCGGCAGGCGCTGGGTCCCGCCCGCGCCCGGCACCAGACCGATGTTGACTTCCGGCAGGCCGGCCTTGGCCGACGGCACGGCGACGCGATAATGCGCGACCAGCGCCAGTTCCAGCCCGCCGCCCAGCGCCGTGCCGTGGATCGCCGCGACCACCGGTTTGGGCGCATTTTCGACCACCTGCTGCACATCCTGCAACAGCGGCGCCTTCGGCCCCGAACCGAATTCCGTGATATCCGCCCCGGCATAGAAGGTGCGCCCTTCGCACCGGATCACGACGGCCTGCACCGCCGGATCGGCGATGGCCTTCTCCATACCCTCGGCCAGACCCGCGCGAACGGCGTGGGACAGCGCATTCACCGGGGGGGAGTTGGTCGTGATGACGGCGACCCCATGCTCCACGACATAATCGGTAACGGCGTTGATCTCCATCGCACCCTCGCGTTGTTATTGCATGACGCTCTTTGATCGGTCATTCAATGTAATGCAAGTGCCGTTCCCGGGAGTAACCAGAAGCCATGTATCCTATCCTCCAGTCGATGCGCGTGATCGAGGGGTCGTCGTTCGTCGCATCGCCCAGTGCCGGGCTGTATCTCGCGCAGATGGGCGCGGAAGTCATACGTTTCGACCAGATCGGCGGGGGACCGGACTTTCGCCGCTGGCCGCTCGCCGACAACGGCGCCAGCCTGTATTGGGAAGGGTTGAACAAGGGGAAAAAATCCGTCGCGATCGATCTGTCGCGGCCGGAAGGACGCGAACTGGCGCAGCGACTCGCAACCGCGCCGGGCGACAATGGCGGCCTGTTCCTGACCAACTACCCTGAAAAAAGCTTTCTCTCGCACGAACGGCTCGCCGCGCTGCGGGCCGACCTGATCACGGTGCGGGTAATGGGCATGGCGGACGGCGGCAACGCGCTCGACTATACGGTCAACTGCGCGATCGGCATTCCGCAGATCACCGGCCCGGACTCGCTCGGGCGCGAACCCGTCAACCATGTGCTGCCCGCCTGGGATCTCCTGACCGGCGCCTATGCCGCCTTCGCGATGCTCGCGGCGGAACGTTCCCGCCGGGAAAACGGCACGGGGCGGGAAGTCCGGGTGCCGTTGATGGACATCGCCACCGCCACCCTCTCCAATCTTGGCCAGATCGCCGAAGTGCTGACCACGGGCGCCGACAGGGCGCGCTATGGCAACCAGGTATACGGCGCGTTCGGCCGCGATTTCGTGACGGCGGACGGCGCGCGCATCATGGTGATGGCCATCACGCCGCGCCAGTGGACCGGCCTGCTCGATTCGCTCGGCATCGGCGAGGCGGTCGCCCGCGTCGAAGCGGCACGCGGGGTCAGCTTCGCAAAGGACGAAGGTGTGCGCTTCGCCCATCGCGACGCGCTCGTGCCCCTCGTCGCCGACGCCATCGCCGGGCGGCAGAGCGCCGAACTCTTCGCCGATTTCGACAGCAAAGCGGTCTGCTGGGGCCCCTATCGCGCCATGCTGGACGCGGCCAACGATCCAAAGCTGGTCACGGACAATCCGCTCTTCTCGCCCATTGCCCACCCCAGCGGCCTCACCTATCCCGCCGCCGGCGCGCCCGCGACCATCCCGCAGGACGATCGGCTGGCGCCGGTGCGCGCGCCACGCCTTGGCGAACATACCGACCAGATATTGCTCGACGTGCTCGGCCTGGGGTCTGGCGAAGTCGGCGCATTGCATGACGCGGGTGTCGTGGCGGGAGCGGAAGCATGAAGTTGCGGTCCCTCTTGTTCGTGCCCGGCGATCGGCCGGAACGCATGGAAAAGGCGCTGGGCCTTGGCGCCGACGCGCTGATCCTCGACCTGGAGGACGCCGTCGCGCCCGACGCCAAGCCCGCCGCGCGCGCGCATGTCGCCGCCTTCCTCTCGCGCCCGCGTGATCATGGCGTAACCCTGATGGTGCGCATCAACGCGCTGGGCGATACGGCGGCGCAGCAGGACCTCGACGCCGTGATGCCCGCGCGTCCCGACGCCATCATGCTGCCCAAGGCGGAGGGCGCCGCCTCGATCGAGGCGGCCGTGCGGCTGATGGCGGCGGGCGCGCCCGTTCCCATCCTGCCGATCGCCCCGGAAACCGCCGGCGCGCTTTTCACCATGGGCGATTTCCCGCGCGTGAGCGGCCATCTGTGCGGCGTCACCTGGGGCGGGGAGGATCTTTCCACCGCGCTCGGCGCGGTTTCCAGCCGCGACGAGCACGGTGTCCTGACCGACGCCAGCCGCCTTGCCCGCGTTCTGGCGCTGGGCGCGGCGGCCGCATCGGGCGTGCCCGCGATCGAGACCGTCTATCCCGACTTCCGCGATCTGGACGGCCTCGCCCGCTTCGCCGCCGCCGCCCGGCGCGAAGGCTTTGCCGGCATGATGGCGATCCACCCCGCACAGGTGCCCGTCATCAACGCCGCCTTTACCCCCGACGAAGCCGCGATCGCCCACGCCCGCGCCGTGGTGCAGGCATTCGCCGACAATCCGGGCAAGGGCGTACTGACGCTCAACGGCAAGATGATCGACATGCCCCATCTCAAGCAGGCCCGCGCCATATTGGAGTGCGCAGAATGAGCGATTTTTCCGACTGGAAGGGCAGCCAGACGCTGCATGACATCGTCACGCCCGACAAGCTCGCCCGCTTCCGCGCCACCATCGACGCGCCCGTGCAATCCGGCGCCGCCGATGATGTGCCACAGGCGTTCCACTGGTGCCTGTGCCTGCCCGACACGCCGACCGGTAACCTGGGCGTGGACGGCCACCCACCCAAAGGCGGCTTCCTGCCCCCCATCCCCCTGCCCCGCCGCATGTGGGCGGCGAGCGACGTCACCTTCCTGTCCCTCATTACCCCCGCCGCCGCGATCGAACGCACATCCACCGTCGCCAGCGTCACGGAAAAATCGGGCAAGTCGGGCACGCTGTTCTTCGTGGAGGTCGACCATCTGACGCTCAGCGACGGCACGCCCGCCGTGCGGGAACGGCAAAGCATCGTCTATCGCGCGGCAACCACCGAACGGGCGCCCCTTCCCCCCGTCGCGGATGTCGACCTCGCCGGCTGGGACTGGACCCGCAGCCTCACGCCCGACACGGCCATGCTGTTCCGCTACTCGGCGATGACGTTCAACACCCACCGCATCCATTACGACCTGCCCTATGCGCGGGAGGAGGAACTATATCCCGGCCTCGTCGTGCACGGCCCGCTGATGGCGACGCTGCTGGTCGACCATTGCGCCCGCCGCTTCGGCCCGGACGCGCTCGCGCGCTTTTCCTACAGGGCACTGTCGCCCGCCTTCGCCGGCCAGCCGCTACACCTTGTGGGGCGCCGGGATGGCGACGCCCTGGAACTCAAGGCGCTGGGCGGCGACGGTCGCACCGTCGTTTCCGCCGGCGCGACGCTGCGGGCAGGGTAATCCCCAGGACAGATCGACGTTAAATGCTGGCGGCCTGCAAATAGCGATTGTCCGTGCTTGCCGCGCGCGAACAATCGCCATTTTCGTCACACCATCATTTTAATGACGATCCATCCTGACGCCTGGCACCGGGCACGCCGAAACGCGCCCGGAAATCGTCCAGCGTGATGGTGAAACTATCGCCGCGGCGATAGTCCTCGTCGCTCAGTTCGGGCTGTTCCCTTGCCTTGTACCAGTCGGCATAGGCTGGTTCCTCATCGCTCGTCTTGCGATAATGCGTCGAATAGGTCCGCACCGTGACGCTGGGTACGGCCGCCGCCATGTCGAACGTCATGAAACGCATCCAGCCGTCGCCGATCCCGTCGGACGTGTCGGGCTTGTGGCCGATATCCTTCAGCACCTGATTGCGCGACTGATAGTCGGACAGAATCTGGTGCACCTTGTGGCCGAAGCGATTGTCGTCGACCCGGCGTGCCTGCGCATGCTGATGGCCGCACAGCACCATGAATATCTGATCGTGCTGGCTGATGAACTTGTCCCACACCATCTGCGGGCTGTTGTCTTCCGGGTCGATCACACTGTTGTCGATCAGGGGATTGGCCAGCCGCCGCCCCTTGGTATCCAGATAATCGTGGGTGGTGACGATGGTGGGCAGGCCGGGGAAACGGCCAATCACCTTGTCCGCCCATGCCAACGCCCCGTTGGGCGGATCGAACTGCAAGCCTATATGCAGGAAGCGATACCCGCCTGCGCTGAATAGCTGCGCGCTGCTCGCGCCGCCGTCATAGGCGTCGACATACCAGTCGCGTCCCTTGAAAAAGTCCGAATCCGCGCCAAAGACCGCCCGGAAATTGTCGAGCCCTCCCGCATGAAGCAGCCCGAGATCCGCGGCGGAACTGGCATTTGGGGCAGGCGGATGGTCCGCGTCGGTCCACATCGCATCATGATCGTGATTGCCGGGCACCACCGAAAAAGGCACCTTGCCGCTGATCATCGCAAAGCCCTTGTGCGCGGTCGGCATTTCCACGGTGCGCACCTTGGACGTCGGCGCGAAATGGCGGTCCAGCACCGGATTGGCGATCCGCCTGAACCCGCGCGCCGCATGCGCGGGATCGATCGGCACCGTCTGATGCTGCCACACATCGCCCAGCGACGTGACGAAGGCGACGTCTCCCCCTTCGCTCTTCAGCCGGGTGGCGACATAGGCCATCTGTTGCAGGAACAGGTCGCTGGCGTCGAAGGGATACCCCTCCGCCTTCTGGTGCGTATAGTCGATATAGTTCTGCGTATCGGGAATGATCGCGATAGTGAAGCGTTCGTCGCCCGCCGCCGCCAACCCCGGCATGGCAAGGGCCAGAGCCAATGTCGCCAGCATCCATGTCCAGACACCGCCCCGAATCCCGCGATGACGCACCATGCCTTGTCCTCCGCCTTGCCCACTCGATACCGGACCTTTGGCCGCAGCATGCCGCGCCAAGATGACAGGATCGGGACATTGCGCGGCAGACCAGATCATCGGCGAGCAACGGCGCCAATACATGCCATATAGACGATTTCACGAAATCGAGAGACGCGCGACCCGGCCGCACCATCTATAGCTTAAGGGCATGCATCGCCTGAGGATGGGGTCGGAAGGGGAGCATGTTTCGGGAATGCGTCGATGCCGGACGATGGCGAGGTGGGCTGGTGAAGCCACAGCTTTCCCTGACCACGCCATATCCTGCTTGCCCCCGTCCCCGTTGCTGAGCGCCACCGGCGCCTTATGCCGACGACCGACCCCATGCGCCGGAGAGGCGGCAGATCAGGCCCATATGGACCCGATGGAATGGCACGCCTCAACACTGGCTGACCAACCGGCCGATCGGCTGCGTGTAAAGTGAGCGACAGCCAACCGTGCCCTACAGGGGGGCCATGATGGAGACACCCGCAGAAAGGCGATCGAGGAGGAAAGGCCATCGTCCTGTCCGAGCAGGGCTGACCAGATGGATCGCCTGTAGCTGACGCGACAGGAAAGCTGAATGGTTCGAGGCGACGGCGCCATCATCGCCCCGGTCCTCCCCTGGCGGGAACGTCCCGCTTCCTCCGGCGGGGCCGGGAAGAAGCGGGACGAAGCGCCTATCTCGGCTTGACGGTCAGCGTCACGCCGTAAGTGGCCGGCCGCCCCGTAAAGGCGTAGAGCGTATCCGTGCCCTGGAACAGGCTGGTCTCGTAATATTTGTTGAAGATGTTACGCCCGAACAGCGACAATCTCCAGCTGTCGTCCTGCGCGCCGATGCCCGCCCGCAGGTCGACCAGCGCGTAGGCGCGCAGCTTATACTGCGGCGCCGGCGATGCGGCGGTTTCAAATGTCGCGCGGTCGCGGCCATGATAGGTCACGGTGCCGCCCAGGAACGCCTTGTGGGCGGCGCTGACCGGGAACTCATATTGCGCGTCGGCCACACTCGACCATTTGGGTGAATAGGGCAGCTTCGACCCCTGGAAATCGGTCTGGACACCCGCCTGGTTGTAATTGACGAACGTGTCATTGACCTTGGTGTTCAGGTACAGGCCCGACAGGCCGATATTCAGACCCTCGACCGGCTGTGCCACCAGTTCGGCCTCGACACCCCAGATGCGCGACTTGGGCACGTTGACCAGCGCTTCCAGCAGCGTAAACACCGGGTCCAGCATGCGCCCGCGGATCTGCTTGTCCTTGTAGTTGTAATAGAAGGCCGCGCTGTTGAACTGCACCCTCCGGTCGGCCAGCGGCAGCTTGAAACCCGCCTCGAACGCATCGACCCGCTCCTGCCGCGCCGGGATGAACTGGCTCGTGCTGGACGCGCTGATCTGGGTAAAGGTCCCCGCCTTCCACCCCCGGCTGTAGCTCGCATAGAGCAGCGCGCCGCTGTCCGCCTTATAGTTCACGCCCGCACGCCAGGACAGATTATCCTCATGCAGCCTGACCGGAAAGCCGTTGACCACCGGATTGAGATTGGCGTCCAGCGAATAGCATTGCCCTGCGCCGATCGGTTCGACCGGCCCATCCATATTGGGCGTGCCGTCGGGCTGGAACGTGCCCTTCAGCATGGCCTGCATGAATTCGAATATCTGCCCGCCCCCATTGCTCGGGCCGATGTCGCGCGTGCACTGTTCGCCCGTACGCTTGCTGTCGGTGTAGCGGGCCCCGGCCTGCAATGTCAGCTGATCGGTCAGCCTGAACTCGGCATTGCCGAACACGGCATAGGTTTTCACCTTCTGCTTCACATAGCCCTGCACCAGCGTCAGCGGATCGATCACGCCCGGCACCGGCGATGCCGACACCGACAGTTCGTCGATGCGGTAATCGACGCGGTCGTCGGCCTTTACATGTTCGAAACTGCCGCCGACCATCCAGTTCAGCCGGTCGCCGTCACCGGCCAGCCGCACTTCCTGGTTGAAGGATTTGATAAAGCCGTGCTGCCGGAAATCGAGATTGGAAATCGGCAGGCCCGACGCTGCCATGAAGGTGTTGACCTTCATATGCTGGTAGGAGGAAAGTGACGTCAGCGTCACCGTTTCGCCAAGCTGCTGGTCGGCGCGCAGTGCGGCCTGCCAGAACCGGTCGTTCTTCTTGTTGGGCCAGGATACCGACCATTCCGCCACGCGCGGATTACCGCGGCCAAATGGCTCGAAGCTTTCGAGCACCGGGGCCACCGGCGCATTCGGGTTGCCCGGCGCGACGGCACGCAACTGGGGCGCCTGCGTGTCGGAACGATCCACAAAGCCGTTGAGGTTCAGCGCCAGCTTCAGCGTATCGGTCGCGTCGATGTCCAGCAGCAGCCGTCCCATGAACTTGTTGTCATCGCCCAGATTCTCGCCCGGCCGCGACACGCTCCGCTGCCATGCGCCGCCCTGCACGGTCTTCATCGCCACGCGCGCGCGAATGTTGTCGGTGATCGGCCCGCTCACATGGCCTTCCGCCGTCACCTGACTGAACCGCGCATAGGTCAGGCTGCCGCCCATGTCGAAATCGGCGGTCGGTTTGGCGGCGATATAGTTGATCGCGCCGCCGGTGCTGTTCTGACCGAACAGCGTGCCTTGCGGCCCTTTCAGCACCTCCACCCGGTCAAGGTCGAGCGATCCGCCCTGCGCCATCACCGGAAAAGCCAGCGGCATCTCGTCGACATAGATGCTGACCGCCGGCGGCGAGATCAGGCCCGCTTCGTAGAGGCCGATGCCGCGCAGCGTATAGACCGGCGGCCCATAGGATGTCGGAGCGAACGTAAAGCCGGGCACCACCTTCACCAGGTCCGCCGGATCGCTGACGCCGCGTTGCTGCAGCGAATCGCCGGTGGCCGCGGTGATGGACATGCCGATGGAATTGATCGACTGGGCGCGTTTCTGTGCGGTTACGATGATGTCGCCGACGCCGGCGGTCTGCTCCGCCGGCCCGCTGTCCTGCGCCATGGCCGGCGCGAGACCAGCCGTCAGACAGGCAAGGGACACGCCCAATCCGTAACGCTTCATTCTTTTCTTCCCCTTGATGCGGAATCCGGTTCGGCTCGGTCCGGCCGGATCGCTTATATCGAAACCACCGGCGCCGCGGTCGGCGACGCCATCAATCCCTGAACGCGTCAATCCTTGACGATTTTTGCCGCCGGCCACGATCCGATGACGCAGCTTTCCAGATCAGCAAAGCCGTGATTGTCGCCTTCACGCACCCGCAACGGCCGGTCGCGCACCTGCCAGGCAGGGTTCTCGTCCATCGTGAACTTCGCTTGGGTGTCCTCGATGCATTCGCCCTCCAGCAACTCGCCCTTATAGCTGGCGTGGACCATGCCGTTCCATGGCATGTAGAGCGCCGGGTTCAGCCGGAAACCAATGTCGGGGTCGATCGCCTCGATCTCGATTACCCGTTCCTCCACGCCGGCGCGGCCCGGCGCGTCGGTGACGATGTGCACCTTGCCGCGCATCACCGCCATGTCATGTGCGCGATATTCGATTTCGGGCCAGACCTTCAGGATCGGCGTCTGCGTCCCGTCCGCCTCGTTGATGAAGCCGGTGAAATGCTCCATGCCCCGCCCGTTTTCGCGGAAATAATACATGATGTCATAAAAACTGCCGTCGGGCCGCTCGATCTGCGACACGAACCAGTTGAAGTGGAAACCCTCCACAAACAGGTTGTGATGATTGGGCGCCAGATCCGCCGGGTCCAGCCCCACATGCTCGCGCGTGCCCCAGCTGTGATCGCGAAAGCCGAACCATTCCTCCGGTTTGACCTCCACCTTCTCCCCGTCGATCAGGATCCAGCCGCTGACCGTGCCGGGCTGGTGATAGCGCACCACATCCGACGATTGCCGCCCGCGCCCATGTTCATGCTGGACGTCGCGTCCCTCGAAAAAGGGCTGCATCCGTCCCTCGAACATCAGGTCGAACTGAAGCGGCTGTGCGTCATTCTCGCCCAGCCGCAGGCGAACCTTGTGCAGCGGCTCCACCACGTCATAGGTGATCGGGCCGACCGCCATGGTCTCGACATCGGGCTCCAGCAGCCGGCTGGCGCGCACCGTGCGTTGCTCCTTGCCCCGCGCGATGCCGGCAAAACCGTCCAGCACGCTGCGATTGGCATATTTGCCGACGCCGAAATTCGCCTGAAGCGCGGCATCCTTACGCATCACCGTCGCCCAGATCTTCTCCGTCCAGCTGTGATCGGCGGTGCCGACGGTAGCAAAGCTGTTGGGAATCTGGTGGATCAGATATTCGTCCGCGGCAATCAGGCGCGTGATCGTGCTGGGCATCCCGTCCTCCGTCCATGACCGCGCCGGCCGTAAAACCGCACGATTCTTAATTTATACCGCCATCTAAGCCTGCGGCCTTCCAGCGTCAACGTTATTATAGTGCGTTATACCCTCGGAGGCGGGAAACTGAACATGTCGCCGCGCCCTTTTGCCAGTGTCGCGCAGCGGCGATCGCGGCGGGATCCGGCGGGCGCAGCAGGCTTGTCCGTCGCTTCGAACTATCCGTGAGCGAGCCAACAGGGACAGGATCGTTCCGCTTCCCGGCCTCACGGACTCTGGTGGTTTGCGGAAGCCTGCGCCTGCCTGCTATGCCACACCGCGATCCTGTCCCTGGCCTTGGCCAATCCATCCCGGAGCATCCCGCCGTCGCCACGCAGGTCGGTCAGATATGCCCTGACATCGGTTCGCGCCGCGCCGCGGGTCACCCCCGACAGATGGATCAAGCCGGATTCGACCAGGCGGGGCGCCAATCCCTCGTCCGACAAGGAGCCGCTGCACCATTCGTGGAGGATCGCGAACTGCAGGTTCGACATGTCCCGCGCCAGCAGATCGACCGATACGCCGCGATCAAGCTGCCGCTCCAGAAACAGCCTGTCGAACCAGCCGCGAAATGCGTTCGCGCCCAGCTTCTCGATCGCTTCGCGGATCATCGGATGCGCGGTCGGAGAAAAGTACAGCGCCGTCACCGCGCGCGGGAAGTTGCGATTCTCAAGATTGCGCAAAACCGCCGTCAGCCATCGGTCCATCACGCCTTCGATCGTGTCGGCGCGGGCGTCGTACCCGATCCGCTCGTGGAAACGCGTGAAGCTGCGGCTGATGGCCAGCGCCATCAATCCTTCCTTGCTGCCGAATGCGTTGTATATCGTGCGCGGGGCAACCTTGGCGCGATCGGACAGCGCGCGGATATTGAAGCCTTCCAGGCCTTCGGTCTCGATCATCCGGGTCGTGACACTCAATATCCGCCGCCGCCGCTCGAACATCGCCTTGCTGCTGTTGGTCATCCCTCCCAGCGCATAGATTTCGCTGTCGTCCATCCCCGTCTCCATCAAAGGTGGCAGCATGGGAAAGGGCCTGGTAAATTGCAACGCCAGCCGTCCTATTCGCCGAACAGGCCGCGCGCGATAATGTCGCGCTGGATCTCCGCCGCGCCGCCCGCGATGCTGCCGGCGCGATTGTTGAGATATTTGGGCACGGCGCTGAGCGCTTCGGGATGCGACGTGGGCACGGCATCAAGCGCATAGAGCGGCCGACGTTCGTCCCAATACAGGGCGTCACTGCCCATGATGTCCACGATCGCCTTGAACAGTTGCTGCTCCAGCTCCACCGACCGGAGCCGAAGCACCGACGCCATAAATCCGGGGCTGCCCCCCGCCTGAAGCACCGCCAGCTGCTGGAACTCCATCATTTCCAGCGCGTCGATATCGATTTCCAGCGCGAAGATGCGCGCGGCGAGCGCCGCATTGTCCAGCGGCGCATCGGTGGCGGTCCGCACGGCATGATGCAGTTCGGTGCGCAGCCGCGCCGACGCGTAATCCGCCCCTCTTTCGAATTCGAGCAGATATTTGGCGCAGCGCCAGCCTGCTCCCTCCTCCCCCACCAGATTGGCGCGCGGCACCCGGACATTGTCGAAGAAGACCTGGTTGAGTTCATGGTCGCCGCCCAGCAGGCGGATGGGGCGCAGCGAAATGCCGGGACTGTCCATGTCGATCAACAGGAAGCTGATCCCCTCCTGTCGCCGCGCACCGTCCGATGTGCGCACCAGCGCGAACATGCGGTTGGCGAGATGGGCATGGGTGGTCCAGATTTTCGATCCATTGACGACATATTGGTCGCCATCCGCTTCGGCGCGCATACGCAGCGACGCCAGGTCCGACCCGGCGTCGGGTTCGGAATAGCCCTGACACCAATAATCCTCTCCGCGCAGGATGCGTGGCAGATAATAGGCTTTCTGTTCCGCCGTGCCGAAGCCGATGAGGACGGACGACACCATCCGCGCGCTCATCGGCGCCAGACGGGGTGCGCCTGCGCGCGCGCATTCCGTTTCGAAGATGAAACGCTGCACTGGCGACCAGCCCGGCCCGCCGCACTCGACGGGCCAGAAGGCGCCGACCCAGCCCCTGCCATTGAGGGCACTGCGCCAGTTCCGCTCGATCTCGCGGTCGCTGACGCCGACACCTGGCGTCAGTCGTTCGGCGCGACGGATGTCATCGTTCAGCGTTTCGACGAGGAAAGCGCGCACCTCATCGCGGAACGCCTCGTCTTCGGGTTGAAGCGGCAGGTCCATCACTGTTCTCCGGCGAACGACAGGGCGCCATAGCGCCGCAGGTGCATGTCAGGCGAACCCTCGCGCACCGCGAAGGCCAGGATCGCGCGATAGTGGCGACCGAGAGGAAGGTCGTCGGTCATGCCGATCCCGCCATGGAACTGGATGGCGCCTTCCGCGATCATGCGACCGGCATGCGCGGCCTTGAATTTGAGCGCGGACGCCATGCGCGCGCGCGCGGTATCCGTCCCATCCATCTGAACCGTGGCGGAAGCGGCGAGCGCGCGCATCTCGATCAACTGGACATGCATGTCCGCGACACGGTGCCGCAACGCCTGGTTCGCGGACAGCGGCCGTCCAAACTGCCGGCGCATCCGGGTATAGTCTATGGTCGCGTCCAGCAGCGCTTGGCTGCGGCCCACGACCTGCCATGCCTGCGCCACGATGGCGCGGTCGGTCACCGCCGCGATCGTGGCGCAGGCATCCTCACCGACGCCCAGCAGCGCATCGGCGGGCAGATCGACGCCGTCAAAGTCGAAATCCGAGACGACGCCCCCACCCAGCAGGCCATGGTCGCGGCGCGACAGGCCCGCGCTGTCCGGGTTCACGACGAATAGGCCGATGCCGGATTCGTCGTCCCTGTCTCCCGCGAGACGCGCCGATATGATGAGCCGGTGGGCGGCATGTCCCCCTTCCGCCAATATCTTCGCCCCGCTGATCCGCCAGCCATGTGTCGTGCGTAGTGCGCGGGTGGCCACACGCGACGGCCGGTCCTGCGCGCCTCGTTCCAGCAGGGCCGCCGCCAGCATCAGGCTGCCGTCGGCAAGCCCCGGCAGCAAGGCCTGCTTCTGCGCCTCGCTGCCCACCGCATTCACCAGCCCGCCCGCCAGCAGGATGGCCCCCACATAAGGTTCAATCACCTGCCCGCCACCAAATGCCTCCATCAGCGCACCCAGGTCGGCCATATCGCCGCCCAGGCCGCCATGACCGGCGCTGATCGGCAAGGCGAGCCAGCCCATGTCCGCAAAGGACCGCCAGTGCGTCGCATCGAACGGGCGATCGCGATGCAATGCGGCCTGCGCCTGCCCGAAATCATAGTGGTCGGCCAGATATCTGGTGGCCGTTTCAAACAGCAGCAGTTGCTCTTCGGATCGTGCGATGTCCATGCGTGCCCCCTGTTTCATCCGACAATCATTGGTTCGGCCGCGGGGTGCGACCGCACCCCGCGCCGGACATCAGACGATGCCGGAAGCGCGACGGGCGGCGGCGCGGGCGCGCTCCATGTCGAATGCCATGTTCATCATGAAGCGCTGCGCCGCCAACCCGCCACCGCCCTGAAGCGCGGCCACCATCGCCCAGCCGCCATAGGCGTCGGCAGTGAAATCACGGATCATGTTATAGACACGCATCCGGTCCTCCACATCCACGTCATCGCGGGTATGCAGATATTTCCGCATATATTTCCCGGTCGCCTCGTTACGCAGGTCCTTTTCACCGGGCAGCGTCACGACCAGACCGCCGCTGACATCATGCAGCTTTGCCACCATGGCATGATAATTGGCGGCATAATGATATTTGGCGACATTGATCGCCAGCGTGTTGGGGTGGATCATGCCTGACGGCGTCGTCTGGGGATGCTCCACCGAATATTCCAGCCCCATCCGCAACAGTTCATGATAGGCGATGAGGTCGGCGATCGACGCCAGCACGAGCGGATCGCGCTCCTTGCCCTGCATCTCCGAAACCAGTTGCGCCAGGCCGACCAGCAATTCGCTCTGGCGCACCGCCTCGATCACGCCCACCGTGCGTTCCCACAGGCCCAGCGACCGCGCGAGCGTTGAAGCCAGCCTGATCTCGCCGGCCAGGAACACTCTGTCCCATGGCACCAGCACATCGTCGAAGATCACGAAGCCTTCGGGCATGCTGTGATGGGCGCTGGCCGGATAGTCGAACGGATTGGGGCGGGACATGCTGACCGAACGGTTGATGATCTTCACGCCGGGGGTATTGACGGGAATGGAAAAGGAAACGGCATAATCGGCCTCTTCCTGTTTCATGCCCTTGGTCGGCATGACGACCAGTTCATGCACCAGCGACGCCGCCGTGATGTGCAGCTTGGCGCCGCGCACGACGATCCCTTCCGCCGTGCGATCGACGATCCGCACATACAGGTCGGGATCATCCTGTTCCTGCGCGCGCCGCTTGCGATCCCCCTTGGGATCGGAAATCACCTCCGCGCCGCGCAGGTCATTGTCGCGCGCGTACCGGTATATGCGCTCGATATTGGCGGCATAATCCGGATTGACCCTGGCGATCTCATCCTTCGCCGTCAGCAGCGCCATGAAAACGCCCGACACCCCCGTCACATGGGACAATGTCCGCGAAAAGGCGAGCCGGCGCTGCAAATCCTCTGTGGTACGGGGAACCTGAAAGATCCGGTTCGCGACCCCGCCCTCTTCGGTTTCGTACCGGCGCAGCGCGCCATGTTCGGGATCGTCATAGGCATAGTCGCGCCCGGCCATGGCCAGCGGGACGGCGAAACGAGGGTCCGCCGTGACGTCCTCGATTCGGTCGCCATCCCAGTAGATTTCGCGCCCGTCGCGCAGGCTCTCCAGATACTGCTCGGTGGTCTTGAGAGACATAGGCGGCTCCATTCATCATGCGCTGAAAGCTGCACACTGCATCAAAAACGCCGGTATTTTCAACATATATTTTAACCCATATGCTACTATGAGTGCATTTCCGTCTCTGGGGAATTCATAAAAATTCAGAATAAAACATGATATTTCATTGAATTATGAAAATTTCGAAGCAATGGTGCCACATATTTTCCGCCTTCGGTTTGACATACTTTCCATATGCAAATATCACATGTGCTACTAATCTGCAGGCTGGCCGACGCCGGACTTTCAGGAAGGGGGAGAGTGCGATGCCAAAATCAGCCATTCGGGAATCGGGCGTTCTGCTGCTGGGGGTCGCCACGATGGCGCTGGCCATGCCGGCGATTGCCCAGGACACGCCGAACGACGGCGACATTGTCGTGACAGCGCGGCAACGGTCAGAAAGCCTTATCCGCGTGCCCGTGGCCGTCAGCGCGGTCGGCGGATCGACGCTGGAACGTGCGAAGATTTCCAATCTGAGCGAAGTGGCGACCATCATCCCCAACCTCACCATTTCCAAACAGGCATCGGGCACGGGCGCGGCATTGTCGATCCGCGGCGTCGGATCGACCTTCAACGACGCGGGCATCGAACAGACCGTGCAGGTCAATATCGACGGCGTGGCGCTGAGCCGCGGCTTCATCACCTCCGTGGCGTTTCTCGACGTCGGTCAGGTGGAAGTGCTCAAGGGGCCGCAGGCGCTGTTCTTCGGCAAGAACAGCCCTGCCGGGGTCGTGTCGGTACGCAGCAACAATCCCGGCGCCACGTTCGAAGCCTCATTGCGCGGCGGATATGAGTTCGTCGCGCGCCAGCGCTATATCGAAGGGATGATCTCCGGCCCGCTCACGCCGACACTGGGCGCCCGGCTGGCGGTCCGCTACGACGATGCCGACGGCTGGATGTACAATGATGCGCGCGCGATGGACAATCCGGTGGAGCCGGGCTTTCCCCTGCCCGGCGCGCGCGACCGGCGAACGGCGGGCGGCAAGACGCTGACGGCCCGTGGCACGCTGCTCTGGCAACCCAGCGACGCTTTCACCGCCAACCTCAAGCTGCTGGCCAATCATTACAAGGATAACGGCACCATCGGCACGCTCCAGGCGCTCAATTGCGCGCCGGGTCAGACCGGGCCGGGCCAGCCGGGCGCCGTCGGGCGGGTGACCGATCCCTATGGCGATTGCCAGCCGAACCGGCACACATCGATCGGCGACCTGCCGGCGGATATTGCCGCGCGCTACCCCGGCGCCCGCGACGGCCGCCCCTATTCGGACGTGAAAAGCTATCTCGCCACGCTGAAGATGGACTATGATCTGGGCGCGCTGAAACTGACGTCGGTCACGGGCTATAATGACAACGACCTGAAGTCGAGCGGACCGTTCGACGTGACGACCTTCGCCCGCTATCCCGGCGTCATCCTGGAAAAGGGGCATCAATGGACGCAGGAGCTGCGTTTCAACACGGCGCTTGACGGCGCCCTGCAATTTGCCGGCGGCGCCTATTATGAAAGCGCCAAACGGGAAGTGGGCGTGATCAGCCGTATCGGTTCGCCACCGGTGGACCCGGCCACCGGCAACATCAACAGCACCGCCCGGTTCGGTTATGTGAAGAGCCGCACCCTGTCGGTGTTCGGACAGGCGCTGTGGGACATCACCCCCGAACTGGAACTTGCGGGCGGCGTGCGGTACACGCATGAACGCAAGGACACAGACGTCGTCAACACCTATGTCAATCCGGCGCAGGCAGCGGCATATCGTCCGCAGGGACTGGTGCTGTCGGACCGCTTCAGGGACAGCAACCTGTCGCCCGAAGCGACCCTCACCTGGCATCCCGAACAGAATCTGACCATTTATGCCGCCTATAAGGCAGGCTACAAATCGGGCGGCGCATCCGTCCCCGTCTCCCTGACCGCCAGCACCGATCGCATCGCCTTCGGCCCGGAAAAGACACGCGGCGGGGAAATCGGGTTCAAGGGCACGGTGTTCGACCGCCGTCTGACCTTCAGTTCGGCCATCTATCATTACAAGATCACCGGCCTGCAACTGACGTCAGTCCAGACATTGACGGGCGGCATCTTCGCCAATTTCATCGCCAATGCAGCCACCGCGCGGACCCAGGGCGTGGAGGCCGAAGCCAGTTTCCGCGCCAACCGGTTCGTGACGCTGCGCGCATCGGCCGCCTATAATGAAGCGAACATCACCAAATTCGCCAATGCGCCCTGTTATCAGGGGCAGACGGCAGCGCTGGGGTGCGTCGGCGGAGTCCAGGATCGCAGCGGCGACCCCTTGTCCAAGGCACCCAGATGGGTGGGCGTGGGCGGCGCCGATCTGGCATTCCCCCTTGGCGGCAATCTTGGCCTGGGTTTCACGACCAACGTCAAATATACCAGTTCCTACCGCACACAGGATGACGGCGCGCCCTATGCCGCCCAGCGGGACTTCGTGCTGGTTGACGCCTCACTCCGGCTGCATGACATTGACGACAAATGGGAACTGGCGCTGATCGGCCGGAACCTTGGCAATGAATATTATATCGTGACGTCATCGCCGCGGCCCGGCGGCCTTGCCGGTGAATTATACGGCCCGATCGGACGGCCGCGCGAAATCGCGTTGCAGGGCACGATACGCTTCTGACATTCGCGAACGAGGGAGAGGAACGGGTGAGGATGCGCAGGCCATGACCGATATCGGGCATAGCATCCGGCGCGGGGTCGCGCTCGGACCCCGCCGGATCGCCCTGATCGACGGGGACGTCGAACTGGACTGGGGCACGCTGGCGGATCGCGTGGGACGATGCGCCGGCGCGTTACGGGCGGCGGGATGGACCGATGGCACCCGGATCGCGATCCTGTCCGAAAACAGCCATCGCTATATCGAGCTGATCTTCGGCGCGGCATCGGCGGGCGCGATCACGGTGCCGCTCAACTTCCGTCTGGCCGAAACGGAACTGGCGTCGATCCTCGCCGATGCGGAACCGGCCGCGATCTTCGCTTCGCCCGCCTTCCTCGATGTCGCCGTGCGGCTGGGCGCCGCGCGCGGCATAGCCGTCCGATCACTGGCACCGGGACAGGATGGCTATGAGGCGATGATAGCAGCCCATCCGCCCTGGACGACGCTGCCGCGCGGCGGCGACGATGTCGCGGTCCTCTATTACACCAGCGGCACAAGCGGGTCCCCCAAGGGCGTGATGCTGACCCACGATAATCTGTTCACGGCGGCGCTCAGCGCCATGAACACCTTGCGTGTCACACCCGACAGCGTGAGCATGATACCCTCCCCCTTCTTTCACGTCGCGGCGCTCGCCCTGCTGTTGCCCACGATGATGGCCGGCGCGCGCGCCATCATCGTGCCGCGCTTCACGATCGAGGACGCGCTGGACACGTTGCGGCGGCATCGGCCGACCATCGCGGTGTTGGTCAACACCATCCTGGAATTTCTGCTGAACGATCCGGCAGCCGATGCGATCGACCTCAGCCGGCTGGAGGCGGTGATGTTCGGCGCATCGGCGCTTCGGCCCGCCCTGCGCGACCAGATGGTACGGACGCTCGCCGGCAAGCGGCTGCTGCACGGCTATGGCATGACGGAAGCGACGACCATCGTATCCATGATGGATTTCGCCACCGTTCCCGCCGGTGATCCACGGCAGGAACCCAGTTCGATCGGCCGTGCCGTCGCCGGCGTGGAAGTGTCGATCGCGGGGGCGCAGCAGCCCGGCGAGATCGGGGAGATACTGGTGCGCGGTCCCACGGTCATGAAGGGCTATTGGCGCAAGCCCGATGAGACGCGGGCGGCGCTGGCCGATGGCTGGCTCCACACCGGCGACCTGGGCTATCTCGACGATGGCGGCCATCTGTTCATCGTCGACCGGCTGAAAGACATGATCATAACCGGCGGCGAGAATGTCTATTCGGTCGAGGTCGAGCGCGTGGTCGACGAGCATCCGGCGGTCGAGAAATGCGTCGTCATCGGCGGCCCCGACCCCAAATGGGGCGAAACGGTCGTCGCGGTCATCCGCCTGCGCCCCGGCGCCGCCATCGAGGCGGATGCGATCATCGCCCACTGCCGCGATCGCATCGCCGGGTATAAGGTGCCGCGCCGTATCATCCTGCGCACGGAAGAATTCCCGGTGAATGCCGCCGGAAAGCTCGTCAAGACGGCGCTACGCTCGGAATATTTCGCCGCCGCCACCTGACACAGAGCCGAACGGCAGGCGCACGACACGATCGTCCACCAGTCGCGGGCCCGGCACTAGGGCCATTTTCATCATGGATCAGCCGGAGGGACCGATGCGACATTTGCAGAGCGATGACGATTCCCGGACCTGCACCCCGCGCTATCGCAACTATCTTCTCGCCATGCTCGTCCTCATCTATGCGGTGAATTTCATAGACCGCACGATCCTCAACGTACTGGTGGAGCCGATCAAGGAGGAGCTTGGGCTCACCGACATGCAGATCGGGCTGCTGAGCGGCGTGGCGTTCGGGATATTCTACGGCGTCATGGGCTTGCCCTTCGCCCGGCTGGCCGAACGGGGGTCCCGCCTCAATCTCATTTCCGCGGCGCTCGCCTTCTGGTCGCTGATGACGGCGGCCTGCGGACTGGCACATAATTTCTGGCATTTGTTTGCCGCCCGGCTGGGGCTGGGCGTCGGGCAGGCGGGCTGCACGCCGGCGGCGCAGTCGATGTTGTCGGATGTGTTTCCACAGGACAAACGGTCGACCGCCCTCTCCATCTATTCGATAGGCGTCCCGATAGGCACCCTGCTGGGCGCATTGTTCGGCGGATGGATCGGTCAGGAATTCGGGTGGCGCATGGCCTTTCTCGTCGTCGGCCTGCCCGGCATCGCGATCGCGCTGCTCGCCAGGCTGACCCTGCGGGAACCCCCGCGCGGCGAACCGGACCTGGGCCAGCCGGCCGGCGAAGCGCCGCCGCTTGCCCAGGCGCTGGCGACGCTGGCGGGATCACCCGCTTTCCGCCATCTGGCGGCCGCCTTCACCTTTGCCGCAACGGCCGGCTACAGCCTGAACCTGTTCCTCGTGGCCTTTCTTCAGCGCATGCACGGCATCCCCCTGATCGACGCCAGCTTCTCGTTCGGACTGGTGTCGGGCGTGACGGGGATCGTCGGGATGCTGGCAGGCGGCGTGCTGACCGACCGTCTGGCCCGGCGGGACAAGCGCATGCAATATTGGCTGCCGGCGGCCGCGCTGGGTCTGACCGCGCCCTGCCTGATGATCGCCCTGGTCCAGAAGGACCTCTGGACGATGGCGCTGTTCATGGTTGCCGGCGCAACGCTCTATCCCATGTATGTCGGGCCGGGCTTCGCCGCCGCGCATAATCTGGTGGAACCGCGGATGCGCGCGACGGCGACGGCCATTTTGCTGATGATCTCAACCATCATAGGCATGGGGATCGGCCCCGCCGCGACCGGCGCCATCAGCGATTACGCGGCCCGCGCCCTGTTCGACGGCGATTTCGATCGGCTGTGCGCGGGAGGAAGCAGCAACCCCGCATGCGCCGCCGCCCAGGCAAAGGGCCTGTCGATCGCACTGGTGGTGGCCGCCGCCTGCTATCTCGGCGCCGCGGCCCACATGGCGCTGGCAGGCGCCGGGATGAAACGCCGGCCCGGCACCGACCAGTGACAGAACCCCGCCGGTGCGTCGCGGCGTCATCGATGCCGGCCACATTCCCCTTCCTGCCGGATCGGGCGGGGGCATGGCGCGGCGCCCGGCCATGCCGTCGCCACGCCGATAGCAGGCCCTGTTCCCCGACGCTCACGGCTGCGCGCGCAATGACCGCCGGGTCCGGTCGGCACCATTTCCGTCAGGCGCCGCCCGACCGTTAGTCCGGTTTTTTCGCCACGCTCACCATGGCAGGGCGCAGCAGGCGGTCCTTGATCATATATCCGGCCTGCATCTCCAGCATGATCGTTCCCGGTTCGGCGTCGGCCGTCGGCACTTCCATCATGGCCTGATGCTTGTTGGGGTCGAGCGGCTGGCCGAGCGATTCAACCTTGCTGATCCCGTTGCGGGCAAACACATTTTCCAGATCGCGCGCGGTCGCCTCCAGACCGGCGACCAGCCCCTTGAACTTTTCATCGTCGCGCATGTCGGCGGGGATGGCGTCAAGCGCACGGGACAGATTGTCGGCAACCGACAATATGTCCCTGGCAAAGCCGGTCGCGGCATAAGCGCGCGTATCGGCCAGTTCCTTTTCCAGCCGGCGCCGGACATTCTGCGTTTCCGCATGCGCATAGAGCACGTCCTGCCTGACGGTCGCCAGTTCCTCCTCCAGCGCGGCGATGCGATCGACCGTATCATCGGCCGGAACCGCATCCTCAGGCAGTTGATCCACGATTTCGGTGTTTTCCATATTCTGTTTGTCTTCGTTCATCTCATCAATCTCGACAGCGTCTGTGCGGTGAAATCCACCATGGGGATGACCCGCGCATAGTTCAAGCGGGTAGGGCCGATCACGCCGATGACGCCAACCACCTGGCCATCCCCGCCCCGATAAGGCGCGGCTATGACCGATGAACCCGAAAGGGAGAAGAGCTTGTTTTCCGATCCGATGAAGATCTTGGTCGCGCTGCCGGCCAGCGCGCTTTCGAGCAGGGCGAATATCTCCTGCTTGTCCTCCAGCTGTTCCAGCAGCAGCCGGACGCGGTCCAGATCGGCGGCCGTACCGTCGTCCAGAAGATGCGCCTGCCCCCGCACGATCAGCACGCGGCGATCATCGGCGTCCCGCGACCAGCTGGCGATCCCCGCTTCCACCAGCGCGCGCGCCGCGCCGTCAAGCGCATTGCGTTCCGCCTCCAGCTCGCGCCGCAGCACATCCCCGGCCTCGCGCAGCGTCAGCCCGCCGAAACGCGCGGACATGAAGTTGGCTGCTTCGTTCAGCATGATCGGCGTCACGCCGGACGGCAGGTCGAGCACCCGGTTTTCGACCGACCCGTCCTGCCCGACCAGCACCGCCAGCGCCTGCCGACCGTTAAGGGGCACAAAGCCGAATTGCCGCATCACCGGTTCCCGCTTGGGCACCATGACGATGCCCGCACAGGCCGACAGGCCCGACAGCGCGGCCGTCGCCGCCGACAGCGCCTCCTTGATCTGCCCGGCCCCGTCGCCCAGGCTGGCGCCGATGCCCGCCTCGATCGCGCGCCGCTCCTCCGCCGACGGCTGGGCGGTCTGCATCATGCCGTCGACGAACAGCCGCAGCCCCGTTTCGGTCGGCATGCGCCCCGCCGATGTATGCGGCGCGGCGAGCAGGCCAAGCTCTTCCAGATCCTGCATCACGGTGCGGATGGAGGCGGGCGACAGGCTGAGCGAAGCCAGTTTGGAGATCGTGCGCGAACCGACCGGCTGGCCGGTGCCCAGATAGTTTTCGACAACCAGCCGGAAAATATCGCGCGCGCGGTCATTCAGTTCGGAAATGGGGGTCGCGGGCATCATAGGACCGATGTAGGCGGCTTTGCCCGCCGGCTCAACGGGTGACCGGGGGCTGGCCTGACGGGACATGGCGGCCTTTTCTGGTGCCCGCCTATCGGGCCGGGCCGGGCCGCAGCATCGGTTCTATCTCCAGCAGGCGCGGAACGGCGCCGATCGCGGTGCGCAGCCGAGCATAGCGGGCATCCATGCAGCCCGATTGGAACTCCAGCCGGGCCGGCTTGCCCGCGCCGCGCGACCATTGGATCGTATAAGCAGGCATGTCCGTCGCGAAACGGGCGCAATTCTCTCCGTTCGCGATACGCTTTACCGTTCCCGCCGTCGGCCGGTACGGCGCCAGCGCGACACGCAGGCGGCGATACTGGGCCGCGCTGACGGTGAAGCGCGTCGGGCCGGGCACCGCCGTGAAACGCTGGGGCGTCAACAGGCCCGATCCGTCGGGCGTGACGGTCAGACTGTAGCTGGGACAGCGGCCCAGGCACGGGCCGGCGGTGAAACCTATGATGTCGCCCGCCGCGACCGGCTTTTCCAGTTCCGGCCTGTCCCGCGCGCACCCGCCGATCGCCAGCACCATCGGCAGCGCCGACAGCATCGCAAGATTTCGCATCGTCATGAACCTTTCCCCCTTTTTCGCACTGCCGGCCCCCATGCGGACTGGCGCCTCGTGCCACCTGCCGCTAAGCCGCGCCCTCATAACGCTTCGGAGTAGAAAAATATGCGTCCTTCCGGCCGCGCGCCCGACCAGATGCGCGACATCATCATGGAACCCGGTTTCACCATCCATGCCGAGGGCAGCTGCCTGATCAGCTTTGGCGACACGCGCGTGCTGTGCACGGCGTCGATCGAGGAGAAGGTGCCACCCTTCCTGCGCGGCAAGGGGTCGGGATGGGTCACCGCCGAATATGGCATGCTGCCCCGCGCCACCCATACGCGCGGAAGCCGGGAAGCGGCCAAGGGCAAACAGTCGGGCCGCACCCAGGAAATCCAGCGCCTCATCGGACGCAGCCTGCGTACGGTGGTCGATCTGAAAAAACTGGGCGAGCGGCAGATCGTGGTCGATTGCGACGTGATCCAGGCCGATGGCGGAACCCGGACGGCGGCGATTTCCGGCGGCTGGGTGGCGCTGCGCATCGCGGTGAACGGGCTGCTCGCCCGCGGCGTGCTGAGCGAGGACCCGATCATCCAGAAGGTCGCGGCCATCAGCTGCGGCATTTACGAAGGGACGCCGGTGCTCGACCTCGACTATGCCGAGGACAGCAATGCCCAGACCGACGCCAACCTGATCCTGACCGGCGACGGCAAGTTCGCCGAAGTGCAGGCAACGGCCGAAGGCGCCGCCTATGACGAGGAGGAATTGCTCCGCCTGCTTCGTCTCGCCCGCATCGGCTGCGCGAAAATCTTCGCCGCGCAGGACAAGGCTTCTGGACAATAGCATATATGCCGTCATGCCTGCAGATGCTGGCATGACGGTTAAAAGGGCAGAGTGATGAGCGATGATTTCGGCCGGGAACAGGCGATCCGCAAACTGACCGCCGGCAAGCTGGTGATCGCCAGTCACAATTCCGGCAAGGTTCGGGAAATCGGCGAACTGCTGGCCCCCCACGGCATCGCGACGGTATCTGCCGCCCAGCTTGACCTGCCCGAACCCGAAGAGACCGGCGCAACCTTCATCGCCAATGCGGAACTCAAGGCGATGCAGGCCGCCGACCTGTCCGGCCTGCCCGCGCTCGCCGACGACAGCGGCCTGTGCGTCGAAGCGCTGGGCGGCGATCCCGGCATCTTCTCGGCGCGCTGGGCCGGGCCAGACCGGGATTTCGGCCTGGCCATGCGCCTCGTCCACGACGCGATCGAGGCGAAGGGGCCGGAGGCGGGCCGTGACGCCCATTTCATCTGCGCGCTCGCCCTCGCCTGGCCCGATGGCCATGTCGAAGCGTTCGAAGGGCGCGTCGACGGCACCATCATCTGGCCACCGCGCGGCGCGCGCGGTTTTGGCTATGACCCGATTTTCCAGCCGACCGGCCATGGCATAAGCTTTGGCGAAATGGACCCGGACCGCAAACATGCGATGAGCCACCGGGCCGATGCCTTCGCGAAACTGATGGCCGCGGTGTTCTGACATTGGCGGCGCCGGCGGCCGCGTGCCTTCGCCCGCTGGCGCAGCGGGCCGAAAGGGATTAGGAGCGCCCTGTCCATGTCGCTCCCTGTTTTCGCATCGCCGGACGGCCCCGCATCGTCGGACGCCAGGGCCGATCCGCTGGCGCTTTACGTGCATTGGCCCTTTTGCGTCAGCAAATGCCCCTATTGCGATTTCAACAGCCATGTCCGGCAGACTGTCGATGAGGACGCCTGGCGGCGGGCGCTGTTAACCGACCTGGCCCATGAAGCCGCGCTGACCGGCGGGCGGCCGCTCTCCTCGCTCTTTTTCGGCGGGGGCACGCCCTCGCTCATGCCCCCGGCGATCGTCGCCGCCCTGATCGAGGCGGCGGAAAATGCGTGGGGTTTCACGCCCGACATCGAAATCACGCTGGAGGCCAACCCCAATTCGGTCGAGGCGGCGCGCTTCGCCGATCTGGCGGCGGCCGGCGTGAACCGGGTATCGCTGGGCTTGCAGGCGCTGGAGGATGAGGCGCTGCATTTCCTGGGACGCGCCCACAGCGTGACGGAGGCGCTGGCCGCGCTCGACGCCGCGCAACGTCTGTTCGGCCGGGTGAGCATCGACCTCATCTATGCCCGTCCCGGCCAGAGCGAAGCGGACTGGGTGGCGGAACTGGAACAGGCGCTGTCTTTCGGCACCGGCCACGCCTCGCTCTACCAACTGACGATAGAGGCCGGGACGCGTTTTGCCACAGACGTGGCGCAAGGGCGGCTGACCCCCGCCGACCCGGACCATGGCGCCACGCTTTACGAACGGACGCAGGCGGTCATGAACGCGGCCGGCCTGCCCGCTTATGAAATCAGCAATCATGCCCGGCCGGGCCAGCAAAGCCGCCACAACCTCACCTACTGGCGTTATGACGACTATGCCGGCATCGGGCCGGGCGCGCATGGCCGGCGCAGCGGCATGGCGACCGTGCGGCACCGGAAACCGGAAAACTGGATCGGTGCCGTCGCGCGCAATGGCCATGGCCTGCGCAGCGAGGAGATATTGGCGCCGCAGGACCGAGCGCGCGAGGCGCTGCTGATGGGATTGCGACTGGGCGAGGGCGTGGATCTTGACCGGATAGCCGCAAAGACCGGGCTGGACAGGGCAACCCTGCTGAACCCGGCGGGCGTGGAGCGGATGGCGAAGCTGGGCCTGATCCGGGTGGACGGGCACAGGGTGGTCACTCTTCCGGCGGGCATGCTGCTGCTCGACGCGATCCTGCCGGAACTCGTCGCCGTCTAGAGCAGACTGCATTAAACCGGACACAGGACGCCTAATATAATCCTTTGTTAGCGCATCGTTTTTTGCGCAAACCCGGTGCGCACGATGCTCTAAGGGCAGATCGACATTCAGGAGAGGTGCATGGAAAATAGCGGTTTTCCGTGACCCGGAAACGCAGCATATGAACGGCAGGTGAAGCCGAAAGCGCGGGCAAGCGTCCTTTACGGCTGCCAGACCTTAATGTTGCCTGCCCCGGCGCGAAGCCGAACCGGCCTCTCGCGTCAGTTGGAAAGGGTGACGCCCTGATCCGTCATCAGTTGCTGCAATTCGCCCGCCTCAAACATCTCCATCATGATGTCGCTGCCGCCGACAAATTCGCCCTTCACATACAGCTGTGGAATGGTCGGCCAGTCCGAGAAGGTCTTGATCCCCTGTCGGATCGCCTGATCCTGAAGCACGTCGACGCTGTCGTAAACGACGCCCAGATGCTCCAATATGGCGATAGCCCGGCTGGAAAAGCCGCATTGGGGGAAAAGCGGCGTCCCCTTCATGAACAGCACCACGTCATGCGTGCTGACGATGTTCTGTATCCGGTCCTGCGCGGCGTCGGTCATCTGTCGATCCATTTCTTCGAAAGGCGCGCCACGGCCTGCCGCGCGCGCCGAAACATGCTGCGTTCTAGGTGGGAACCACCGTCGTCAGTTGCAAGGCATGCAGCACCCCGCCCATTCTTCCGCCCAGCGCCGCATAGACCGCGCGCTGCTGCGCGATGCGGCTCATGCCACGAAAACTTTCCGCAACGACGCGCGCGGCATAATGATCGCCATCGCCGGCAAGGTCGGTGATCTCGACCTGCGCATCGGGAATGGCGGCCCGGATCATCGCTGCAATCTCATCGGCGGCCATTGCCATGATTCTCTCCCGGCCTTGCCCGCGTCACTGCGATTCGATGAACTGACGACGCGCGATCACCGCCTGCTCGTCGAGCGCCGCGCGCAGGCCCGCTTCGTCGATGTCGATGCCGGCATGGGTCATGTCGCCCAGCAGCTTGCGGATGACGTCCTCGTCGCCCGCTTCCTCGAAATCAGCCTGAACCACGGCCTTGGCATAGGCGTCGGTTTCCTCCGGCGTCAGGCCCATCCTGGCCGCCGCCCATTCGCCGAGCAGCCGGTTGCGCCGCGCCTGGATGCGGAACTGCATTTCCTGGTCACGGGCGAACTTGTTTTCAAAGGCGCGTTCACGGTCGTCGAAAGTGGTCATGGCTCTGCCCTGCTCAAAAAATAATCATAGTTGCCAACGGACCTAGGCAAATCGCGCGGCTTAGGCAACGGTGGGCGCCAGCCAGGGACGGTCGGCCGCCACCTTCGCCTCATAAACCGCGATCCCGTCGGCGTCGCCCAGAGTCAGCCCGATCTCGTCCAGCCCGCCCAGCAGGCAATGTTTGCGGAACGGATCGATGTCGAAACTGAACCGGTCCTGATAGCGCGTCGTGACCGTCTGCGCCTCCAGATCGACATGGATCGGCTCGGGCGCGCCGTCGATACCGCGCGCGACCGCCAGCAGCCGGTCCACCGCCTCCTGCGGCAGGGTGACGGTCAATATGCCGTTCTTGAAGGCATTGCCCGAGAATATGTCGGAAAAACTGGGCGCGATCACGACCTTGACGCCCATGTCGGCCAGCGCCCAGGCGGCATGCTCGCGGCTGGACCCGCATCCGAAATTATCGCCGGCGATCAATATGGGGCTGCCGGCATAGGTGGGATCGTCGAAGACGTTTCCCGGTTCCTTGCGCAGCACCTCGAACGCGCCCCTGCCCAGACCGGTGCGCGATATCGTCTTGAGCCAGTGCGCCGGGATCACGATGTCGGTATCGACATTCTTCATCCCGAACGGATAAGCCCGGCCGTCGATAGTGGTCAGCTTCTCCATCAGCCGGCCTGCGCCTTCCCGGCATGCGCCCCGCCGGCCGGCGGGGCAGTATCCTCGGCCCGCCCCAGCCCGGCGGCCAGCGCCGCGCTGGCCAGCGCGCCCGCCGTGAGCAGCCAGAACACTTTCTTAATGCGACCATTTCCCCGCGTTTCGCCATTAATTCGCGCACATCCGTCAGATTTCCGGTGAGCGCCGCGGCAGCGGC
>JBFWMJ010000021.1:0-32721 GCA_050251675.1 Sphingobium sp.
CGATCTATCATTCCTTTGCTTGGCAAGGATATCCCTGCTCCGCTATGGGTGCGCCATGCTGCTACAACAGGATAGTCTCGCACTGATCGGCAACACCCCGATGGTGCGTCTCGCCGGCCCTTCGGACGCGACGGGTTGCGATATTTTCGCCAAATGCGAATTCGCCAATCCCGGCGCTTCGGTCAAGGATCGGGCGGCGCTCTTCATCGTCAACGATGCGGAGGAGAAGGGGCTGCTTCTGCCCGGCGGCACGATCGTGGAGGGCACGGCGGGCAATACCGGCATCGGCCTGGCGCTGGTCGCCAATGCCAAGGGGTACAAGACGATCATCGTCATGCCCGAGACGCAGAGCCGGGAGAAGATGGACACGCTGCGCGCGCTGGGCGCGCAACTGGTGACGGTGCCGGCGGCGCCCTATGCCAATCCCGCCCATTTCGTCCACACCTCCCGGCGTCTGGCGGAGGAAACGGACGGTGCGATCTGGGCCAACCAGTTCGACAATATCGCCAATCGCCGCGCCCATATCGTCGGCACCGCCGAAGAGATCTGGGCGCAGATGGACGGGCGTATCGACGGGTTTGTGTGCGCGGCGGGCACCGGCGGCACCATCGCCGGCGTCGGGCTGGGCCTCAAGGCCCATGACGAGGGCGTCACCATCGCCCTGGCCGACCCGCATGGCGCGGCGCTTTATAATTACTATGCCCATGGCGAATTGAAGGCGGAGGGCACGTCGGTCGCCGAAGGCATCGGTCAGGGCCGCATCACCGCCAATCTGGACGGTGCGCCGATCGACACGCAATTCCGCATCGCCGACGAGGACGGCATGGAATGGGTGCGCCGCCTGCTGGCGGAGGAGGGGCTGTGTCTGGGCCTGTCGTCGGGCATCAACGTCGCCGGGGCCGTGGCGCTGGCGCGTGAGATGGGACCGGGCAAGCGGATCGTGACGATCCTGTGCGACACGGGGTTCCGCTATCTGTCCACCCTTTACAATCGCGACTGGCTCCAATCGAAGGGGTTGACGGTATTCCCCTGGCTCGCGCAAAATGACTGAGCGTCGACACGGGTCGCGGCGTCGATAAAAGAGCACCATAATGGCTGAAAATCACCGCCGCCAGGAAGGGTTGCAACGCGTCCAGATCGGATTGACCGGCATTGCGGGGGTCGTGCTGCTGGTCGGACTCGCCAATATCGTCATCGACAAGGCGGGGATCGGCGATCCGGCGCAGCCGCCGCCGACCGTCCCCACATTGACCGCCAATGCCGTCGCGCCCAAGGAACCGCTGGCCGAACTGGGCGTCCAGCCCGCGCCGGAACAGGCGCCGGTGGTGCCCGATCTGCAACCCGATCCCAATCTTTCCAAGCCCATGGACCGCGACCCGCAGCCGCAGCCGCGCTGACCCGGCATGGGGCGGACCGGCGTGGGGTGGGCCACGGCGTCGCGTCGGCGCCTGATCTTCTGGCCGGGGCGATGGCTGATGGCATGGCTGGTGATGCTGGCGGTGCTGTTTGCCGGGCTTGGCGATGCCTGGCGGACCGGGCAGGCCGATCCCTGGTGCTGGGCTGTACCGATGGTCGCGGCCATGGCGGTGCTGGGTTTCGCGTTGCGCCGCTCGGCCCGCTGGGTGGGGGCGGGCGCGGTCGGGATGGTCCTGCTGCTATGTGGTCTTGCCGCCGCGCGCTGGCCCGATCCGTTTGCCGCCGTCGCTCTGGCCGCTCTCGCCCTGCTCGCCGCCGTCGGAGGATGGGCGCTGCGCGCGCGTCGTCGGGCGGTCGGCGGCGTGTCAATCGCCCTGGCGGCCCTGTTGTTTTGGGCTGCTCCCGATCGCGCCGTGCGGTTCGGTTCCGACCGTCCGGCGCTTGCCGTCATCACCGCGCTGCCGCTGTTCTGGAAGGAGGGCCAGGTGGGTTCGGAGGCGCGTTTCGACGGCCCGACGGACGCGCCGATCATCACGGTTCTACGCACCCGCTTCACCGTCCGGCCGATCGACGATCCGCAGGCGCTGGCGGATTCCGGCGCGCGGCGGTTGCTTCTGGCGCAGCCGCGCGCATTCTCGCCGGCGCAGATGGAAGGGATTGACCAGTGGGTGCGCGGCGGCGGGCGGGCGCTGGTGCTGGCTGATCCGCTGTTACGCTGGCCGTCCGACTTGCCGCTGGGCGATCGTCGCCGCGCGCCCTCCACCAGCCTGCTCGGGCCGTTGCTGGATCATTGGGGCTTTCAGGTTCGCGACCGCAAAGACGGAGAAGTGCGCGCCCTGATGCCTGACGGCCGACTTGTCACCCTGTCGGGCGTGCAGGATTTCGCGATGAAAGGAGACGATGGGGCCTTGATAGCGCGCAGGCGTATCGGCCGGGGGGAGGTGCTGGTGCTGGGCGACGCGGACCTTCTGGACGACCGGCTGTGGCTGGCCGATCCCGCCCGTCCGCTCGATCCGCGCGCGTGGAGCGCCGACACGCCGGCCCTGCTGGTCCACTGGCTCGGCGGGGTTGACGTGCCCGGCGACCGCCGATGGATGCGGCTGCTCCCCGATGTGCAGGCGGCGCTGCGGTGGGCGCTGCTGCTGGGGACAGGCTGGGTGATTCTGGGCGGCGTGGTGCTGGGGCGCGGAACGGCGCGCGGGGCGCAGGAACAAAAGAGGGATATGGATGAACGATCCCGGAAGGAAGCAGGCTAGAACCATTCTAAAACAGCTTTTCCCAGCTTATCCCGACTTTTCCCTTTCAACTCCCCCCCATGCTTGATAGACAGGCAGGCATTGGGGTTAGTCAGGCTTTGGTGAGTCCTGCGCATCGGGCCTGATTGCCCGAGTTCGTCGGCGAACGGCCTGCGGCCCCTGGCAAAGGGGCCTTTCTCGACGTGGCGGATGTCATTCTCTATTCGGGCAATGCTTTCAGCGTCGCGGACGGCAAGGGCCGTTTCGTCCTGCCCCTGGAGATGCGCCGTCAGGTCAAGCAGGCGAGTGGCGGCGAAAACCGGCTGTGCCTGTCGATCCACATGGACAATGGCTGCGCCAACGGCTTCGGCCTGTCGCACAAGCTGTTCCTGTTCGAGGAAGTGAACGAGCTGGAGCGGGAGGCGCGCGCCGCCAACCGGGCGTTCAACGCGGATCTGGAGCGAGAAAACCGTCTGGGCACCATCGAGGATGTGAATTTCGACGATGGCGGCCGTTTCTTCCTGCACCCCGATATCAAGGAGGAGGCCGGGATCACCGACGCCGTCTTTTTTTACGGCGTCGGCCGATATTTCCAGATCTGGAAGCCTGAAGCGCTGGTCGAAAGCCCCGATCGTCCCGCGCTGATCCGTAACAAGGTGCGCCGCTGGCTCGACCAGCGCGTGGCGGAGGGCGGCAAGTGAGCACCCCCCCCATCACGCCCCTGTCCGGCTTGTCGCCCGCGCCGCATATCCCCGTTCTCCTTGATGAAGTGCTGGACGCGCTCGCCATCGCCGCAGGCGAGGTGCATGTCGACGGCACGTTCGGTGCGGGTGGCTATGCGTGCGCCATGGCGGCGCGCGGGGCGCGCGTCTTCGCCTTCGATCGCGACCCCGACGCGATCCGCGAGGGGCAGGCGCTGGCGGACGCGAGCGGCATCACCCTGATCGCGGGCGAATTTTCGCGGATGGCGGACCTGCTGGCGGCGCGGGGTGTCGGGACGGTGTCGGGCGTTACGCTGGATATCGGCGTGTCGTCGATGCAGTTGGACCGGGCCGAGCGCGGCTTTTCCTTCCAGGCCGACGGTCCGTTGCTGATGACCATGAGCCAGGACGGGATGAGCGCCGCCGATTTCCTGAACGGCGCGGATGAGGAGGAGATCGCGGATATCCTCTACCGTTATGGGGAGGAGCCGCGGTCGCGCCGCGTGGCGCGGGCGATCGTGGCGGCGCGGCCGCTGGAGCGCACGGGGCAACTGGCGGCGGTGGTCCGCCGGGCGCTGGGCCACCGCCCGCATGAAAAGAAGGACCCGGCGACCCGCGCTTTCCAGGCCGTGCGTATCCATGTGAACCGGGAACTTGAAGAGCTGGAACGTGGGCTGGAAGCGGCCGAGGCCGTGCTGGAGGAAGGTGGCCGGCTGGCCGTCGTGACCTTCCACAGTCTGGAAGACCGGATCGTCAAGCACTTCCTGCGTCAGCGCAGCGGCGGGGACAGCGGCGGGTCCCGCCATATGCCCGCGCGCCCGGCGGCGGACAGCCCCACCTTCGCCCGTCCGGCCAAGGCCGTGCGGCCCGGCGCGGCCGAACTGGCGCGCAATCCCCGCGCCCGATCGGCGACATTGCGCAGTGCGGTGCGAACGGCGGCGCCGGCGCGCGCCTCTTCTTCCTTCAGGAGTGCGGATTCATGATCGCGGTGAAGCGGCTCCAAAGCCTTATCTGGGTCCTGCTGGTGGCGCTCGGCGCGCTCGGGGCCTATCTCGTTTCGCTCAAGGTTGCGACCGAACGCAACGAATTGATGCGTGTGCGCGCGCAGATTGCCCGTGCGCATGGCGATATCCGCTATCTGGAAACCGAATTCAGCGCCCGGTCGAGCATGCGGCAGCTGGAACGGTGGAATCGCGACGATTTCATGTATTCGACGCCCGGCGCCGCACAATATCTGGGCGGGGAACGGGCGCTGGCCCAGCTTGACGGCGTGCAGCCCAACGGGACGGAATATGCCCCGCCGCCGGTGATGGTGGCGATGGTGGAAACCCCGGCGGACCTGCCGTCCGCGCCGCAGGTCGTGCCCGCCAGCCCGGCGGCAACCCAGATCAGCAGCGACATCGCCATCATCCGCGCGGCCCATGCGCAGGACAGGGTCGACAGCGCCGCCGCCACCCCGCCGGCAGCGGTGAAGAAGGAGCGCGCCGCGGCGGACGCGGACGTGTCCCGCCCCAACCCGGTCGCCCGCCATGCCGAACGCATGGCGATGCTGGACGCCAAATTGCTGGACGACAGCACGCTGGGCGACATCAGCGCCACGGCGGCCCGCGAAAAACGAAAAGGGGCGCGTTGATGGCAACCATCATCGTCGAACCCGGCACGGCGCGCGCCGGCCGCCAGCGCGTCAACCGTACGGCGATCGCCCATAACCGGCTGATGCTGTTGTTGATCCTGTTTCTGGCGGTTATCCTCGTCCTGGTCGGACGGCTAGGCTGGATCGGCCTTTTCGCCAATGACGGGGGCAGAGGCGTGACGGGCGGGGCCTTCCTGCCGGCGCGGGCCGATATTGTGGACCGCAACGGGGTGCCGCTCGCCCGCACCATGGACGCCTATTCCGTGGCGGTGCGGCCGTCGAAGCTGATCGGCGAGCCAGACGAACTGGCGCGCAAGCTGCAAGAAATCTTTCCCGATGAGGCGCAGGAGGTCTTCCACCGCAAGCTGACCGGCAAGAGCTGGGCGTATCTGCGCCGTCGCGCGCTGCCTGAACAGGTGGCGGCGGTTAACGCGCTGGGCGAAATCGGCATCGAATTCCCACGGGAAAAGGAACGGCTCTATCCCCAGCGCACGCTGGCGGCGCACATATTGGGCTTCGCCCCTGACGAAAAGGGTGTGGGCGGCATGGGTGTGGAGGCGGCGTTCAACGACCGCCTGATCGACCCGGCGCAGCGCGGCCGGCCGTTCATGCTGTCGATCGACAGCCGCGTACAGGGCGCGCTGGAAAGCGAGCTATATGCCCAGATGATGGCGCATCAGGCGAAGGGCGCGGGCGGGATCATCATGGACGCCGACACGGGCGAGATCCTGGCCATGGCGTCGCTCCCGGTGTTCGACCCCAACAAGGTGCAGGATTATGCCGGCAAGCGGTGTAGCGAATCGCCCTATTGCAATCAGATCGTCCAGGCCCGTTACGAACTGGGTTCCACCTTCAAGCCGCTGTCGGTCGCCAAGGCGATGGACCAGGGTGTCGTCACCTCCATGAGCAAGCGGTACGACGCGACGGAACCGATTGCCGTCGGCGGTTTTCGCATCAAGGACGACCACCCGATGCGCCGCTGGCTCAACGTGCCGGAAACGCTGGTCCACAGTTCCAACATCGTGACCGCCCGCATTGCCGACGAAATGGGTGTGCCGCCGATGCAGGCGCTGTTCCGCGACCTTCAGTTCGATCAGCGCGCCCCGATCGAACTGAAGGAGCGGGCGGGCGGATTGTGGCCCAGGAACTGGGGCCGCGTGACGAACATGACCGTTGCCTATGGCCATGGCATCGCGATCACGCCGCTCCACCTGGCCAGCGCCTATGCCGCGCTGGTGAACGGCGGCACATGGCACCCGGCGACGCTGCGCAAGCTGGCGCCGGGCGAAGCGCCGCAGGGCCACCGCGTGTTTTCCGTCGCCACCAGCGCCCGCATGCGCCAGTTGCTGCGGATGATCGTGTCGGACGGTACGGGGCGGAGCGCCGACGCCAAGGGATATCGGGTCGGCGGGAAGACCGGGTCCGCGGAAAAGGCCGAAGGAGGCGGGTATAACAGAAGTGCGCTGGTGACGACGTTCGCCGCCGCGTTCCCCATGGACAATCCGCGTTATATCGTCATCGCCATGATGGACGAACCCAGGGGCAATGCCCAGACCTTCGGCCTGCGCACCGCTGCCTGGACCGCATCGCCCGTGGTCAAGAAGGTGATCGAGCGGACCGGGCCGATGCTGGGCGTGATGCCCGACGAGCAGCGCGACGTCGATATTTCCGACCTGATGCCGCTGCTCTGGAAAGCCAAGGGAGAACGGTGATGCGTCTTGGCGAACTGGCGCGGGGGCTGGATATCGGCGGGAACGACCCGGCCGCGCTCGACGTGCCGGTGTCCGGCTTTGCGATTGACAACCGAAAGGTGGCGCCCGGTACGGTGTTCGGGGCCTTCCCCGGATCGCGCGTGAATGGCGAGGATTTCATTCCCCAGGCGGTGCGCGCCGGCGCCATTGCCGTCGTCGCCCGGCCCGGCGCGGTGGTGGAGGGGGCCATCCATCTGGCCCATGATGATCCACGCTGGCTGCTGGCCCAACTGGCCGCCCGCTATTTCGCGCCCTTTCCCGCTGTGACGGTGGCCGTGACCGGCACCAACGGCAAGACGTCGACGGTCGAACTCGCGCGGCAGGTCTGGCGGATGCTGGGCGAAAAATCGGCATCGATCGGCACGCTGGGCATCACCACGGCGGTCGATCAGGTGTCGACGGGCCTGACCACGCCGGACATCGTCACGTTCCTGTCGGTCATGTCCGGCCTGAAACGCGAAGGCGTGACCCATGCCGCGTTCGAGGCGTCCAGCCACGGGCTGGCGCAATATCGCACCGAAGGGCTGCCGGTACGGGCCGGCGCCTTCACCAACCTGTCGCGCGACCATCTCGACTATCATGGCGATATGGACAGTTATTTCGCTGCCAAGATGCGCCTGTTCGACGAGGTCGTCGCGGCGGACGGCGCAGCGGTCATATGGGCGGACGACGCATGGTCGGCCAAGGCTGTCGAGCGGGCTACGAGGCGGGGGCTTCGTATGCTGAGCGTCGGGGTGCGGGGGCAGGCCATCCGGCTTGCCGACCGCACCCCGACCCAGTTGGGCCAGACGCTGGCGGTCGAGGCGGACGGCAGGATGCACAAGGTCGACCTGCCACTGATCGGTGCGTATCAGGCGGCCAACGCGCTGACCGCCGCCGGTCTGGTGGTGGCCTGTGGCGGCGACACGGTGAAGGTTATGGATGCGCTGGGCCGGGTGCAGCCGGTGCGCGGCAGGCTGGAACGGGCGGTGATCACGCGCGCGGGGGCGCCGGTCTATGTCGATTATGCCCATACGCCCGACGGGCTGCGCGCCGCGATCGAGGCGTTGCGGCCGCATACCCGAGGGCGGTTGATCGTCCTGTTCGGCGCGGGTGGCGACCGCGATGCCGGCAAGCGCCCGCAAATGGGGCGGGTCGCGGCTGAACTGGCCGATCATGTGATCGTCACCGACGACAATCCGCGGAGCGAGGACCCGTCCGCCATTCGTGCGGCGGTCATGGCCGGCGCGCCACAGGCGCAGGAGATCGGCGGGCGCCGCGACGCCATCGCCGCCGCGATCGGCCTGGCGGGGGGCGACGACATCGTCCTGTTGGCCGGGAAGGGCCATGAACAGGGTCAGATCATCGGCGAACGCGTGCTGCCCTTCGACGATGTCGCGGTCGCGCGGGAGTGCGCCGGTTGACCGGGTTGTGGACATCTGTTGAGATTGCGAAGGCCGTGGGCGGCACCGCGTCGGCCCCCTTCGCCGTGTCGGGCGTCGCATTCGACAGCCGCGAAGTGACGCGGGGCGACCTGTTCGTCGCTCTAAAGGGCGAAGCGACGGACGGGCACCGCTTCATCGACCGGGCGTTCGATCAGGGCGCGGCCGGCGTCATCGCCAGCCGTCCCGTCGCGCGCCCGCACGTTCTGGTCGACGACAGCGCCGCCGCGTTGCAGGCGCTGGGCCGGGCGGCGCGCGCGCGTATGGCGGGATGGGTCGTCGGCGTGACCGGATCGGTCGGCAAGACCGGCGTCAAGGAAGCGCTGTTCCACGCGCTCGACCGCGCGCATCCGGGCGAGGTGCATCGGTCGGTGAAAAGCTACAATAATCATGTCGGCGTGCCGCTCAGCCTGTCGCGCATGCCGCGCGACACGCATTTCGGCGTGTTCGAGATGGGCATGAACCATGCAGGCGAACTGGCCGCCCTGACCCGGCAGGTCCGCCCGCACGTCGCCATCGTTACCGCCATCGCGCCCGCGCATATCGAATATTTCGGGACGGAAGCGGCGATCGCGCAGGCGAAGGCGGAGATTTTCGAGGGGCTGGCGGCCGGCGGCACCGCGATCATCCCCTATGACAGCCCGCATGTCGCCACGTTGTACAACAAGGCAGAGCGCCATGCCGCGCGCATCCTGACCTTCGGCTTTGGCGCGGGGGCGGATATCCGCGCGCAGGAGGCGGTGCCGGCGCCACAGGGCGGCACGCTGGTGACCGCCACGCTGCCGGGCGCGGAACTGTGCTTCACCATCGGCGCGCCGGGCGACCATTGGGTGTCGAACGCGCTGGCGGTGCTGGCGGCGGTGGAGGCGCTGGGCAGCGATCTGGCGGTGGCCGGCCTCGCGCTGGCCGAAATGCCTGGTCTGCCCGGCCGCGGCGCACGGGCGGTCCTGCCGGTCGGGGGCGGCACGGCGCTGCTGATCGACGAAAGCTATAATGCCAACCCGCTATCCATGGCGGCGACGCTGAAGCAATTGGGGCGAGAGGATGCGGAACGGCGCATCGCCGTTCTGGGCGGCATGCGCGAACTGGGTGCCCATAGCGCGCGGCTGCATGCCGGGCTGGCGCCGCTGCTCACGGCCGGGCGGGTCGACCATGCCATTCTGGTGGGGGAGGAGATGGGGCCGCTGGCCGATGCGCTGGCCCCCACGTCGACCCCGGCGCTGGACGGCGGTGCCGGTTTCGACCATGTGCCGGATGCGGCGGCCGCCACCGACCTTGTCCGGTCGATGATGCGGGCGGGCGACGCCATATTGGTCAAGGGGTCGAACGGCGTGGGCCTGTCCCGGCTGGTCGCGGCTCTGGGCGGACATCCGCGCGACGGAGACGGGAACTGATGCTTTACTGGCTTGCCCAGACACTGGATTTCGCGGGCGTGTTCAATCTGGTCCGCTACCTCAGCTTTCGGGCGGGCGCGGCCATCGCGACCGCCCTGTTCATTGGCCTTTTGATCGGTCCGCGCTTCATCGGCTGGCTGCGCGTGCGCCAGGGCAAGGGCCAGCCGATCCGCGCCGACGGGCCACAGACCCATCTGGCCAAGCGGGGCACGCCGACCATGGGCGGGCTGATGATCCTGACGTCCATGGTCATTGCGGTGCTGCTGTGGATGGACCTGTCGTCCGCCTATGTCTGGGCCTGCCTGTTCGTGACGCTGGGCTTTGGCGCGATTGGTTTCCTGGACGATTATGACAAGGTGACAAAGGCCAGCCACAAGGGGCTGTCGGGCAAGGCGCGGCTGCTGTTCGAATTTCTGATCGCCGGGTTCGCCGCCTGGCTGATCGTGACCCAGCACGGCAATACGGCGCTGTACGTGCCCTTCTACAATGGTCCGGCGATCGACCTTGGCCCGTTCTACTTCCTGTTCGCGGCCTTCGTGATCGTGGCGTTCGGCAATGCCGTCAACCTGACCGACGGGCTCGACGGGCTGGCGACCATGCCGGTCATCATCGCCAGCCTGGCGTTCCTGCTGATCGTCTATCTGGTGGGGCGCGCGGATTTCGCCGAATATCTGGGCATCCCGCATGTGCCGGGCGCGGGCGACCTTACCATATTCTGCGGCGCGATCATCGGCGCGGGGCTCGCCTTCCTGTGGTTCAACGCGCCGCCGGCCGCCGTCTTCATGGGCGATACGGGCAGTCTGGCGCTGGGCGGGACGATCGGCGTCATCGCGGTCACCGCGCATCACGAAATCGTGCTGGGCGTCATCGGCGGCCTGTTCGTCGTGGAGGCGATGAGCGTCATCATCCAGGTCTTCTTCTACAAACGGACCGGCAAGCGCGTGTTCCGCATGGCGCCGATCCACCATCATTTCGAACAGCTGGGCTGGGCCGAACCGACAGTGGTGATCCGGTTCTGGATCATCTCCTTCGTGCTGGCGCTCGCCGGCCTCGCGACGTTGAAGCTGCGCTAGGATGATCGTTTCGGACGCCTTTGCTGGGAAAACCTACGCCGTGCTGGGGCTGGCGCGATCCGGCCTCGCGACGGTCGACTGTCTGGTCGCGAGCGGGGCGCGCGTGGTGGCATGGGACAGCCGCGAGGAAGCCCGAGCCGCCGTCGCCGACCGGGCGGAGATCGGCGATCCGATGGAGATCGACCTTGCCGGCTTCGACGGCGTCGTCGTTTCGCCCGGCGTTCCGCTCAACCGGCATCCGATCGCGATGCGCGCGAAACTGGCGGGGGTGCCGATCATCGGCGACATCGAACTGTTCGCGCTCGCCCGGCCCACATTGCCGCCGCACAAGGTGGTCGGCATCACCGGGACCAACGGCAAGTCGACCACGACCGCGCTCATCCGCCACATCATCGAACAGGCCGGCCATCCCGCGCGCATGGGCGGCAATATCGGCCTGCCGATCCTGGGGCAGGAGCCGCTGGAACCCAACGGCCATGGCACGGGCGTCTATGTGCTGGAACTATCCAGCTATCAGATCGACCTGACCCGCAGCCTCGACTGCGACGTCGCCGTGCTGCTCAATATCACACCGGATCATCTGGATCGTTATGACGGGTTTGACGGCTATGTCGCGTCGAAAGCCAGATTGTTCGCCATGCAGTCGGCCGGCCATGCGGCGGTGATCGTGGCGGAGGATGCGCCCAGCCGGGGCGTGGCATCCCATCTGCGTCATACTGGCGCCCGGCATGATGATGTGGTGGAGGTCGCATCCACCAGCATCGGCCCCGCCGCGCAACAGGACTGGCCCGCCCTTCAGGGGCCGCACAACGCCCAGAATGCCGCCGTCGCCATCGCCGTCGCCGAAGCGTTGGGGATCAATCCCACCGCCATTTCCGGCGCCCTTGCCACCTATGCGGGCCTGCCCCACCGCATGCAGGCGGTGGGCGATATCGATGGCGTACTCTATATCAACGACAGCAAGGCGACCAATCCCGCCTCCGTCGCGCCCGCGCTCGCCGCCTGGCCGCCGGTGGCCGGGCGGCCGCGGATCCACTGGATCGTCGGCGGCCTTGCCAAGACGGACAGTCTGGACGAATGCGCCCCCTGGTTCGACCATGTCGTCCGCGCCTACACCATCGGTGAAGCGGGCCATATGTTCGCCGATCTGCTGCGCCCCCATATGGCCGTGGATGACTCTGAAATGTTAAGCGCCGCCGTCCGTCGCGCCGCGCGCGCCGCGCGGCCGGGCGATGTCGTGCTGTTGTCGCCGGCCTGCGCGAGTTTCGACCAGTTTCGCGATTTCGAGGCGCGCGGCGATGCCTTTGCCGCCGCCGTCGCGGCGCTGGATAACGGCGGATAGCGGTGGCGGACATGGGCAACAGGGAAGGGACGACGAAAATGTCCAGGGCAGGCGATCTGGTGAAGGGCCTAAAAGGGCGCACCGTGCCGCGCGAACGGACCGCGCTTGCCATCTGGTTCTGGGAAATCGACCGCGTCCTCCTGTCGCTGGTGGTCGCGTTGATGGCGATCGGGCTGGTCGCTGTCGCCGCCGCCTCGCCCGTCGCCGCGATCGACCGGTCGACCGCGCAGGTCGCGGTCAACCCGCTGATCTATTTCTATCGCCAGCTGATCTGGGTGTTGATCGGCCTGCCCACCATGCTGGTGATTTCGATGCTTCCCCGACCGCAGGCCCGGCGGCTCGCGCTGTTCCTCGCCGCTTTCTTCCTGGTCATGCTGCTGTTCGTGCCGCTGCTGGGGTCGAGCGTGAATGGCGCGAAACGGTGGATCGACCTGCCCGGCTTTCATTTCCAGCCGTCTGAGTTCCTCAAACCCGTCTATGTCGTCAGTGTCGCCTGGCTTTTGTCGCTGCGCGGCAAGGACGCCAGCCTGCCGGTGGTTCCCCTGACCGGCGTGCTGACGGCGATGATCGCGCTGTTGCTGATGCGCCAGCCCGATTTCGGTCAGACCGTGATCTTCTGCGCCTGCTGGGGCGGTTTGCTGCTGCTGTCCGGCGTGTCGATGCGCGCGATCGGGGCGATGGGGGTGGCGGCGATGGCGGGTCTGGTCGCGGCCTATATGTTCTATGAAAACGGGCGGCAGCGCATCAACGACTTCCTGGGCATCGGCGTGATGGAGGATGTCGGGCCGGACCAGGCGGAACTGGCATTCCGCACCATCACCCATGGCGGCTTCACGGGCGTCGGGCCGGGCGGAGGGCAGCATAAGTTCCGTCTTCCCGAAGCGCATACCGACTATATCTTCTCGGTCATCGGCGAAGAGTTCGGCCTGCTGGCCTGTATCGCCATCGCGCTGGTCTACCTTGCCATCATCGTGCGCGTGCTGCTGCGTCTGCTGGACGAGGAGGATGTGTTCATCATCATGTCCGCCGCCGGGCTCACCAGCGTGTTCGGGTTGCAGGCGATCATCAACATGGGGGTCAACGCCCATATATTTCCGTCCAAGGGCATGACCCTGCCCTTTATCAGCTATGGCGGCTCCTCTATGCTCGCGCTCAGTATCGGTATCGGCCTCTTGCTTGCCTTCACCCGGCGCAATCCCTTCATGGGCCGCCATACCGTCGTCAAATGGAGCGGCAGATGACTATTTCCCGTCACTTCGTTCTCGCCGCCGGCGGGACGGGGGGTCACATGATTCCGGCACATGCCGTTGCCGAGGAGCTGATGGCGCGGGGCCATCACGTCGCCCTGGTGACCGATGACCGCGGCGCGAAGATACCGGACGTGTTCGGCGGGGCGCAGGTCCATGTCCTGCCGGCCGGACGCATGACCCGCGATCCCCGAAGCTGGGTCCCGGCGGTCCGGTCGATCCTGGCGGGGCGCGCCATGGCCCGGCGGCTCAACGAAACATTCCGCCCCACCGCGGTGGTCGGCTTTGGCGGTTATCCGGCGATGCCCGCCCTGCTGGCGGCGCTGGCCGACGGTGTGCCGAGCGTGATCCATGAGCAGAACGCCGTGCTGGGGCGCGTCAACCGCCTGCTGGCCGGGCGGGTCGACGCGATCGCCACCGCCTATCCGATGATCGAGCGGCTGAAGGACAGATACGCCTCCAAGGTGCATCTGGTCGGCAACCCGGTGCGGGAGGACGTGCGCCTTTTGCGCGATGAGGCGTTTCCCGCGCTGACCGACGAAAGCGTGTTCCGGGTGCTGGTGATCGGCGGCAGCCAGGGGGCCAGCATCCTGTCCAGCGTGGTGCCCGACGGCCTTGGCATGTTGCCGGTCAGCCTGCGCCGCCGGCTTCAGGTGACGCAGCAATGCCGGGCGGAGGATATTGAGCGGGTGCGCGCGCTTTATGCCGGGCTGGAGATTCCGGCCGATCTCGCGACCTATTTCAACGACGTGCCGGAAAAACTGGCCTGGTCGCATCTGGTCATCGCCCGCGCCGGGGCATCGACGCTGGCCGAACTGACCTGCGCCGGACGTCCGGCAATCCTGGTGCCGCTGCCCGGCGCGATGGACGATCACCAGTCCGCCAACGCCCGGGAAATGACGGAGGCCGGCGGTGCGCGCACCATCGCCCAGTCGCGCTTCACGGCGGTGGAACTCGCCAAACAGATGCAGAAAATGGCGCTGGAACCGGGGGCGTTGCAGAATGCCGCGCGGCGCGCCCGCGCCTGCGGCCGTCCCAATGCGGCGCGCGATCTGGCCGATCTGCTGGAAAGCGTGGGGCAGGCGCCGATCGTCAACGATCCGGTGAAGGTGGGGCCGGTCCCCAAGGGCCTCGAACTGCAGGGGGTGCCGGCATGAAGGGCGTGGGCACCGACATCGGCACGATCCATTTCATCGGCATCGGCGGCATCGGCATGTCCGGTATCGCCGAGGTGATGCACAATCTGGGCTACACCGTGCAGGGCAGCGACGTGGCCGAGGGCTATGTGATCGACGGGCTGCGCGCCAAGGGGATCAGGGTGATGATCGGCCACAAGGCCGAAAATCTGGGCGACGCGGCCGTGGTCGTCACGTCGACCGCGATCAGGCGCGGCAACCCGGAAGTGGAACTGGCGCTGGAAACCCGTGTCCCCGTCATCCGCCGGGCGGAGATGCTGGCCGAACTGATGCGCCTTAAATCCACCGTCGCGGTGGCGGGTACGCATGGCAAGACGACGACGACATCGATGGTCGCGGCGCTGCTGGATGCGGGCGGGGTGGATCCGACCGTCATCAACGGCGGCATCATCAACAGCTATGGTTCCAACGCACGGCTGGGCAACAGCGACTGGATGGTCGTGGAGGCGGACGAGAGCGACGGCAGCTTCCTGAGGCTGGACGGCACGATCGCGGTCGTGACCAATATCGATCCCGAGCATCTGGACCATTATGGATCGTTCGACCGGGTGAAGGACGCCTTCGTCGAATTTGTCGGCAACGTCCCCTTTTACGGCGCGGCGATGCTGTGCCTCGACCACCCGGAGGTGCAGGCGATCCTGCCGCGCGTGCAGGACCGCCGGATCGTCACCTACGGCTTTTCCGCGCAGGCGGACATTCGCGGCGAAAATGTGCAGCCCATCGCCGGCGGCAACCGTTTCGACGTGCAGGTACGCGAACGGGACGGGTCGATCCGCAGGATCGAAGGGGTCGAGATGCCGATGCCCGGCCGCCACAATGTGCTGAACGCCATGGCGGCGATCGGCGTCGCGCTGCACATGGGCATTGACGATGCGATCATCCGCACCGGCTTTGCCAAGTTCGGCGGGGTCAAGCGGCGCTTTACGAAGGTCGGCGAAATCCCGTCAGGTGCGGGCATCGCCACGGTGATCGACGATTATGGCCATCATCCGGTCGAAATTCGCGCCGTGCTCGCCGCCGCGCGCGAGGGCGGGAAGGGCCGCGTGATCGCCGTGGTCCAGCCCCACCGCTATACCCGCCTGCGCGACCTGATGGATGATTTCCAGCAGGCCTTCAACGATGCCGACATGGTCTATGCCGCGCCCGTCTACCCCGCCGGTGAGCAGCCGATCGACGGTGTCGACAGCGCCGCGCTGGTGGCCGGGCTCAAACGGCGCGGCCATCGCCACGCGGTGACGGTCGACAGTGCCGACGCGCTGGCGGCGGCGATCGCGGCGGACGTGCAGGCGGACGACATGATCGTATGCCTGGGCGCGGGCGACATCACCAGATGGGCCGCGGGACTGGCGTCGGCGGTTGCCGCGCGGGCAAAGGCGGCGGCGTGACCATGGCCGCGCCCGCCCCTGACCGGACGATGCCGGCTGTGCGCGGACGGCTGACGCCGCACGCGCCGCTGGCACCGCTCGTCTGGTTCAAGAGCGGGGGCGCGGCGCAATGGCTGCTGGAGCCGGCCGATGCCGACGATCTTTCCGCGTTCCTCGCCGCGCTCGACCCGGCCGTGCCGGTGATGGCGCTGGGTCTGGGATCCAACCTCATCGTCCGCGACGGCGGGGTGCCCGGCGTGGTCGTGCGGCTCCCCAAGCCCTTTGCGAAGGTGGAGTCACTGGACGCCACGACGCTGCGCTGCGGCGGCGGGGCGAGCGGCATCCTCGTTTCCTCGACGGCGCGCGACAGGGGCGTGGCAGGGCTGGAGTTCCTGCGCTCGATTCCGGGAACCGTGGGCGGTTTCGTGCGGATGAACGGCGGCGCCTATGGTCGCGAGACAGCCGACATCCTTGTCGAATGCGACGTCGTGCTGCGGTCGGGGGACAGGGTGACGCTCCCCGCCGCCGCGCTGGGCTATAGCTATCGCCATTCCGCCCTGCCCGAGGGCGCGGTGGTCGTCAGCGCGGTGTTCCGCGGCATGCCGGGCGATCCTGCCGCGATCCAGGTGGAAATGGATCGCATCGCCGCCGCGCGGGAGGAAAGCCAGCCGCTGCGTTCCCGGACCGGCGGATCGACCTTCAAGAATCCGCACGGCCACAAGGCGTGGCAGCTGGTGGACGAGGCGGGGTGTCGCGGGCTGACGCTGGGCGACGCGCAGGTGAGCGAGAAGCACACCAATTTCCTGCTGAACCTGGGCGCGGCCACCAGCGCGGATATCGAGGCGCTGGGCGAAGAGGTGCGGCGGCGCGTGAAGGACAGGAGCGGCGTGGAACTGGAATGGGAAATCCGGCGCGTGGGGGTGGGCGAGTGAGCCGTGGTCCCTGGCATGTCGCCGTCCTGATGGGCGGCTGGTCGGCGGAACGGCCGGTGTCGCTGTTGTCGGGCGAGGGCGTCGCGAAGGCGCTGGAAAGCCGCGGGCACCGGGTGACACGCATTGACATGGGCCGCGATGTCGCGGCGCGGCTGGCCCACGCCGGCGCCGACATCGTGTTCAACGCGCTGCACGGCGTTCCGGGCGAAGATGGCACGGTGCAGGGCATGATGGACCTGATGGGCATCCCCTATACCCATTCGGGGCTGGCGACGTCCGTGATCGCGATCGACAAGCAACTCACGAAACAGGCGCTGGTGCCCCATGGCATACCGATGCCGGGCGGGCGGATCGTGCGGAGCGAAACCCTGTATGCCGGTGATCCGTTGCCGCGTCCCTATGTGCTGAAGCCGGTCAACGAAGGCAGTTCGGTCGGCGTCGCGATCGTGACGGACGGGGGCAATTACGGGTCGCCCATCGGCCGCGAGGCGGAGGGTCCCTGGCGGCATTTCGAGGAATTGCTGGCCGAACCCTATGTGCGCGGCCGGGAACTGACGACCGCCGTGCTGGGCGACGAGGCGCTGCTGGTCACCGAATTGCGGCCCAAAAGCGGCTTTTACGATTTCGACGCCAAATATACCGACGGGCTTACCGACCATATCTGCCCGGCCGATATTCCCGACGAGATCACGGCGGCATGCCGGGCGATCGCGTTGCAGGCGCACCGCCTGCTGGGGTGCCGGGGTACGTCGCGGGCCGATTTCCGGTGGGATGACGAACAGGGCATCGAGGGACTTTTCCTTCTGGAGGTCAACACCCAGCCCGGCATGACCCCGCTCAGCCTGGTGCCCGAGCAGGCGGCGAAGCTGGGCATGGATTATGCGGAACTGGTCGAGCGGATCGTTGAGGACGCGTTCGGCAACGGGGGCGGCAACAGGTGCGGCAATAAAGACGCGATCGGGGGCGAGCGGTCATGAGCGAGACACGGATAAGGCGGGGCGGCGCGGCGCGTCCGGGGAAGGCGGGCGGCAAGCGTAGCGCGGCAGGCAAGGGGCGGCGCAACGGGTCGCTCACCCCTTCGCTGCGGCGCCAGTCCTGGGTCGACCGGCTGATCGAGATGCTGCCGGTCAGCGACGCGACGCTGCAACGCATGGCGACCTGGACGATCATGGGGCTGGTCACCGCCGCGCTGGTGGCGGCCGCCCTGTTCTTCGGCCTGCCCGGCATCGCCCGGCAGGAAGCGGCGCTGTGGGCGGCGCGCGCGGGGTTCGAGGTCGGGAAGGTCGAGGTGCGCGGCGTCGAGCGGATGGACGAATTGTCCGTCTACACCATTGCGCTGGGACAGGTGGACCGGTCCATGCTGTCGCTCGATCTGGCGAAGGTTCGGGACGATATGCTGAAGCTGGGCTGGGTCAGGGATGCGCGCATTTCCCGCCGCCTGCCCGACACGCTGGTGGTCGACATCGTCGAGCGCGAGCCGGTGGCGATCTGGCAGCATAACGGGCGTCTGCACCTGATCGACGTTGGCGGCGCGGTGTTGCAGCCGGTGTCGGCGGGGGCGATGCCCGACCTGCCGCTGGTGGTTGGCCCCAATGCCAACCGGCAGACGGCGGGTCTCAACCGGCTGATGGAAAACGCGCCGGCGCTCAAACCGATGCTGGCCGGTGCGACATGGGTGGGGAACCGGCGCTGGGACCTGCGCTTTCAGTCCGGGGAAACATTGTCGCTGCCGGAAGGGGACGCGTCTTCGGCGACGGCGCTTGTCAATTTCGCGCGGATGGACGGCGTCAATCGCCTGCTGGGCCGCGGCATCGTGAAATTCGACATGCGCGACCCGGATCGGTTCGTATTGCGATTGCCGGACGGGCGTGGCGGCGGCAAGCTGTCGGAGAGCCAGGGCGCGGATGTGCCCGCATCGGGCGAGGAGGGGTAAGCCATGTCGCAACCCAAGGTCGAAAAACTGATCACCGCCATCGATATCGGGTCGTGGAAGGTGTCAGCCCTGATCGCTGGCCGCACCGATACCGGCGAACTGGTGATCCTGGGCACGGGCCAGCGTGAAAGCCGGGGCGTGCGGCGCGGTTTCGTCGCCGACATGGAACGCACCGAACTGGCCGTGCGCGAAACGGTGGAGCAGGCCGAACGCGTCGCGGGCACCAATATCGAGGATGTGTGGGTCAGCTTTTCCGGCGGCAGCCTGGTCAGCGACGTCGTCACGGTGGAACGCGACATGGACGGCTATCGCGTCGAACAGGCGGATGTCGACGACCTGCTGGCGACGGGGCAGCAGGGCATCGACCCTGACGGCCGCGTGGTCCTGCATGCGCAGCCGACCTGTTTCACGATCAACGGGCGCGTGCCGGTGAAGAAGCCGATCGGTATGCACGCCGACCTGCTGGGCGTCGATATTCATGTCGTGCTGGCGGATGGCGCGCCGCTCGCCAATCTCGACCTGTGCGTGCGTGGCGCCTATCTGAACGTCAATTCCATTGTCGCCGCGCCGATCGCGACCGGCTTGGCCTGCCTGTCGGAAGAGGAGCGGGATCTGGGCGTCGCGCTGGTCGAACTGGGCGCGGGGGTGACCAATGTCTCGCTTTACGCGGGCGGCATGCTGGTGGGGCTGCATTCCATTCCGATCGGCGCGGCCGACATCACCGACGATATCGCTTCGGCTTTCGGCATTCGCCGCAGCCAGGCGGAACGGATCAAATGCTTCTATGGGTCGGCGATGCAGAACCGCCGCGATTTCCGCGAGATGATCGAAATCGCGCCCCCCCTTGGCGATGTTGCCGTGCCGGGCCAGAATGCGGGTCCCAATGCCGAAGGCGGCAAGATCACGCGCGCGGCGCTGGTCGGTGTGATCTGCGAACGGCTGGGCCAGCTGATGTCGGAAATCAACGCGGCGCTGGTCGGCATGGGGTTCAATTCGCCCACTGGACGGCAGGTGGTGCTGACCGGCGGCGGCGCGGAAATGAAAGGCATTGCCGATTATGCGCAGGGCGCGCTGGGGCGCGCGGTGCGCATTGGCCGCCCGCGCGGCCTGTCCGCCATGCCCGAAGCGCATAGCGGGCCGGCCTTCGCAACGCTGGCGGGGCTGGCGCTGTACGGTGCGACGAGCCCGGTCGATTTGCGCGCCATGGCGCCGTCGACCCAGACGGTGCATCGCATGGGCGCACCCCTCTGGTGGCAACGGATGATGCGGGCGATGCGGGCAAATTACTGATTGGTGCGACGAGACGCGAATTTAGCTGGTGAAATACCCTATTATCTGGTGCATTGATTTTCGTGACAGTTTCGCTTCGGGTCGATGAAGCGCAGGGAGCAGAGTATATGAGCATCGAGATCAGCCCGCCGCATGTGGACGAACTGAAGCCGCGTATCGCGGTCATCGGTGTGGGCGGTGCTGGCGGCAATGCCATCGCCAACATGATCGCCGCGCGCGTGGAGGGGGTGGATTTCATCGTCGCCAACACCGACGCGCAGGCGCTCAATGCCTCGCCCGCCGAACGGCGCATCCAGCTCGGCCCCCAGATCACCGAGGGGCTGGGCGCGGGGTCGCGTCCCGAAATCGGCAGGGCCGCCGCGGAGGAGACGATCGCGTCGGTCGAGCAGGCGCTGGAAGGCGCGCATATGTGCTTCATCGCGGCCGGCATGGGCGGCGGCACCGGCACCGGCGCTGCGCCCGTCATTGCCAAGGCCGCGCGCGATCGGGGGATTTTGACCGTCGGCGTGGTGACCAAGCCGTTCACGTTCGAGGGTAATCGCCGCATGCGCTCGGCCGAGACCGGCATCGAGGAGTTGCAGCAGCATGTCGACACGCTGATCGTCATTCCCAACCAGAATCTGTTCCTGATCGCCAACCCTAACACCACCTTCAAGGAAGCCTTCGAGATGGCGGACGAGGTGCTGCAACAGGGGGTGCGCGGCATCACCGACCTGATGGTCATGCCCGGCCTCATCAACCTGGACTTCGCCGACGTGCGGTCGGTGATGGGCGAAATGGGCAAGGCGATGATGGGCACCGGCGAGGCCGAGGGCGACGGCCGCGCGCTTCAGGCCGCGGAAAAGGCGATCGCCAATCCGCTGCTGGACGGCGTGTCGATGCGCGGCGCGAAGGGTGTGATCGTGTCGATCGTCGGCGGCGACGACATGCGCCTGATGGAAGTGGACGAAGCGGCCAACCATATCCGCGAACTGGTGGACCCCGACGCGAACATCATCTGGGGCAGCGCGTTCAACGACAATCTGAACGGCAAGATTCGCGTGTCGGTCGTCGCGACCGGCATCGACAATGAGGCGGGCGGCAACGCCGCGCCGCTTACCCAGCCGTTCAGCTTTGCCAGCCGTCCGCCGGTGTCCGTGCCGACCGCGCAGGCGGCGCAGCGCCCGGCCGCCACGGCGGAACCGGCGCCTGCGCCCGCCCCTGCATCGGGCCCGGCACCGGCATCCGCGCCGGCCGCGCTGGAACTGGACGTGCCGCAGGCTCCGGCCGCCGCTCCGCCCGTGGTGCCGCCCGTCGTGGCTCCGCCCGCCGCGGACCGTCAGGCAGCACCCGTGGCTCCCGCAGCCCCGTTCTCGCCGCCGCCGGCCGCGGTCTTTTCCGATGAAGACCCCGCTGAGGACGAACTGCTGCTGGGTGCGGAAAGCGCCGAAGCGCCCAAACCCGAACCGCAGCCTGCGCCGCCGCGCGTCGCCACGGGCGGCACATTGTTCGAACGCATGGCCGGCCTGACCCGTGGGTCGGAAAAGGCGCCCGACACAGGCGCCGGCAATGGCGGCCCCGCGCTCGACATTCCGCGTTTCCTCAATCGGCAGAGCAACCAGTAACGGTCCGGCGCTTATCCCCCTCGCCCGGACGGCCGGACGGGTGGGACAGGGCGCCTCGCTATTTCCCATGCGCGGTTCGATCCGCTAAGGGGCGGTTGTGACACGATATCATCTCTGGATTCTCGCCGGGCTGCTGGTGGCGGGCGGTGCGCAGGCACAATCCGATCAGGCTCAACTCGTCCGCCCTGCCGGCGCGGCCGATCTGAGCACGCATCTGGCCCGGCTGGCCGCCAATCCGCGCGACATCACCGCGTTGATCGGGGCGGGGGAAGCCGCGCTGGATCTGGACGATCCCAGTGCCGCCGCCGGCTTCCTCTCGCGGGCGGAAGCGATCCAGGGCAGCAACGGGCGGGTCAAGGCGGGACTGGCGCGCGTCATGCTGAAGATGCGCAACCCCGCCGAAGCGCTGCGCCTGTTCGATCAGGCGACGCGTCTGGGCTTTGCCGAAAGCAATATCCTGTCCGACCGGGGGCTGGCGCGCGACATGGTCGGGGACCAGGCGGGCGCGCAGCGCGATTATCAGGCCGCGCTGAAGGTGACGCCCGACAATGCGGAACTGATCCGCCGTTATGCCGCATCGCTCGGCATATCCGGGCAGATCGACGCGTCTGATCATGTGCTCCGCCCGCTGTTGCACAAGAGCGACCGGGCCGCATGGCGGTATCGCGCCTTCATCCTCGCGATGAACAACCGGCAGGCGGAGGCGAAGGCGATCGCCGATCAGACGCTGCCGGCTCAACTGGTCGCGGGCCTGACCCCTTATATGCAGAAAATGCCCTATCTGACTGCCGCGCAGAAGGCGGCGGCCATGCATCTGGGCCATTTTCCCGCGACCATCGGCACGAAGATCGTGGCGGTGGTCCCGACCCCGCCAGCGCCGGGCTTCGCCCCCGCCGCCGTTGCGCCCGCGCCGCCGCCGGTGCAGACGGCAGCGGCGTCGCCCAGCGCGGCGGAACGGCGCGCCAGCCGGGCCCGGCAGCGCGCCGAGCGCCGTGCCACCGTTTTGGCGCGGGCGGATACCCGCCGGGCACAGGGCAGAGTGTCGGCCGCCTCTGCATCGGCGCCGTCCGCCGCGTTGGCGGCTGGGCAGGCGGCCGCGCCAGCGACACCGGCGGAACAGGCGCCCGTCCCTTCGTCACCCCCATCCGCGTCCACAGCTGCGCCCGCCGATCGCCTGCCGGCGGCTGCGCGCGCCACGGCCGCCGCGCCGACCGGCCCGTCGATACCCGCACCGTCGGCGCGTACGGCGATGGTCCAGCCCATCCCCGGCAGGGCGGCCCCCGCACGCCCGTCTTCGCCCGGTTCCGCGCCATCGGCCTCTTCCACGCCGTCGCCCCCACCCCAGGCAGCGGTTTCGCCCGCGCCTGCAACCCCGCCCGTGCAGCATGCCGCGGGGCCGTCGGCCGTGCAGGGACCGCCAGCGCCGGGATTCGACACGCTGACACCGACGCGGGCGCCAGCCCCGCCGACGGCGCGCGACGCGGCATCGACGGCCGCGCAACTGAACGCCATAACCCTGGCGCAGGCGGCAGCACGTACGTCCACTCCCGCGGCGGCTTCATCGCCACCCTCATCCCCATCGCCACCCCCGCCCTCATCGCCTGTCGCATCGGCCGCGGCAGAGCCGCCGCCACCACCCCCACGCCCGCAACCCAGCATGGAGGCTGCGCGCAATCTGGCCGACATCATCCGGGCGATCGACGTACCCGAATCGGAACGGCGGCCTACTGTCGCGGCGGTCGACCTGGCCGAGATCGAGGCGATGCACGCCGCGCGCCGGGCCGAGCGTCAGGCGGCCGAAAAGGCCAAGGCAGCCGACAGGGCGAAGGCGGCTGCCGCAGCCAAGGCCAAGGCGGAAGCAGACGCCAAGGCGCGGAAAGAGGCGGAGGAGAAGCGGGTGATGGCCGCCAATCCGGCGCGCAGCTGGCTCCAGATCGGCATCGGCGCCAATCGTGGCGCGCTGCCCTTCACGCTGAAGGCGTTGCAGAAGAAATATGCGGACCTTGCGCCGCAGCAGGCCTGGGTCGCGTCCTGGGGTCGCACCAACCGGTTGCTGGTCGGGCCCTTTCCCGGCTTTGCCCGGGCCAGGGCGCTGGAGGACAAGCTGAAGGCGCAGGGCGCCGATGTCTTTGCCTGGCAGAGCGGCGCGGGAGAGGTGGTCGAACGGCTTGCGGGCCGGTGACGGCGCGGCGATGACCGGCCTTGCCGACTATGCCTGCCGCGCGGACCGGAGCCGGGGACGCTTCCACGCCGAACCGGGCGGCGCGTTGCGGGGGCCGCGCGATGTTTTCCAGCGCGATCGCGACCGGATCATCCATTCCATCGCGTTCCGCCGGTTGCGGCACAAGACGCAGGTGTTCGTGTCGCCCGATGGGGATCATTATCGCGTCCGCCTGACCCACAGTTTGGAAGTGGCGCAGATCGGCCGCACGATCGCGCGCACCCTGGCCCTGAACGAAGATCTGACGGAGGCGCTGTGCCTGGCGCACGACATCGGCCATCCGCCCTTCGGCCATGCGGGTGAGGATGCACTGGAAACCGCGCTGGAGGGGCAGGGCGGCTTCGACCATAACGCTCATACGCTGCGTACGCTGATGCTGCTCGAATCGCCCTATCCGCTGTTTTCCGGCCTCAATCTGAGCTGGGAGATGCTGGAGGGGCTGGCGAAGCATAATGGTCCGGTGACCGCGCCGGGATGGGCCATGCGGGATGTGGACGCGCTGTTCCCCCTCGACCTTGCCAGCCATGCCTCGCTGGAGGCGCAACTGGCGGCGATCTCCGACGATATAGCCTATGACAATCATGACATCGATGATGGATTGCGGGCCGGATTGCTGACGCTGGACCAGTTGCTGGAGGTGCCGATGGTGCGGTCCTGCTGGGACCGTGTGCGGGCCCGTTATCCCGATGTGCCCGCAGAGAGGCTGCTGCGGGAGCTGGTGCGCGAACAGATCGGCTTCATGGCCAATGACGTGATCGCCGCCACGCGCGAACGGATCGCGCAGGCCGCGGTGCGAACGGTAGGGGACGTGCGCGCCGCCGGTCGCGCGCTCGTCGGGTTTTCGCCGGAGGTGGAAACGCAGGAACGCGCGCTCAAGCGGTTCATGTATGCGACGCTTTACCATCATCCGATCCAGCTGGCGGCGGCGGACCGGGCCCGGATCGTCGTCACCGACCTGTTCGGCGCCTATCACGCGCAACCGGACCTGATGCCCGGGGAATGGCGTGTCGGCTGTGCGCAGGCCGAACCGTGGCGCAGCCGCCATATCGCCGATTTCATCGCCGGGATGACCGACCGTTATGCGCAGCGGCGCCATGCGGAGATATTCGGTGGCGGTGGAGCCGGCGACCGGGCGGCCTGACCGCTGGAGCATTGACGCGCGGTGTCGATTGCGCGATGCACAGGACGCCTCCGGCGGCGAGGATTCGTGGCTGGACATGATGCGGAAGAGAATGGGGGCCTTTGAGGCACGCCTGTCGCCGAAGGAGCAACCGCCCCGGAATCTCTCAGGCATAAGGGACCGCATCATGGGCAGGCACTCTGGAAAGCGGACGCCCTGCGTCCCACCGAAGGGGTAAGCCGCATCGCCCGCCGGCATGCGGTCAAAGCTCTCAGGTTCCGTGACAGAGGGGGTGGCAGCCAGCGGTCCCGCTTTGGAGGGCCGGTCGCTCGTCGCTTCAACGCCAGAACGGAAAGGCCGTCCCATGACCGGCAATGATACTATCGCGACCATAGAGGAGGCCGTGCTGCCCGCCACCCTGCCGCTCGATGCCTGGCACCGCGCGAAGGGCGCGCGCATGGTGTCCTTCGCCGGCTATCAGATGCCGATCCAGTATGAAGGGATCATGGCCGAACATCACTGGACCCGTGCCCATGCCGGCCTGTTCGATGTCAGCCACATGGGCCAGATCACCTTTTCGGGCGAGGGCGTGGACGATGCGCTCGAAATCCTGCTGCCCAGCGATATCAAGGGATTGAAGCCCTTTCGTCAGCGTTATTCCATGCTGCTGGATGAGGACGGCGGCATAGTGGACGACCTGATGGTGGCCCGGCTTGGCGCTGGCGCTTTTGACGGGGCGGATATCTATATGGTCGTGAACGGCGCGACCAAGTACGACGATATGGCGTGGATGATCGAGCATCTGCCCGACGTGGTCACGATGAACCACAGGGACGAACAGGCGCTGCTGGCATTGCAGGGGCCTGAAGCGGGCGCAGCGCTGGGAACCCTTTTGCCGGGGACGGCGGACCTTGTGTTCATGGATTGCGGCTTGTTTGACTGGCGGGGCGTGCCGCTGTGGATCAGCCGGTCGGGCTATACCGGCGAGGACGGTTTCGAGATCAGCGTGCCCGCTGACGCCGTGGAGGGACTGGCCGACGCGCTGTGCGCTTTGCCGCAGGTCAGGCCGATCGGCCTTGGCGCGCGCGATTCGCTGCGTCTCGAAGCGGGCCTGCCGCTATATGGCCATGATATCGATCCGCGCGTCAGCGCCATCGGCGCCGATCTGGGATTTGCCATTCAGAAACGCCGGCGCGAGGAAGGCGGCTTCATCGGCCATGGCCGGGTCATGAAGGAACTGGCCGAAGGGCCGGGCAGCCGCCGTGTCGGATTGACGATCGAAGGACGGCTGCCCGCGCGGGAAGGCGCGCCGATCTATGCCGGGGCGGTGCTGGTCGGGGAAGTGACGTCGGGCGGCTTTGCGCCGACGCTGGGCGCGCCGATCGCGATGGGCTGGGTCAGCCTGCCCTATGCCGTGCCGGATACGCCGCTGGAGATAGAGGTGCGCGGCAAGCGCATCGCCGCGCGGGTCGGCGTCACCCCGTTCGTGCCGCACCGTTACCGCCGCAGCCGCGACTGAAGACCATAGGGGAGACCGGGATAATGAGCCGTTATTTCACCGACGAGCATGAATGGATCGACGTGGAGGGTGAGATCGCCACGGTCGGCATCACCGATTATGCGCAGGAACAGCTGGGCGACATCGTGTTCGTCGAACTGCCGGCGGAAGGGGCGGCGCTCGACAAGGGCGACGATGCCGCCGTCGTCGAATCGGTCAAGGCCGCGTCGGACGTCTACGCGCCGATATCGGGCGAGGTGGTCGCCACCAATGCCGCGCTGGAGGACGAGCCGGCGCTGGTCAACAGCGACGCCGAAGAAGATGGCTGGTTCTTCAGGCTGCGCGTCGCCGACGCGGCGGAACTGGACGGCTTGATGGACGAGACCGCGTACAAGGCGTTTGTCGCCTCGCTCTGACATCATCGTCCCGCCCGCGCGCGGGCGGGCTAAAGCGGGAAGAAGAAGATGCGCTATCTGCCCCTTAGCGACGATGACCGGCAGGCGATGCTGTCGGTCATCGGCGCGTCGTCGATCGACGATCTGTTTGCCGATGTACCGGACGCGGCGCGCCTGACGGGTGCCATCGCCGGCCTGCCGCCCCACGCCAGCGAACTGGCGGTCGAACGGCATATGGCGGCGCTGGCGCGCAGGAACCTGTCGGCGGGGGACGCCCCCTTCTTCCTTGGCGCCGGGGCCTATCGGCATCACATCCCGGCCAGTGTCGATCACCTGATTCAGCGGGGCGAGTTCCTCACATCCTACACCCCCTATCAGCCGGAGATCGCGCAGGGCACGTTGCAGGTCCTGTTCGAGTTCCAGACCCAGGTCGCGCGGCTGCTGGGCTGCGACGTCGCCAATGCATCCATGTATGACGGGTCCACCGCATGCTGGGAAGCGATCGGCATGGCGCGGCGCATCACCCGGCGCGGCAAGGCGATCCTGTCGTCGGGCCTGCACCCCCATTATATGTCGGTCGCCGACACGATGGCGCGGTTTACGGGCGACGCGCTGGTCCATGCGACCCCAATGCTGGACGCGGCGACCGACATCGACGCGCTGGCCGGCGCCATCGACAGGGATACAAGCTGCGTCGTCGTCCAGTATCCCGACATATTGGGCCGGGTGGCGGACCTGACGCCGCTTGCCGATGCGGCGCACGCCGCCGGCGCGCTGCTGGTCGCGGTGGTGACGGAACCGCTGGCGCTGGGCGCGTTGCGGTCGCCCGGCGAGATGGGCGCCGATATCGTCGTGGGGGAAGGGCAGTCGATCGGCGTCGGCCTGCAATTTGGCGGGCCGTATCTGGGGCTGTTCGCCTGCAAGAGCAAATATGTGCGCCAGATGCCGGGGCGGCTGTGCGGCGAGACGGTGGATGCCGCGGGCAAGCGCGGCTTCGTCCTGACGCTTTCCACGCGCGAACAGCATATCCGCCGCGAAAAGGCGACGTCCAATATCTGCACCAATTCGGGCCTGTGCGCGCTGGCATTCAGCATCCACATGACCCTGCTGGGGGAAAGGGGGCTGCGCGAACTGGCGGCGCTGAACCACGGGCTGGCCTGTCAGGCGGCCGAACGGCTGGCGCGGGTGCCGGGCGTGACGCTGCTTAACGATAGTTTCTTCAACGAATTCACGCTGGTCCTGTCCAGCGACGCGCGCGATGTCGTCCGGCGGCTGGCCGATCGGGGCATATTGGCCGGCGTGTCGCTCGGCCGCCTGTTCCCCGACGCGCCGGATCTTGGCCGGGGGCTGGTGGTCGCGGTCACCGAAACGGTGACGGCGCAGGATATCGAAACGCTGGCCACGGCGCTGGAGGAGGAACTGGCATGACCATGCAGAAGGAAGGCCGCCCGACCGCCCCCCTGCCTGTGGGCGAGGCGGATAATGTCCTGGCGACCGTCACCGGCAACCGCGCCCTGATGCTGGAAGAGCCGCTGATCTTCGAAATCGGCTCTGCGGGGACCACCGGCGTCGATTTTGCCCCCGCACCGCAAGGGGAGAGCCGGCTCGCCGGCCTCGCCCGCACGGCGCCGATCGGTCTGCCGGGTCTGTCGGAACAGGAAACGGTGCGGCATTACACCCGCCTGTCGCGGCAGAATTATGCGATCGATCTGGGTCTGTTCCCGCTCGGCTCCTGCACGATGAAGCATAATCCGCGCCTGAACGAGAAGGTGGCGCGGATGCCCGGCTTTGCCGACCTGCATCCGCTGGCCCCGCAGTCCACGGTGCAGGGCGCGCTGGCCGTCATCCACGAACTGGCGCAATGGCTGATCGCGCTGACCGGCATGCCCGGCGTCGCGATGAGCCCCAAGGCGGGCGCCCATGGGGAACTGTGCGGCCTGCTTGCGATCCGCGCCGCGCTTGAGGCGCGGGGCGATGCGCGCAGCGTCGTGCTGGTGCCCGAAAGCGCCCATGGCACCAACCCGGCCACCGCCGCCTTTTGCGGGTATAAGGTGGAGGCCATTCCCGCGACCCGGGACGGCCGTGTCGATCTTGCCGCCCTCAGCGCCCGGCTTGGCTCGGACGTGGCGGCGGTGATGATCACCAACCCCAATACCTGCGGCCTGTTCGAGGGGGAGTTGAAGACGATTTCCGACGCGGTGCACGCGGCGGGGGCGTTCGTTTACTGCGACGGCGCCAATTTCAACGCGATCGTCGGCCGCGTCCGCCCCGGCGATCTGGGCGTCGACGCGATGCACATCAATCTGCACAAGACCTTCTCCACGCCGCATGGCGGCGGCGGACCGGGTGCGGGGCCGGTGGTGTTGTCGCAGGCGCTGGTGCCGTACGCCCCGCTACCCTTCGTCGAAAAGCGGGGCGACCAGTTCGTGCTGGTGGAGGAGGAAAGCGCGCAGGAGCATCATGCCGGCAGCTTCGGCCGCATGGTCGCCTTCCATGGACAGATGGGCATGTTCACCCGTGCGCTGGCCTATATACTTAGCCACGGCGCCGATGGGCTGCGGCAGGTGTCGGGCGATGCGGTGTTGAACGCCAACTATATCCTGCGCAGTCTGGAAGATGTGCTGGACGCGCCGTTCGCCGACAGCGGGCCGTGCATGCATGAGGCGTTGTTCAGCGATAAGGGGCTGGCCGAGGGCTTCACCACGCTGGACATCGCCAAGGGGCTGATCGACGAGGGATTTCATCCCATGACGATGTATTTCCCGCTGGTGGTGCACGGCGCGATGCTGATCGAGCCGACCGAGACGGAGAGCAAGGCGGCGCTGGACCAGTTCATCCTGGCGCTGCGCAGCCTTGCCGAACGGGCCAGGGCCGGGGACGAAGCGTTGAAGGCCGCGCCGTATCACGCGCCGCGTCGGCGGCTTGATGAAACGCTGGCCGCGCGCAAGCCGGTGCTGGTCTGGACCGATCCGACCATGGCGCAGGCCGCCGAATGAGCGATCGGCGGTCCGGCGGCGCGGCGACGGACGGCGCCCGGCGCCATGCCCCCGCGACGACACGGAACCGCGACGCCATATTGGCGGTGCTGCGAAAGGAACTGCCCCCGTCCGGCCTGATATTGGAGGTGGCGAGCGGCAGCGGCGAGCATGTCGTTCATTTCGCCGCGGCATTGCCGGATCTGGATTGGCAGCCGACCGATCCCGATGCGGCGGCGCTGGCGTCGATCGCCGCCTGGCGGGCGGAGGCGGGCCTGCCCAATGTGCGCGCGCCTCTGATGCTGGATGCGGCGGCCGCCGACTGGCCGGTCGGCGCGGTGGACGCGGCGCTGTGCATCAACATGACGCATATCAGCCCGTGGGCGGCGACGGTTGGGCTGTACACGCAAGGCGCAAAGCGGTTGCGCAAGGGCGCGCCGATGATCCTTTACGGACCTTATTTCCGCAAGGGTTGCGAGGCCGCGCCCGGCAATCGGGCCTTTGACGACAGCCTGCGGGCGCGCAATGCGCAATGGGGCGTTCGCTGGCTGGAGGACGTGACCGGCCTGGCCGAAGGACAGGGGTTTGTCCGGGACGTCGTTCATGAGATGCCGGCGAACAATCTCACGCTGGTGTATCGCCGGGCCTGATGTCGATCGGGCCGGCACGCCGGTGCCGGAGCGGCGGGTATGCTGGTCAGCGGGCCGATCTGGCGGAAATACGGACAGCAGAGGCGCGCGCCGCGCGGAATGCTCCCGTTGCTATGGCTATGGTCTCATCCTGTTTCTGGCGACAGCATAAAGGCGCAGGTTTCGGGCTGTCATCCTGCCCATTGGGATGGTGAGGGGCGCGGCTCATTGCCACCCAAGCCGGTCATTCATCCAGAGTGCGGGCGCCGGAGCGAGGGTCGGTGGTTACAGATATGTCGGCACGGCGGATGCTCGACCCTTGTCAATGTGCGGGCTGCACGATAGTCGCAGCGGCGATCGCGTTGGTGGCCGTTGCTGGCCTTAAAAGGGAATACGGTGATGGTTGCGTGAGCGGCCACAAGCCGGAGCTGTCCCTGCAACTGTGAGCGGTGAGTGCGATGCACAAGTGCGCGAGGGCAAAGGTTCCTTGCGCCAGCCACTGGGCCGGACGCTAACTCCTGCGAGGCCTGGGAAGGCCGTGCATTGTGCGACGACCCGCGAGCCAGGAGACCTGCCAGCGTCCGGTCGCTCTTGCTTTGGTCCAGGGGATGATCGGGGCACGGTGAATTCCGTCTGAGCGACGAACGGGCGGCCGGGGCCGCAACGGGTTCGTATGACCGGCGCTTTTCGGCGTCCGCCCTGCCCCGTTCACCCCTTCCGCCCGGTGCGCGACGGAAGGGTGTCATGGTGAACAGGGAAGAGATCGCTTATATATTGGTCGCGAAGTCGGCCATTTCCGCCGGTCCCGCGCAGGAAATGGAGCGATTGACGCAGGCCGTGGCGGCGCGGCTGGGCCCGTCCGCCCGCGTCGTCCACGCCTTCACGGAGCAGGGCGCGCCGGATTTGCGCCGATGCCTGCTGGAACAGATCGGCAAGGGTGCGGCGCGCATCGTCCTCGTCCCGCTCCTGATCCCCATGGAGCCGGGCTTTCTCAGCTGGATGACGAAAGTGGTGCAGCGGTGGCGGCGTGCCCATGACCGGGATGGGCAATGGCCGGCCATCCATATTGCCGCGACGCCCGAGGAAACGGCGATTCTGCCGTCCCTCCTCGCCGCTCAGGTCGCCCTGCCTGACCGTCCGGTTCCGCCCGATGGCAAACCGCCCAGGGCGGAAGGCTCGCTCGTCCCGACCGAGAAATATCGCGTGCTCATCTGTCATGGCGGGCCCTGCAACAATGCGGGCGCCGCCGTCATCTGGGGCCATTTCCGGTCCGAACAGGCGCGGCTGAAACTGCGCACCGAAGGCGACGGTGTGATGAGCGCCAAGACGAGTTGCATGGGGCCGTGCAATCTGGCGCCGGTGATACAGGTTTTCCCTGACGGCACCTGGTATGGCGGGGTCGACGAGGCGGGCGTGGACCGCATCATCGCCGATCATCTGCTCGGCGGCCGGCCCGTGTCCGACATCGCCTATGCCCCGTCCCGCACCAAGCAGGTGTTGCGTTCATGAACCTGAGCAGCGCCCGGACGGCGCCGGCGGAAGCGGCGACCCTGTCGGCGGCAGGGATCATGCTCGACATAGGCGGCCGGCGGCTGCTGCACGATGTCGACGTGGCGATAAAAGCGCGGGAACGTGTCGCGATCATCGGTCCCAACGGCAGCGGCAAGTCGACCCTGCTGCGCTGCCTTCATGCCTGGCTCGTCCCGGTGGAGGGCACGATCCTGCTCGACGGCCGGGATTTGTCGACGATCGGCGCCCGCGCGCGCGCCAGGACAATCGCGGTGATGACGCAGGATGCCGAGGCGGGGTTGGGCATGACCGTGCGCGATGTCGTGGTTCTGGGCCGGATCGCGCATCGCGGTGTGCGGGGCGATGACGGGCAGGGCAATGGCGCAGAGGTTGAGGCCATCATGCGCCGGGTCCGTATCGCCGGCCTGGCAGACCGCAGCTTCGCCTCGCTTTCCGGCGGCGAACGGCAGCGGGTCATGTTCGCGCGCGCCCTTGCGCAGCGCCCTTGCTTGTTGCTGCTCGATGAACCGACCAATCATCTCGACATCGGCTATCAGTTCGATCTCATGAACGTGGCGCGCGATACGGGGTGCAGCGTCATTGCGACCCTGCACGACATCAATCTGGCGGCGCGCTGGGCCGACCGCATCTATCTGATGCAGGACGGCCGGATCGCCCGGTCCGGGCTGCCTGGCGAGGTGCTCGATCCCGACCTTATCGGCCGCGTCTACGGCGTCGATGTCGAACGGGACGTCGACCCGCGCAGCGGCGCGATCCGGCTGTCTTTCTATCCGCGCGGGGCGGAGGAAGCCCTATGACACCGCCGCGATCCTGGCGCACGG